>JAMCTA010000110.1:26314-41433 GCA_023381895.1 Chloroflexota bacterium
GCGTCGTCGCAGGCTCGATCGCCTATGCGCTCCTGCAGCTTCCACCGTTACTCCGGACTGGCTTCACCTACGAGTGGACCCTGAACTGGCAAAACATCCACTTCCGGCGCGTACTCAAAATGCTCGTTCCCCGTACACTCACCCTCTCACTGAATCAACTTGGGAGCACAGTCACTACTCGAACTCTCGCCTCAGCGATAGCTGGTGGCGTGGCGGCGCTCAACTACTCCTACACGCTCCTGCTTCTACCTGTGAACATCCTCGGCGTAGCAGTCTCGACCGCTGCTTTTCCCACACTGTCGGAGCTCAGCGGTCAACGCAACTTCACGCTCCTCCGCGATACCGTCGGCAGGGCACTCGACACCCTGATCTATCTTGGGATGGGTACCGGTGCAGTGCTTGCAGCGCTCAGTGGGTCAGTAGTCAGCCTGATCTATCAACGTGGCGCGTTCAGCAGTGCCGATACGGCCCTGACTGCTGGAGCGCTCGTGTGTTACGCGTGGGGCCTTGCCGCTCAGCTCGGAGATGAGCTCTTGCCTCGAGCGCTTTTCGCCCTCAAAGATGCTCGCACCCCGCTACTGATCAACATCGTCGTGGTGTTGATCAACATCGTCCTGAGCTTCGTGTTGCTCAAGCATTTTGGCATTGCGGGCATCGCCGCTGCACTGAGCTTCGCTGCCACCGTCGAGTTCTTCCTGCTCCTCATCACCTTGAACCGCCGGATCCCGGGCCTCCTCAGCATGTCACTGCTCCAGAGCTACGGTAAGCTTGCTGGCGCTGCCCTGATAGCCTGGCTCATAACGTCACTGATGACCAGGATCACAAGCCAGGCGCCTGGGCCTCAGCTCGTGCATATTCTCATTGTCCTCTGCGTGAGCGGAAGCACCGGCCTCGTCACGTACGCTGTTGCTGGTGCGCTGTTCGGAAGCAAAGAGCACGAACGTCTCTTGGAGCGGCTGCGCGGGAGAAAACAGCAAGACGCCGCTCGCGCCCCAAGCCGCCGCTAGCACGGCAGCCAGGGATCCAGAAGCCTCCTGAGCCTCGTGCTCAGGAGGCACACGGAGCGAGGCTACGCCTTTGCACCATCCTTCTCGGGGGCATTTCCGCGAAAGGCGGGCCCACGTGGCACCTTGACGGTGTAGCCTTCGTTGGACGCAAACACGGACGGCAGCTTCGCGGCTTCAGCACCACAGGTCGGGCACGTTCCCGGCTTGTCCGACTCGCTGAATGGGCGCATCAGCTCGAACTCCTTGCCGCACTGCTTGCAGTAGTACTCGTAGATCGGCATCGCAACCTCCCTCTCATACTCCCCAGCACGGAGCAGACGAGACATCACCTACTGCTCACTGCTGTGTATGCATGGATACCACAGGATCTGCTGCTCGTGGTGGAGAACAGAACCCAGACGGTATGCTCATGCTCTGTTGTGTCGCGACGCTAGCGCACCGAGTGAAGAGGAGTAGGGCCAAGAGTGGGGCAGCTCCGCACTCGGCGCCAACTGCTACTGGCCTCGCTCGCAGCCGTGCCGTTGCTCGCTGGGTGCACGGTATCTGGCTCTAAGGAGCAACAACGCCTGGAGCAACAGGCTACACCAACGGCCTCGCCGGCACAGGGGCCGATCTTCACGCCTACAGCCCAGGTCACGCCGACTGGGCTGCCGACGCCGCTTTCGACCGCGACTCCGGGGAGCACGGCAACCCTCCGCTTCGGGATTACGGGTAACAGTGTGCTGACGAATATCTATCAGCAGCTAAGCCCAACGTTCTCGAAAAGGAACCCGCATCTCACTGTGAAGACTGAGCCGCTGCCTAGCAACGGGTTGGAGGGAATCAAGGCAGCGCTGGCAGCGAATACCGCACCGGATGTGCTGTTGCTGAGCTGGGACCAACTGAGTCCCTTAGCGACGCTTGGTGGTCTCGACGATCTCACCGCGCTCCTGGGAGCCGGATTCTTGAACACATCCGGTCTCTTTTCGAAATTGGAGAGCTATGCAACGGTCGCCGGTCACACGCTGGCGCTACCCGTCAGCTTCGACCCCCAGGTGTTGTTCTACAACACTGATCGTTTTTCAGCGGCCGGTATCGCTTTTCCCACCATCACCTTCGACTGGAGCGCCTTCGAAGCCGCGGCCACAAAGCTCACTGGAGGGGGCAAGTGGGGGTTTGTCACCAGCACTGCTGCGTTCGCCTGGCTGCCCTGGGTCTGGGCTGCTGGTGGGGCCCTGTTCGACGATGATCTCGCACCAAGCACGTGTGAGCTCAGCGAGGCGCCAGCGACAGCGGGATTGCAGCGGTTCGCCCGCTTATGGAACGACCATCATGGCACAGAGTCACCGTCGTCGCTCCCAGGGGGTCAGGCCGCCTTTACTTCCTTCGTAAGCGGAACAGCGGCGATGGCTGTGGGATCACGGGCGTCGCTCTCTACGCTTGGTGGCGCCCAGTTTGGCTGGCAGGTGACGTATCTCCCGCAAGGCCCGGGAGGACACGGCGTCACTTACACGTGCACACTCGCAGGTGTCAGCCATTCGTCGCGCGATCCCCTTGCGGCGAGCTCGCTCGTGAGCTTTCTTGCCACCGATGCGACAGCACAGACGGAGCTGGCAAAGTCTGGCATCGTAGTCCCAGCGCTACGCACAGCCGCCACCAGCAAGGAATTCGCCTTTGCCACTGCCAAGATCGATGACGCGGTATTCGTCGATACCCTCATCATGTGTACTCAGCCACCCCGTATCGCGAACTGGGCAGCTATCAGTGCCACACTAGCAGCAGAGCTTGCACCGCTCTGGAAGGGTACCAGCACTGCTGCAACCGTCGCGAAGACCGCTGCCGAAAAAGTGAATATACTCCTCAAGAGCGCCGCAGCGACGCCAAGCGCCAACGCGATCTCGATTCCTGCGCCAACACCAACACCGCTGCCGACACCCACGCCTGGCCCATCGCCAACGGCCGTCTCGACGCCGAAGAAGTAGAGGAGAAGCGCGTGCCCCAGCAGGGGGTCGACTCTGAGAACGTTCGAAGACTCTAGCCGCCCTGGGACTCCCAGCGCAGAAGTGCCCACTCTCGTGGGCGCCATCTTGTCGAGCGAGGCTGCCACCATTCACCACGAGTGTTTCGTGAAGCAGCGGGACCAGTATCACCCTACGGTGGCTTCACGGCTTGAGGCCGGGTTGCTCATCTCGGCCACCACGTATCTCGAAGCCCAGCGCGTACACTCTCTGCTACATGCCGAGGTATTATTACGCCTCTTTCGCGATGTGGACGTGCTCTTCGCACCGGTTGACGCTCAGCCTGCACCAAGTGTGGCTGAAGGGCGCGGCGCCCTTACCGCCTTCACCGCCCCCTTCAACCTCACCGGCTTACCAACCTTGGCGCTTCCATGGGGCTTCACACGCGATGGACTGCCACTTAGCATGCAGCTCGTAGGTGCTCCTCTAGGCGAGGTTACGGTCATCCAGGCTGGGTGCCCCTTCCAAGATCACACGGAGTGGCACACCCAGCATCCTCCGCGCTTTTCGTAGCACCCTGTATCAAGAATCAGTAGGCGATCAGCCTCTCACCGTTCAGAACGAAGATCCCACCGACAAGAGCGCCTCGCTCGCCGCTTCTCGTCCCGTTCCGCCACCAGGATCCACCGGCTAAGCCTGGTGGATCAGCTCCTGGACATCAACGGTGGCGCCGGTCTCGTGAGAGCGGATGGCTGCTTCAACCACGGCATGGGCCTGGAGCCCATCCTCTCCCGAGCCTTCGAGCTCATGTTCAGGAACCTGCGCTGCAACCTGCTCGAGGAAGCGATGCAGGCGCACGGGCAGAGTTTCTCCAAACGATGCCATCCCACCAGCGTTGTGCACGTGGAGCTCTTCTTTGGAATTGTGCGGATACCAGTGGAAGTCGACCGTCGAGTTGTCGATGACCGCACGGCCCTTGGTGCCGCAAATCTCCGTCCGCTCGATGCTGTGCTGCATCGACATGTCGTAGCTGCCAAAGAGATGGCCCAGAGGACCGCTGGAGAACTGCATCGTGATGCAGGCATTGGACCAGATCTGACGGCCCGGCCCTTTGTGAAAGAAGGCGTGTACATGCTGTACATTGCCGCCGAAGTGACGCATCACGTCAACGGAGTGCGAGTGCAGCGCACGGAGGTGGAAGTAAGGGGTCGACTCGTTCGGGTTGCGAATCCAGAGATGCATGTCGATGAAGAGCAACTCTCCCAAGTCACCGCTGAGCTGCCGTTCTTTCGCCAGCCGTGTCGCCGGCGTAAAGCGATGGTTGAGATCGACCGCCAGGTAGAGGCCGCGCTCACGCGCTGTCGCTACCATCTGCTTGGCTTCACTCAGATTGTTGGAGAGCGGCTTCTCGCAGATCACGTGCACGCCAGCTGCAAGCGCCTGCATTGTTGGAACAAAGTGATGCCCACCGTTCTCCGGCCCAGATGTCGCGACGCTCAGCACGTCAGGGCGCTCTTTCCGCAAGAGCTCCGCAAGGTCGTAGTAGGCGGGCACCTTCACCTGGGCAGCGATAGCGCCAGCACGTGTGGCATCCATATCGCAGACACCCACAAGCTCACTCAATGAGTCACCAGCATAGGTGACCGCGTGCTGACGCCCGATGTGTCCGAGTCCTACCACGGCAACTCGGAGTGTCATACTCTCTCCTTTTCCCTACCCAGCTTTCTCTTTGGGGGCTAGCATACACATCAGCCGCTCGGGTGACGAGTTCGGCAGGGCACCAAAACCCACTAGAATGAGCCGCGAGAGGCACGGGAGAGGAAAAGTCGGCATGATCGGGATAGTGCTTGCAGGGGGCTCGGGCACCCGCTTGGCACCACTCACTTTCCTGGCAAACAAGCATGCGCTCCCACTCGGGAACGTTCCCATGATCCATCACGCGATCGATCTGCTGGCCAAAATCGGTATTACGCGCGCCATTATGGTGTGCGGTGACAGTGATGCTGCAAAGTTCATGCGCTATTTGAAGGATGGGGCAGCGTTTGGCGTCTCACTTTCCTACACTTACCAAGACCGGCCGGGGGGTATTGCTGAAGCACTCGGTCTCTGCCGGGCTTTCGCTGGCGGCGATAAAGCATTCGTCATCCTTGCCGACAATGGCGTCCAGTACGTCGATACCCTCGCTCGGGCCGTGCGCGAGCTCGGACACACTGACCAGTGGCGTCAGGCCGCCGTCTTCACGACGCGCGTCGAGCACCCCGAGCACTATGGGGTCGTGAAGCTTGACGACCGGGGAAGTGTGCAGGCCATTCTCGAGAAGCCGAAGAATCCACCTTCGCACCTCGCGGTGACCGGGTTCTACCTCTACCCCCCCGATGTATTCGACATCCTCCCCACGCTCGTCCTTTCACAGCGCGGGGAGCTGGAGATCACCGACGTGAACAACTACTACCTCCGCGACGGGCGCCTCAGCATGTATGAGCTCGACGGATTCTGGTGGGATGCTGGTGAAAGCCTCGAACAATACCAGGCCATGCACCAGTATGTGCTCGAATATGGGGCCAACCACTGGCAGCACCCGGAGCCGGGACTCTAACATCCACAGCACTGTGCGCATTGGCATCGATCTGACTGGTCTGTGGCGGCAGCGAACAGGCATCTTCCGCTACGCCGCAAGCTTGACGCCAGCTCTGCTCTCACTCGACAGCGAGATTGAATACACGCTGTTCGTGCGCAAGAGTGAGATCCTTCCCCGGTGGCATTCAGTACGTCCTGTGCGCATCGTGGAGACGCCCTGGCGGCAGGAACGATTGTCGATGCAGCTCTGGTTTCCTTGGGTACGCCGGCAGCTCGGTCTCGATGCGATCCACTATCCGGCGTTTCCGCCACCACTACTCCAGCATCGCGGCATGGTTGCCAGCGTCCATGACCTGACTGTGCTGCGCTACCCCGAGACTATGACCCTGGCTGGTCGCGTCTACTGGGGCCCGCTGCTGCGCCACGCCGCCCGGGTCGCCCGACCCGTGCTTGTGCCAACCCAGTCCACCCGACAAGATCTTCTCGAGCTCACGGCTGCCGATCCCGCACGCATCGTGATCACGCCTTACGCAGCAGATGAGCGCTTCGCCCTTCCTCCCTCTCCAGAGCTTATCCAGCGTCTTCGCGATCGCTGGAGCTTGCCGGGGCGCTTCGCGCTGGCTGTCGGCACATTAGAGCCGCGCAAGAATCTCCCGCGGCTGTTCGAGGCCCTAGCATTCCTCCAACAGCGCGGGGTTACGGTTCCTCTGATCGTGGTAGGCCGGCCCGGCTGGGGCAACGTGGTCCCTGACGCCGTGTCGAAGCTGCCCATTCAGTTCACCGGGCACGTCACCGATGAGGAGCTCGTGGCGTTCTACCATCTGGCGAGCCTCTTCGTCTATCCGTCGCTCTACGAAGGATTCGGCTTCCCCATCCTCGAAGCCTTCTGGGCCGGCTGCCCCGTTATCACTTCCTGCGAATCGTCGCTCCCAGAAGTCGCCGGTGATGCCGCCGTGTTGATCTCCCCACACGATACTGCAGCACTCGCCAGTGCAATCGACGAGCTCTGGCAGGATCGGGTCAGCGCCCGACGCCTCGCCGCCGCTGGTCAAGAGCGCGCGCGCCAGTTCAGCTGGGAGACGTGCGCCCGGCTCACTGTGGCAGCCTACGAGCTGACACAGTCTTGACCGGCAGTCCTTCTCTCAACCCAGCTTCTGTCCTGGCAGCGGACTGTCCGCGATCCCCCTCGTTGGTGTGAGGTAGCCACAGTGGGCCGCACCGCTGCTGAATACCTAGCGCTCGCCACCCCCAGCAGCACAGTCTTCCTTGACTAATCGGTCACGCCGAAAGGGGACCATTCCAGCGCTGGTACTCGTTCCAGAGCTGGACTACGATCGCTACGACTAAGAGAAACGAGACAGCGATAAGTAATACCTG
This sequence comes from Chloroflexota bacterium, assembly GCA_023381895.1. The sequence goes on from JAMCTA010000110.1 coordinate 33,213, forward strand.
TGATCCTTGCTGCCACTCAACATCATTCCGGCTCCGGGCCGTCGCTGTAACAAAGGCGATGGTCAATGCAGCTCCAGCGATCTTCCCCCAGCGCGTAGGTATGTAGCGCACTGGGCGGCTCGCCAGAAAATAGCTCGCTACGGCAAAGAGGAACGGGAGAAAGAAGCGAAAGAAGACCATCACTGCGAACCAGACCGGAAGGATGCCTTGTGAGCTGAAGACTGCCGCACCGATGCAGAAGAGCAGCGCATCAGCAATCGCATCAAGCAGGCGACCCAAACGCGTGGGGTGCTCGAAGAGGCGCGCCACGCTGCCGTCGATAGTATCGGCAAACGCTCCCATCAGGAGCACGCCGAGCAGAAGGCGGTGGCTGGTGACATCTCCCACTCCGAAGCCGAGCAGGAGCCAGCTCGCCATGAGCCGCAACAAGGTGAGGCTATTGGCAATGCCGAGATGACGTAATCGCTCACCACCATTGAGCGGCTGCATCATTCCAACGTGGAGCAGCACAAACACCTGCTGCCCGCAGAGGCCTAGAAGTGTCACAACAGCCACTGTCACCGCGTTGCGCAGCGGCATCACTTGCGCGACTGCGACCACCCACGTCAAGGCCACAGCAGCCAGCCACACTGTGCTCACTAGCGTGCCGGTAACGAGCCAAGGGTAGTGGCGAGCATCCTCTAGGGAGCGTTCCCAGGAACGCCCCAGGAATACTCGCCAGGCACGGGGACGGAAGCGCTCAGCGCGTAAATCTTTCAAGAGACCGGGGAGAAAAGTTTGCCCTGTGGCTGATTCGTCGAAGTCGAGGCCGGCGGACTGAACTGAAGGGGAAGGCTGGGATACGTCTGTTTGTGGAGCTTCGGCGGTGCTCATCGCAACTCGTCCACCTCTTCCTCTCCTTGAAGCGACTGTTCGTTCATTATGGTATCAACTGCAAGCAGGATTCTGCTCGCCGAGAGGACCGGCACTCGGCCCATAGCGCGGAAAGGGACCACGCTCCGTGACCAGCATCGCTGCCGATTTGCTTCTCGACAACGGCCAGATCCAGACCCTGCACGCAGCAGTGCCGGTGACGTCAGCACTGGCCGTCCACAACGGTAAGGTGCTGGCCTACGGCGATACAGCGCGGAGTCTGCGAGGGCCAGCAACACTGGTTCTCGATCTCGAGGGCGGTCTGGCTCTTCCTGGGTTTGTCGATGCCCACATCCACCTACTCGCATATGGATTGGGGCTTAATGAGGTGGTGCTCGCCGGCATCTCGGACTACGCAGAAATTGAGCGCCGGATTGCTCAGCGAGTACGTACGCAGTCACCGGGTGAGTGGATTACGGGGAGTGGGTGGAATCAGGATGCTTGGGGAGGAATCCGGCCGGTCAGGGCGTTGCTGGACCGCCTATCATCCCTCCACCCGATGGTATTCACACGGAAGGATGGGCATTCCATCTGGACGAACAGCCTTGCGCTCCAGCGGGCAGGCATCACCGCTGAGACACCCGATCCAGCTGGGGGACGGATCGAGCATCTGGAGGACGGCACTCCATCTGGCATCCTTGCAGAGAATGCTATGGCGCTCGTGCTCCGGTGCCTACCAGCGAACAGCACCATGAATGAGTATCGCGGACTGCAGCGGGCGATGGCTCTCGCCAGCGCCGCTGGCATCACTGGCTTGCATGACTTCGAGGGAGCAGCCGCTCGAACCGCTTTTGCACATGCACTCGGTGCTGGTGCACTGCCGCTTCGTGTCCAGATGATGATCGATCTCCCCGCATGGCGTGCTGGCTGGCCCACGGAGCAGACCACGAACAGTGGCCATCCACTGTTGCACACAGGGCATCTCAAGATCTTCTCCGATGGAGCATTGGGCTCACGCACAGCAGCGATGCTCGCGCCTTACCTCGGTGCGCCCGACAATCGCGGCGTGGTTGTGACGCCCGTTGAAGAGGTTGCAACGCTGGTCACCGCCGCCGCACGTGCTGGCGTGGCCTGTGCGATCCATGCCATTGGCGACTATGCCAATCGCTTTGTTCTCGATGCATTCGAGCGCACTCGTGCAGAATGGCAGCCACGCCGGTTACGCCCGCGCATCGAGCACGTGCAGGTGCTCGATGCGCGGGACCTCGGCCGGCTCGCCCGGCTCGGGGTCGTTGCATCCATGCAGCCGGTGCACGCCACCAGCGACATGGATATTGCCGATCGCTACTGGGGAGAGCGCAATGCGCTTGGCTATGCGTGGCGGAGCCTACTCGACCACGGAACCGCCCTGGCTTTCGGGTCAGATTGCCCGGTCGAATCACTGGATGTGCTGCAAGGCCTCTATGCCGCTGTCACCCGCTGCCGGCCCGATGGCACGCCAAGGGGGGGCTGGTATCCATCACAGCGGCTTTTGCTCACCGAGGCTGTCGCAGCCTATACGACTGGTGCTGCTGTCGCCGCCCAGCGCGAGCACGAGCTGGGAGACCTCGGTACCGGCAAGTGGGCAGACATCACAGTGCTCGATCGCGACATCTTCACCGCGGAGCCAGAAGCGCTCCTTGAAACGCGGGTGCTCGCCACCGTCGTGGGTGGCAGCATCGTCTACCGCCGTGCCTGACCGTCCTCCCGCACCCGGCGTGTGATCAAGAGGCCCGATGCGCCGGCGAAGAGGCCGGCCACGGCAATCACAAGAAACGCAACGCCGATAGTCTTACGCGACTGCACTGGCCCCAGTTGCCACCACTGGGGACTAGGAGCAGGCTCGATCTGGATCTTCGTCTGCTCCGTCCGCACCGTTCGGTCGGCAGCGGTCGGTCCGGGTTCCACCATCGCCTGAACCGTCCAGGCACCGGGAGCATCTGGCAACCAATCGAAGGTGAGCTCGCGGCGCTGTCCGGCGAGCAGAGGCACGGAGAGATCAACGAGCGCGATGCGCGAGTGTCCGGCGCGTTGCGCCCAGATTGCGAGGTGGACGTGGTTCGCATCAGCGCCACCGTCATTCGCCACCGTGAGGCTGACGGACTGCTCAGCGTATGCTCCGGTCGCCTGTCTGCGCCCCACGGTCAAGCTGGTGAGATGGACATTCGCGGGCGTGAGACTCTGGGCATGCCAGGCGCCATTGAATGACACGGCGAGAGGCTGATTGCTGAGCGCTGTGCAGTCATACACCATCGTGTTCAGCACCAGTCGCGGCGCGCCGCAGCGAAGCTCACTGATGAGTGCCTGCAGCGCACCCTTCGGGAAGCTCGTGGCCGCACGCAGCGTGACATTGGGGCTTGGCAGGAGCTCGGCACGCCAGCCATTCTGCAGAATATGGACGTCTCGCAGACTTGCACCCTCGAGAATAATTTGAGGAGATGCTGGGTTGAGCATAGCGCCCAGCCCTTCTCCCGCGATGTCGGGGACCTGAGATGGCAACTGGGCACGCAGGGTATTGAGTGACGCCTCATCGGTGGGAGGATCGATCGGACCAGAGTTGCTGTGGAGTGCGACCTGTTGCAGCACCACGCGCCCTTGCGCTGCATAGAGGAGCAGGCCGGGAACGTGGTAGAGCGCCTCGACCTCACGGCCGTGGACCGAGCGCTTCCAGATGCCGATATGCTGACCATCGAGCGTCCCGGTGCGAATGACCTGGTCGCCATCAACGTTCCACACTCCCATGGTTGCTCCCAAATAGTGGAGCCGGCCGTCAATGTGGCTGATATAGAGCTTCACCACGCCCGTGACTGAAGGGCTCAGCTCGCCGCGGAACCCAGGAGCGATGGACTGGTACTGATCGACTGGAGCAGTGTTTCGATAGTTGTAGGCATAGTCGAACATGCGCCCAGACTGATCCCACGCGTAAATCCCCTCGCTGCTCCGGAAGCCACCGTCTTCACTGGCAACAAACGTCACGAAGTCCCAGATGTGCGACATGATCCACTTAGGGAACGTGGCATAGTCCATTGACGCAATAGTCGTTGACCCGACCTTGATCTCGTCCTGGGCAGGATACCTCCCCAAGAGGCCTATCTTGTAGAGCAACCTACCGTTGCCATTGCCCCAGCTATAGCGCACGAACTCCACTGGTGACGGTGTACCACCGTACTGCTGGTAGAGGTCTCCTTTCGGGAAGTAATAGTTGCGAATGATGAGGTTCGGAAAGCCGGTATTGCCCGGATCGAAGCGATAGTACGCAAAAGGATTCTCGAAATCGGCCTGGTTCGGACTGTGCAGATGGAAGGGATAGACGGAGAAGATCTGCTCCCCGTTCTCAGGCTCGGAGTCCGGCAGGAAGCTCGAGAGCTCTACGAGCCTGCCATCCTGCCAGTTCATCGAAATAGGAGGGGTCCGGTCGAACCAGGCACGGAGATGCATGAACTGCGGACTCAAGTAGGGCCAGAATACCGCATTGTGAAAAGGCTCAATGCGATAGTGCTCCACGTTCAAGATGAGATCGGTACGCGGCGTGTTGGCCAGCCCCGCCACAAATGGGAACAGCCTGAGCAGGCCATACTCCGGGACCCCACTCCCAGTGGGATCGTAGAGTGTATAGTCCCAAGCAGCGTGGCCGCGCCAGTGCTGAGCAAGCACGCTGTTGGCATCAGCTTCGTAGGGAAGGGAAAAAGCTCCTTCAAAGTACAGCTGATCGGCAATGCGCCCCCCTGGGAGATACCACGAGGTGAGCGATTCAGCACGCATTGTCCAGTGAATGGGATGGGTCAGCACCACGTGATCGTTGTGTAGCGCGACCGGAGCAGCCCCTTCCCCGAACTGGTCGTCATACAACTCCGCAATGTGTTTCCCGTCCTTCACCGTGAAGAAGATGGCGAGCTTCGGAGGACCACCGCCCGGCCGGAAGACCCACGTGGAATCATTCATCTCCGTCGCTTTATGCCAATCAGTTGACTGGGCGACTGGTTGGTAGTTGTAGACTTCGACCAGATCGTGGCTCGTGGCGAACGAGGTCACGATCACCGTTTTGGTCACCGTACTGCTGAGCTTCTCCTCTGTCAGGGAGAGCACAGGCACGGTGGAAGGGCTGTTAGCTGCCCAGGCAGGGGCGACGGTAAGCAGCGTTGCTATGAGCGGTCCAACCAGCACTATCAGTGCAAGACATAATCTGCCGGGCTCGCTGTGTGGTGACCTCATAGTTCAGAGTATAGGTCAGGGATCTCACCGATAGTGCCGCTCCTCCACGTGGTGGCGCTCCACGCTCGTGCACGACTGACAAGAGCAGCGCTGCTCCTGTCCTGGCGAGCACACGTGTCATCTCCTTCGCTCCGTCACCTGTCCCGGCTGGGCTTATGATAGCGACCGCCCGTTCTAGGAGGTTCTAGCGAACAGGGACCAGCGTTCCACTCCGACAATGAGCGTTGTGATGATAGCCCACGGAGCCAGCACGGGGGCGCTGAAACTAGCCCCAACGATGCAGGAAGGAAATCATTCCGCTTCGCTGAACCGGCTTACCATCGCAGCCGGATCAGGGCACCGCTGGACCGTGGCTGTAGTCCCGACGAGGCTAAGTCTAAGTCTATGGTGTGCTACGCGCATACGATGGGCAGGCGCTCACCTGGCGGCGTCCGTGCGCAGCACCACTCCCCGGAAGCTAGCTCGAGATGGGCTGTGCTGCCGACCAGTCGCTCTGGAACACCCCATCGACCCGCTTGATCGCATCAGCGTTTGTGAGCAGGATACCCAGCTCTCGTTCAGCGTCGAGGGAAGGAGTCGAGATATTCTCGGAGCCGATGAAGAGCGTGTGGTCATCAGCGAGGATCATCTTTGCATGCGGATAGGGCCTGACTAGGCCGCGCACCTGCACACCTCCTTGCTCGATCGTGTGCACTCCTGCAAGGTTGTAGTCGCTCGGACCGCGCATCGCCGGCACGATGACGCGCACTTGAACCCCTCGATGAGCCGCCGCGATCAGCGCTGCTTCGAGCTGCCTATCCTCCATCTCTTCCTCTTCGAGGAAGAGCGTCCTTGTTGCGCTGTTGATGAGCGCGGTCAGCTTCGCACGCGAGTTGATTGGGGACACGACGAGATGGGGATCATTCGGCGTGACACTCGTACGGTTCCAATCCGCAGTGAAGATGGCTTCATCGGCCGCCACATCTTGCGGATCAGTATCGACAAAGGCATATTCGCGATTATGGGTGACAGCGCTGTAGGTCAGATTAGCCGACATAATGAAGGCGGTCTTGCCGTCGATCATCAGGCTCTTCTCGTGCGTCAGGCGAAAGGCCGGGTTCGACCACTTGACAGCGACTCCAGCCTGCTGGAGTCGCCGGTAGATTGTCCCGTTGCCGGGTCCGTTGCCCACGGGATGCTCCTCCAGAAGCACACGTGTGCGCACTCCACGCTTGACGCTTGCTTCCAAAGCGGCGATGACCTCACGATCCGTCAGCAGATAGATCGTGAGGTCAATGGTGTGCTGGGCGCTGTCAATAGCCGAGACAAATGGCTGCACGCCGTCATCTGGCTCGACGAGGAAGCGCCCGGATAATGTGGTGGCACCGAGAGTATGCTGCCCGGTTGAAGCCGTTCTATTGGTTGCAGCAGATCCTGCCGGTGATGCTGCTCCCGGTACCCCTGTACACGCGGCGAGCAGGAGCACCACACCGGTCACTAGGACGGCTCGCGGGAGTAGCAGTGGCCAGTTGGTGGGATGCCAGCCGTGCCTGCTCACCTTCGCTATTCCTCCTGCAGCTTCAGGACTGCCATGAACGCTTCTTGAGGAATCTCGACGTTGCCAACACGCTTCATGCGCTTCTTGCCCTCCGCCTGCTTCTCCAGCAGCTTGCGCTTGCGCGTCACGTCACCGCCATAACACTTGGCGAGCACATCCTTGCGCAGCGCCCGGATGGTCTCGCGAGCGACCACCCGGCTACCAATCGCCGCCTGGATGGGCACCTCGAACAGCTGCCGCGGGATGAGCTCCTTGAGCTTTTCGACGAGCAGCTTACCCTGCTGATAGGCCTTGTCTGCGTGGGTGATCACCGAGAGCGCATCGACGGGCTGCCCAGTGACAAGGATGTCGAGCTTCACGAGGCGCGATGGGCGGAATCCGCTCAGCGAATAGTCGAGCGAGGCGTAGCCCTGCGACCGCGACTTCAGTGAATCGTAGAACTCTGTGATGATCTCGGAGAGCGGCAGGTCGAAGCGGAGGGCAACTCGCTCCGTATCGAGATACGTCATGTCCTTGAATACGCCGCGGCGGGCTGTGGCAAGCTCCATGAGTGTGCCGATATACCGGGTAGGAGTGAGAATGCTTGCCTGCACCCACGGCTCAGCGATCTCAGTGACCTGCGCCGTAGGTGGCAGCTTGGCTGGCGAGTCGATCTCGATCTGCTCTCCCGTCACCAGCGTGACCTGGTAGCGCACGCTCGGGGCCGTAGCGAGGAGATCGAGGTGATATTCCCGCTCCAGACGCTCCTGAACGATCTCCATGTGGAGCAAGCCGAGGAAGCCACAGCGAAAGCCAAAGCCGAGTGCTACGGAATTCTCCGGCTCATAGACCAGCGAGGCATCGTTCAGGCGGAGCTTCTCGAGCGCATCGCGCAGCAACGGGTAGTCATCACCCCGCACCGGATAGATACCGGCAAAGACCATCGGCTTGGCTGGCGCATATCCCGGCAACGGCCCCTTCGCCGGATTGCTCCAGCCCGTCACAGTGTCACCCACACGACAATCCCGGACTGCCTTGAGTCCCGTTGCGAGGTAACCGACTTCGCCGGCACTGAGGGATTCCACCGGGGCAAGGCCTGGCCGGAAGACACCAATCTCGAGCACATCCAGCGGTGCGCTACTCTGCATGAGGCGATAGCGCTCACCCTTGCGAATCTCACCCTGCATGACGCGGACATAGGCGACCACTCCCTTGAATGGGTCGTAGTGGGAGTCAAAGATCAGGGCCTGGAGCGGAGCGGCGTCATCCCCCTGCGGCGGCGGGATGACACGAACGATGGCCTCGAGCACATCACGCGTGCCACGCCCTTCTTTAGCACTGGTGAGCACCGCATCTGTTACATCGAGGCCAACGCCATCCTTGAGCTCCGCAAGCACACGCTGGGGCTCTGCCGTTGGCAGGTCTATCTTATTGATCACCGGTACGATGGCAAGCCCGTGCTCAATGGCAAGGTAGAGATTGGCGAGCGTCTGAGCTTCCACCCCCTGGGAAGCATCCACAACCAGGAGGGCGCCTTCACAGGCGGCAAGACTTCGCGACACTTCGTAGCCGAAGTCGACGTGCCCCGGCGTATCGATGGTC
>JAMCTA010000154.1 GCA_023381895.1 Chloroflexota bacterium
CGTGCTGTGGAACCAGCTCATGGCGGGCACGCTCATGGTCGCCGTGCCGCCAATCATCTTGTTCTTTTTCACGCAGCGGTACTTCATCCGCGGCGTGGTTTTCACCGGGGTCAAGGCATAAGGACGAACGGCCATGGCTACGGACCGGCGATCCACGCTGCTGCTCCTACTTGCGGAATCTCAGCCGCCGTAGACCCTGCCCGGCCCGGCGTCGCGCCACTTCCCTTATTTCCGCGCCCGCAGGGAGTACAGCAGCGGCACGCGGTCGGCGTGACCGGGCCAGCGCCAGGTTCCGTCGCCGGCCTGCACCAGGCTCGGAAAAGCCTGGAAGAAACTAAAGGGGTGCTCGTGCAGGAATTCCAGATGCAGTCCGGCGGTACAGAGCGCGCTCACGATCTCCCCCAGCGTGTGCGTCCACTCAATCGCCTTCTGGTGCTCCACGTGGGCTGTCCAATCGGCATACGAGCCGTCCACTTCGTAGGCGTCGGGGGCCCCGGTGGAGAAGTAGGGGTGACGAAGGCGCGGCTCGCCGTCCACGTCCTCCAAGGCACTGGCCGCTGGGTGGCCATCGGCCAGGTAGAATACGCCGCCGGGCGCGACGAAGTGGGCGATGGCCTGCGCCCAGCGCTCCAGATCGCCTAGCCAGCACAGCACGCCGTAGGTGGAATAGACGATGTCGAAGGTCCCAGCGAGGGCGCCGGGCAGGTCATTCACCGGGCTGCACACGAAGCGCGCCGGCAGTGCCAGCTCCGCACTCAAGGCCCGCGCCGCGGTGATCGCTTGATCGCTAAAGTCGGCGCCGGTGACCACGGCTCCCCGCCGGGCCCAGGAGAGCGTATCCAGACCGAAGTGGCACTGCACGTGTAGCAGCGTCTTGCCGGCCACTGGCCCCACCTCGGCCAGCTCGAGCGGCTGCAACGTGGAGGCACCGGCCCGAAAGGCATCCACGGCGTACATGGTGGAGCGCAGGTGAATGGGTACCAGGTCGTTCCAGTGCTCCCGATTGGTCTGCGTATGCTCGTCTATGATTGCCCTCCTTGCCAACCCAGCCGCACCGCCTCAGGCCGTGACAGAACCCGTCGTGAGCCAGTGTGGATTTTTGACGGTGCCGTCGAAGTTGCCGGTCGTCTTGTAGCCTTCCAGGCTGCCGCCGGTGCCGTGGGCAGTCGTGCGCTCGCGCAGCGTCGCCATCTCCTCGGGCGACATGGGCGTAAAGTTCTGCCACGCGCGAATGGCTTGCTCCAGAATCTCCAGCGAATCGCAGCCGGTGATGACGGTAGAGGTAGGCAGACTCATGGCATAGCGCAGGCACTCTTCCGCCGTAGCGGCGCCGCTGCGCACGGCCTGGCCCGCGGCCAGCGGCTTCATCCCCAGCACGGCGATGCCCCGTTCCACAGCCACCGGCATCACTTTGACCTGGAAGCTGGCGTAGTGGGCATCGAGGCAGTTGAGCGGCATCTGAACGCTGTCCCAATCAAAGCCGGCATTAATCATCTTGAGGTGGATATCCGGGTTCTTGTGGCCGGTGAAGCCAATGTAGCGGATTTTCCCCGCCTGACGCGCAGCCAGCAGCGCCTCCATGGTGCCGCCGGAGGCAAAAACACGCTCCGGGTCGTCCCAGCGGATCACCTCGTGAATCTGCATTAGATCGAGATGGTCGGTCTGGAGACGCTGGAGGCACTGGTCGATCTGCTGGGCCGCGGCGGCAGCGTAGTGGGCATCAATTTTCGTCATCAGGAACACGCGCTCGCGGTAGCCATCGCGCAGCGCCTGGCCCATGCGCACTTCGGCGTCGCCCAGGCTGTAGTCCCAGCAGTTATCCAGGAAAGTGATGCCGGCATCCACAGCGCGCCGGATGAGGCGCACCGTCTCCGCCACCTCTTTGGGTCGGGCGGCGTGCGCCCCACCGATGCCGATGGCGCTGATGCGCTCCGATGCTCTGCCGAATGCTCGGTATTCCACCTACCGTTCTCCTCCCGGGATACTGGTGCCCCGCCCGTGGAGGCACCAGCGCTGCGTGTTACCAGATAGAATAGCGCAGGGCGGGAGTAGGGTACCTAGTAACGCGCCACCCCAGGTGGCATCCTGCCGCCGCGGCGCGTACCGTTCGGCGCGTGGTGGCGGCGCGACACAATGTAGGTGGTTTTAGACTGCGCCTGGCAGAGGCGTGAAGGCTGGAACCAGCGAGCCGTCCCATGAGCCTGTCCTGAACGCTCGGTGAGCGTGTTGTATGAGCAAGAGGGTTACCATGGTTGTGCTCGTCGGATGGCGACTGGTGCTGCGCGAATTTGTTGTGGAGGACTGGCCGGCGGTGCACGCCTACAGCGCGCAGCCAGAGGTGGTACGATACCAGCCCTGGGGTCCGAACACCCCGGAGGAGTCGTGTCAACTCAAATGAAAATGCTACCGAGGGAGCCGAATTCGGCCCAGTTCCCTCAAAAGAAAATGTGACCAGGGCGAGCCTCTCCTCTCTGCTACGGTGCTTGGTCGCCACCCTATGCACCGACGGGGCGGCGCGCCGCCCCGTCTCGCCGGCGCTAGCCGGCGATGCCCACGTCTTCGGTTGCCGTCCTTGGGTCCGCGCCCTCCCGTGGCGCCACCGATCGCCATAATCGCGGGATGGCCTGGTAGATCTGGCGCCGCAGGTGGCGGGGATTGGTCGTGTGGTAGAGCGTCGCCAAGCGTTCCCGCTCAGCCGCCGCCAGCACGCCCGTCGCCAGCAAGCGCTGATAGGGTGGCGTGGCCGCATCCCACTTCCGCCGGAGCCGCCCCCGTCCGCCCGCCGCATCCGGCTCGACCCGCTTCTCGACCAGGTGGAGCACCGGCTGGAAGAGGTTGTAGTAGGCCCACATCTCCTCGTAGAGCTCGTTGAGCGCGTCGGCCTGGGCGGGGGTGTCCAGCCGGGCGTGGCCGAGGTAGGCGCGGACCAGGGTGTCGTTCTTCTGCTCAATGAAGCGATGGCTCGTTCTTGTGGAAGGGCCGACTGCGGCTCAGTTGCACGTCCACGATGGCCTGTCCCCAGTAGCGCACCAGATGATGATTGAGAAACTCGCTGCCGTTGTCGGGGTGCAGGTGCTTGATCGGGAAGGGCAGGCGGGCCAGGATGGCCCCAAAGCCTGCCTCCATCGCCCGCTGCCCGCGCCCCAGGATCGCCACCCGCTCGCTCCAGCCCGTGGCAATGTCCACCAGCTGTAAGGTGTGCACGTCGTCGCCGCTGGCGATGGGGCCGCTGTGGTGGACCAGATCCACCTCGCAATGCCCCGGCTCCGCCGTCTCCCAGGCCAGCCGGCCCATCGGTAACGTCCGCGCCACCTGGTTGGCCGCCTCCGGTCCCCGCCGGGGCAGACGCGGCGTGTCCTGGCACAGCGTGTCCAGCCGGCGCTGCACCGTCGCCCGGCTGATTCGTCCGAGCTGCTCCCGCAACGCCGGCGTCAGTCGCACCTCCCCGAACCCCGCCAGGTGCTCCGCCGTCGGCAGCAGTGCCGGCGTCAGGCGTTCCGCGCACACATACTCCAAGCTCTCCCACACGATCCGCAGCACGTCATCGACTGCCGCGCCATACGCCCGCGCCCGCTGCTTCCCGCGCGGGCGGCGCAGCAATCCGCCCGGCGCCAACAGGCGCACTAGATGCTTGCGATGTAACCCCGTCACCACCTCCATCTCCGTCAAGAGCCTTCCCGCTCTGCGGGAACCCTCGCGCCCCGCCCGATCCGCCGCCCGGTACCGTTTCAGCATCTGCCCCAGGTACTTCCGTCGCTCATCCAGTGTCATTTCCTCGCCGGCTCGCATCGTCCCCTCGGTAGCATTCGTAAATGAGGGAACTGTAGGTCGCTCGGTAGCATTTTCGGTGAGGGAATACGTTTCCTTGACGGAGGCTCCGCCTTTTGCTATACTATGCGTATCTATGAATACGCAGAAAGTATCGCACGACGACGAGGCGCTTCGGAACAGCGTCGTGGACGCTACTGCTGGGCAGTTGCTCACCGTCCCCGAAGCTGCTCGACTCCTCAAGGTGAGTACCTCCACCATCTGGCGGTGGATCAACCGCGGCGAGCTCCCCGCCTACCGTGCTGGTCAACGGCGGATCGTGCTGAAGGCCACCGAGATCCAGCACATCCTCACGGCAGGCAGGCAGCGCCACGGGGAGGGAGGGAGCACCATGCCGGAACCGGTCATCCCGCTTTCCCCCCTTACACCCACCGATGTGGCACGCCTGCAGGCGGCGATGGCGCAGGCTCAGGCCATCCGCGCCCGCATCCTGCAGGAGCGTCACGGCCGGCTGCTACCGTCCTCGACGGAGCTGCTCCGAGAGCAGCGCGAGCAACGCTCTGCGCAGCTATGAGCGTCATCGACGCCAGCGTCGCGCTCAAGTGGGTGCTGGCCGAGGAGGAGCTGGCCGAAGAGGCTGCTCACCTCTTTGCTGCCACGCTCCAGGAGCGCCAGCCCATCGTTGCTCCGCCCCACTTTCCCGCTGAGGTCTGCGACGCCATCTACCAACGGCAGCGTCGCGGCCTGCTCAGTGCTGAACTGGCCGGTGAGGCGGTCAATGCCTTCCTGGCCTTTGCCATTCCGACGCTGGCGCCGAGGGGGCTGTACCGCCAGGCCTTCGACTTTGCCTGCACCTACACCCTGCCGAGCCTGTACGACAGCCTGTACGTCGTGCTGGCCCACCTGCTACAGACCACCCTGTGGACCGCCGATCAACGGCTGGTCAACGCGCTGGCGGGACGGCTCGACTTCGTGCGCTGGCTGGGCGACTATCCTGGCTGAAGCCTCCCCGCTTCGACCGTCTTTCCGGGGGTGCTGGCGGTGCGACCTCGTGTCCATAGCGGTCGTCCTGACCCTCTCAGAGCAGTGCGGTCATAGGCGCTCTCCCGTGTCCTTGGGTGATCCCTCACCCGTGCGAGAGAAAGGTTCGCACTGCGCCTGGAGGGGCAAGCTTCCATTGGGAGGAATAATATAATATAGAGCGCACCGTGCGAACTGGTGCTCCTGGGGACACTGGCAACACCGGGGGCAGCCCTTGCGCTCTCTCACCGCTGCCGCGGCGTGTCAAGAGAGTCTGCGACCTTGACTCCCCAGCCGTGCAGCGGTGATACGCCCGTGCCGGCCCCGTGCCTCGCAAGAACTCGACCAGGTCACCGAGGCACTCGGGGCGCACCGGCTGGAAGGTGAAGCCGTCCATGACGTGGTCGGTCACCGTCGCTCCACACGGACAAGGTCGCCGCCTAGCCGCCAGGAGTCGATGACAAGGTGGTCGGCTGGCGAGCCGGCCTGAGTGAGGGCCACCTCTACTACGTCCACTAGAGCACTCTCGATGCAGCACATCGTTAGTATAGTGAAGTCAGCGCTACTGAGATGAGCCCCTGCTGGCCTATAGGCAGGTGGTGCGGGACCCTTGAGGTTAGGCAGCGCGAGTGGCCAGTCCCAGCTGCACTTCTAGATCCGCGTGCTGAGAGAGCCCGTGATTGATGCCTTGTACTCGTAGTGTCTCGTCAAACACAACGGTCACCGGGACAGACAGGACGGAGAAGGTGCTGGCGAGTGTGCTCTCCCTGGTCGCATCGATCTGGAGAACGGTGACGCCGTGTTCAGCAACAAGCCGTTGGAGGATCTTTGCTTGCTGCTGACAGCTGCCGCAGCGGGGACCATAGAAATACAACACCCCCGGTCTCCCTCTTTGGGCTAGACGCTCGCTCAATTCGGAGGGCAGTTCGGCCCCTCGGGCGGCGTTCGCTCTGATGTGGATCAGCAGCTTCACGAGTCTTGCCGTGAGCAAGAGGACTGCGAAGGCAGTGGTGACGATGAGCGCTCTTTCGACCATTTCATACACCCCCTACCTACGCTGCGTGAAATGTCCGGCTACCCCAGTAGGTGAGGAAGCACAACAAGCAGAAGTCGAATGCGGCGTCGAGGAAAATCAACACCGCCGTGGCTGCCGCGAAGACCCACCCCCAAGAGTTACCTGTCGCCAGCACGATAGCGCTGATCAGGATGAGCACACCGCCCAGCACGCGCGCAACGCGGCGCGTTTCGTGGTCTTCCTGCCGGTCGATTCGAGGGAGGATGTGCGCTGGCTCGAGGACACGCCAGGCAAGCTGGCGGAAGATGTCGATGGGCCACCAGAAGCGGCCGGCAAGCATCACGATGCCAACGATGGTCAACAGGGCAAACTCTGCCCTTCCGCCCATGATGAAGCCAATTGCCAGGAGAACCACTGACGCGGCCTGATGAAACTTGCGTGCCGTGACGTCGAACACCTCAGTAGAAGCTGGATGGCTGCTCATGTTGTCTCTCCTCGGCGACGGGCGATAACGCGGACCTCCTCCGGCGATCGGCCGGGCTGCTGAGTCTATATATTGCCCATAGTAAACATTCATAAGTCTATCGACTTTGCTAATAATACCGTGGAGCGGGTGTCAAGGGTAGTGTGATGACGGTTGGGTCATTCTTCTCGGGCTGGAGAGGAAGCGGCGGTGATCCCGTCAGAGCTGTGCCTCGCGGCTAGCGCTGGCTCGTTGGGCGGCGGTGATCGACCGTCAGCTCTTCACGGTGATGCCAGGCGTTGAGAAAGCGGTAGAAGTTGCGCTTGCTGCGCTTGTCGCGCTCTTCCTCGCTGAGCTCCTCCCAGCCGCGATGCTCGTGCATGACGAGCGGGAGGTCAGGTCGGGCGACGAGATCCAGGCCCTGAGCAAGGAACTGAAAGCTGAAGTGGAGGTCGAGGTTGCGGTAGTAGCGGTACTTACTGTCGAGCCAGCCAGTGCGTCTGAGGTCTGCCCGGCGGAAGGCGAAGAAGTAGCCTGCGATGCCATCGACCGTGCGCTCGGATGTCTCTTCGAAATGGCGCAAGTCGTGGGTGCGGAAGCCCCAACGGCCAGCGGCGCCCACTCGAGGCTGAGAGAGCTCCTTGAGCAGCGGCGTGAAGCAGTCTCCTGTCGCTTCCACACCGGTGTCGACGAGGGCCACGACGTGACCACGGGCCTGGCGGAGGGCCAGATTCCGACCATCGGCCTCGCCGAGACGGTGATCGGCCCGCAGCAAGGTTACGTTGTCGCGGTGGGTGGCAAACTCTTCAAGCCACAGAGCGGTTCCATCCGTGGAGGCGTTTTCCACGATCACATATTCGATCCGCCACCTACCCTCGTATGCCTGGAAGCTACGCAGGCAGCGCTCGACGTCGGCATGGTAGTTGTGTACCAGGAGGCAGAGTGAAACGTCGTAGCAGTCGGGCTCATCGAGAAGACTAGGGACGTCGGCCGGACGGGAGTAGCGTAGCGGCCCTTCTGGTAATGCCGGCCGCACCTCAGTGGTGGTGCGGTGGTCGCGAAGTGCATAGCCGTGCAGCTGCAGCACCTGGCGCAGCTCGTCTGCCGTGCTGTAGTCGCGATCGTAACGAGCCCGTTCCCGAGCCTGCACCGTGTAGCGGACGTCACTGGGCAGGCTGCTCTGCTCGAAGGGCTGTACGGCATCGAGTCCGAGTCCCAGTATGTCATCCCACTGGAGCAGGAGCTCTCGCCGCTCGGCTGGCGACAGGTCGGGTGCCCGGAGCATCTGCCAGAGGGTGCCGGCGGCGGCGGGCAGGTTGAGGTCATCGAGCACGTATGCCCAGAAGCGGCTGTTCCACTGTCGCATCGCCGTGCTCTCTGTAGGGCGTGGGAGAGTGTCCCACGATCGCACGGCGTCTTCGATCCGTGCCAAGGCCTTGCCAGCGGCGCGCAGGCTCGCGAACGTGAAATTGAGGCGGGAGCGGTAGTGCGTGAGCAGACAGAGGTAGCGAAATGCCAGCGGCGCGAAGCCCCGGTCGCGGAGGTCTGCCAGTGTGTAGGCGTTGCCGGTGCTCTTCGCCATCTTGAGACCATCGGCGAGGAGATGCTGACCGTGGACCCAGTACCGGACAAAAGGCTGTCCCGTGGCACCTTCGCTCTGTGCGATCTCGTCTTCATGGTGCGGGAAGACGTTGTCGACGCCGCCAGTGTGCACATCGAAGCTCTCGCCAAGGTAACGCATGCTCATAGCGGAACACTCGATGTGCCAGCCCGGGAAACCATCTCCCCAGGGACTTGTCCACTTCAGCATACGGCCGGGCTCAGCTCGCTTCCAGAGGGTGAAGTCGGCCGGCTGGCGCTTGTTGGGATCAGCTTCTACGCGAACACCCTTGAGCAGCGAGCTGAGCTGGTTCCCGGAGAGCCTGCCGTATGCCGGGAAGGATGAGACGTCATAGTAGATCGTGCCATTGACCTCGTAGGCATGGCCTCGGCGGAGGAGCCGCTCGATGATCTGAATCATGTCAGCCACGTGCTCTGTGGCGCGGGGTGTGACTGTGGCTCGCAAGATGTTGAGGGCGGCCTCATCGGCCTGCCATCCGGCAGCGTAGTGTGCCGCAATCTCAGCCGGAGTTTTGCCAGCGGCGAGGGCGGCGGCGATGATCTTGTCTTCCCCGCGCTCCAGCACTTCCTGGCGCATATGACCCACGTCGGTGATGTTCTTGACGTGCGTCACACTTAGCCCGAGGTGGAGAAAGACGCGACGGAGCCAATCGGCGAGCAGGTAGCTGCGCAGGTTGCCGATGTGGACTGAACGATAGACGGTGGGCCCACAGGTATACATCCGGACCAGACTTGGTGTCAGCGGTACGACGGGCTCGACTTGGCGGGTGAGCGTGTTGTAGATGCGCAACACCATGGCGGTAGGTTGAACCGGCGCCGGCTGGAAAGGTGGTTGGACGGTCATCAGTCATCTCTCCTCGCCTTCAAGAGAAGCCGCGAAGGTTCATCCGAAGGCGCTGTCGTGCCTGTGACTCCTTCTGCGCAATATCTTTGCCGGAGTCTACAGGCTGTCCTGGATCATTTGTGCGCTGGCTTTCCCTGTCATCCCGTGGCTGGCAGAGCGTGAAAGTGGACTCCTTGCTTTGATCCCTTGTGCGCCTGCTCGAGGAGCACATCTTGTACGCTGATCGCCCTTTCCCCATCCCGAGCGGTGAGACGCTCATACGACCCATCGCCGCGGAGCAGCCGGGCCTTCACGTTGTCCTGAAGATAGAGCTCCAGTACCTGATCTTTGAGGAACGTGCGCATCGCGGGATCCTGGACGGGGAATACGACTTCAACGCGCCGGTCGAGGTTTCGCGGCATGAGGTCAGCACTACCGAGATAGAGCTCCTCCTCTCCGCCGTTGAGGAAGTAGAAAGCCCGGCTGTGCTCCAGGAAACGGCCCACGATGCTGATGACACGGATACGCCCTTCCGCCTCCGGCAGGTTGGGGCGGACGATGCAGATGCCGCGGACGACGAGATCGATCTGTACCCCTTCGGCAGCAGCGCGATAGATGAGATCGGCGAAGGGGTGATCCTGGAACGTATTCATCTTGAGGAAAAGGCGAGCCGGGCGCCCTGCTTTGGCGTGCTCGATCTCCCGTTCCACTTTCTTCTCGATCGTGCGGCGCAGGCTCACAGGAGCGACGAGGATCGATCGGTAGTGGTGCAGGCGAGAGTAGCCCGTCAGAGAGTTGAATAGATCGGTGACGTCCTCTCCGAATTCGGGGCGACAGGAGAGCAGCCCGAGATCGGTGTAGACGCGGGCGGTGCTGGGATTGTAGTTTCCCGTGCCCAGATGGACGTAGCGACTGATGCCATCTCCTTCGCGGCGCACGACGAGAAACACCTTGCAGTGCGTCTTCAAGCCGATGAGGCCGTAGACCACGTGCACGCCAGCATCCTCCAGCGCCCGGGCCCACTCGATGTTGTTCTCCTCATCGAAGCGGGCCTTTAGCTCCACGAGCACAGCGACCTGCTTGCCATTTTCCCGAGCGCGAATAAGGGAGCGGACGAGAGGAGAGTTGTGTCCGATGCGGTAGAGCGTGCCCTTGATGGCGAGCACGCCAGGGTCGTTGGCAGCATTCTCGATGAACTGGAGCACGGGAGCAAAAGAGTCGTAGGGGTGGTGCAGTAGCACATCACTGTGGCGCACTGCCGCGAAGAGATCGGCGGTGTTCTGAAGCACTGGTGGAACAGCTGGCTGGAGCGGCGGATCTTTGAGCTCCGGGCGCTCGAGGCTCGCCAGACTCATCAGGTCGCTCAGTC
Source organism: Chloroflexota bacterium (assembly GCA_023381895.1). The sequence goes on from JAMCTA010000154.1 coordinate 10,079, forward strand.
CGAAAGGGCCCGTGCCACGGTAGACGTCCTCCGGACCAACCTCGAGATGGGAGGTGAGCAACGCTCCGAGGCTCTCGGGTGTGGATTGCTCGAGTTCGAGACGGACC
>JAMCTA010000008.1 GCA_023381895.1 Chloroflexota bacterium
GCGTGAGGTTCTAGCGCGCGCCCTGACCGGGCAAGTCAACGACCACCATCGCATGCTGCTCGCACTGCACCTTGCCCACATCGACTTCCTCAACGACAGCATCACCCAGTGGAGCGCCGAGATTGCGGAGCGGTTGCGCCCTTTTGAGGCGGCACTGGTGTGTTTGGACACCATCCCGGGCGTTGGCAGAGCGGCGGCTGAAGTCATTGTGGCCGAACTGGGGACAGACATGCCGCGCTTCCCCTCCGCAGGGCACGCTACCTCCTGGCATGCCATGTGCCCGGGCAACCGCCAGAGCGCTGGGAAACGCCAGAGTGGGCGGCAGTGTCTGGCTACGGCGTGCGCTGACGGAATCGGCCATGGCCGCCGCTCGCGCGAAACACTGCTATCTCGCGACCCAGTACCGCCGCCTGGTCGTCCGTCAGGGGCACAAGAAAGCCGTCTTTGCCGTGGGCCATACGATCCTGGTCACCGCGTACCACACGCTCGCACGTCCCCAAGACTCTCAGGACTACGATCCCGCCGAGCACGATGCACGCCACCGCGAGCGGGCCCGACAGCGCGCCGTCGCGTAACTCCACGCCCTCGGCTATTCCGTCAACCTCACCCTCGAACAAGCCCGTTGAGCTGCTATTTTCAGACCAGCTATCCTCTGTGAGGAAACTCCTCTGCAAAGCTGGTGCGCTCTGAATCGTCCCGCTGGAAAATACGCTGTACTGCGGCACTAACCTCGACATCTTGCGCAAGCCTACCCCTGCTGCGCGCAGCCCCCGATCTGTTGGACACGCTCGGGACTGAGCAGAGGCTGGTTATGGCACCGGCTCCTCGCGGCGGATGTCCGGGATGGTGTCAAAGTTCGTGTCGTAGCTGTAGAGCGCAGTGAGATCCTCATGCTCCACCTGGGCAACCGCCCCCGTCAAGAGCACCCTGCGCCCCGCCCCGATCCGCCGCCCGGTACCGCTTCGCTATCTGTCCCAGTACTTCCGCCGCTCGTCTACGGCCATTCCCTCGGTCGCATGCTCAAATGAGGGAACCGTAGGCCGCCCGGTAGCATTTTCGATGTAGGGAATACGTACTTGACAAGCACCCAACTAATTGACTAAGCTTCTGCTAAGCAGGCTAGGCTGTCCGGCAACGTTGCCGTCAGTCGTGGTTCAGCCAGGCAAGAGGCAAGGTGGCCTTTCTCCGTTGTTGGACGTGAGAAGGGCTATTTTTGTTTGCTGGGTTGTGTCGCTGGCTCTGCAGAGGTGGGCGGTGGTCGCCACTTACGGCACCCTGGGCAAGGGAGCCCTCCGTCCCACGGTTGGGACTCGAAAGTGTGGCCCTGCTGGCACAGCCAGCAGAAGAGTGTCATAGGAGGGCTAGTTTGGACCCGACCCCCTATATTGCGGATCCGAAATGGCTCCAGCCAGGGGATACAGCCTGGCAGCTGGTAGCCGCGACGCTCGTCGGCCTGATGAGCATCCCTGGTTTGGCCGTCTTGTATGGAGGCATTGTACAGCGCCGCTGGGCGGTAAACAGCGCGCTGATGGCCTTCTACGCATTTGCTATGGTACTGATGACCTGGTCGCTCTGGAGCTTCAATATGGGCTTTGGGACGCCAATGCCCTTGGGCCCGCTGCAGAATATCGTTGGTATCCCAGGGCCGGTGCTGAGCCAGCTTTCGGAGCAGGCGCAAGCGAATATCCCCTTGTTGAAAGGCTTGATGCCTGAGTTTCGCTTCCCGCAGTCTGCACTTGTGTACTTCCAGTTCGTGTTCGCTGCTATCACACCGCTGCTCTTCTTAGGTAGTGTGGTCGGGCGCATGAACTTCCGTGCGTGGATGTTGCTCATCCCGCTCTGGAATACTCTCGTGTACGCCGTCGACGCCTTCGGCCTCTGGGGTGGTGGCTGGCTTGCTCAGCTGGGCGCCGTGGACTACTCTGGTGGTTACGTGATTCACCTGTCAGCCGGTGTCACGGGTTTTGTTCTCGCTGCCATTCTCGGGCCCCGCCTGGCAAAGGATCGCGCGGAGCAGACCCCGAACAACATGCTGATGGTGATGGTTGGTGCGGGGTTACTGTGGCTCGGCTGGAATGGCTTTAACGGTGGTGATCCCTACTTCGCCAACGCTGATGCTTCCGCAGCCGTCATCAACACCAACCTGGCGGCTGCTGCTGCCATGCTGACCTGGTTGTTCATCGACATGTTCGCTACTGGCAAGCCTTCGATGCTCGGTGCGGTCAATGGGATGATCACAGGACTCGTGGCCATTACTCCGGCCGCCGGTTACGTGAATGGTCTCGGTGCGCTGATCATCGGGATTGTGGCTGCTACCATCCCCTGGTTCACCATGAACAAGGTCGCCATCTTCCGCAAGGTTGACGATGCGCTCGGTGTTGTCCACACGCACGGCATTGCTGGGCTCATCGGTGGCCTCATGGTGGGTTTGCTGGCCGATCCGAATATGGTGGTCTATCTCGGATCTGGCAAGACCTCTGCGGTGACGGTGGGTGGCCTGTTCTACGGTGCTGGCTTCCACCAGCTCTTGGTTCAGGCGCTAGCAGCCCTGTTCATCATCGTTTACAATATCGTTGCCACGACGATCATCGCCAAGGTGGTTAGTATCTTCATCCCACTTCGTTTGACGGATGAAGAGCTTGAGGCCGGTGACATCGCGGTGCATGGTGAAGAGGTGGGCTACGCGTCACCGCTGCCGGAGGGTGCGGAAGCGATTCTCGCCCGCTAGGGCATGCCTCTTCTTTCCGGCTTATTCTCTGTCGACGTTGAATAAGCAGGCCACTCCGTTACTGCATGAGGCGGGCAGTTCGCTACTGCTTGGCAAGCGCCTGCTCATACTCCTTGCGCATTTGGTCACCACCCTGACTTCGCCACTCGCTGATGAGTGTCTTGAGGTCACTGATAGGTGACCGGCCGGAGACGATGGAGACTACCCGGTCATTGATGAGGCGCGTCAGTGATGCGTTCTTAGAAGCCGCTGTGGCCGAGTAGAGGCCAATCGTGGGATCATTCACCCCTTGTGGCACCGCCTCATCGCAGAACGTATGCATCATCTTGGTCACCTCAGGATATTGGGAGTCATACAAAATGTACGGTGGAGCACAGATGTAGCCTGTAGGGAGTTGCTCGCTCTGCCCCGTCTTGGTTAGTACGGGAGCACCGCTCTTGTTTGGGTTCCAGTCCCAACCCTTGACACCGAAATTGAGGTACTGCCACTGCTCGCTACCGAACGGAGCAGCGCAGTAGTCGAAGATATCGAGAATTTCCTCGATACGGCTCTGGTTCTTCTTCGAGACCGTCGTGTAAGAGAACAGCCCGTTACTCAAGGCATACGCGGCCTTGCCACCGTCGTACCCGAACGGCGGAAGGAGTGTGAAGGTCGATTTCGGGTCAGCTGTCTTGAAGTTCAGCCACATCTGTGGCGAGGCGGTGATGCCATCGGGGTAGCAGCCGATGCGCCCTGCCGCAAAGTACTGCTTGGCCTGGAGGATATTGAGGTTGGCCGATCCCGGATAGTAGAACCCTGCCTTGAAGAGCTTCACGCAGTAGGCAACGGCCTCTTCGTACTCTGGCGTCTCGATGGCATTGGTCAAGGTCTTGTTCGGATTCAAGCGCCAGTTATTTGGTCCACGGTACATCTGTAGGAAGTACCCGACGTTGAAAGCGCCATTCTGCACACCGGCGATGCCCCAGCGATTCTTGGATGGATCAGTAAACTCCTTCATGACGTTGAAGAAGTCATCTGCATTCTTTGGGAAGTCGAGCTTCATTGCGGCTGCCCAGTCATCCCGGAAGAGCAGGCCGTTGCCGGCGACAGAACGCGAGATGGGCACTCCCCAGACCTGATTGTTCACCATCGAATTGCGCCATGCATAGGTATCGAGGTTTGCCAGGTTCGGGTAACTCTTCACCTTGTCGCCAGCCAGATATGGCGTGAGATTGACGAACTCGTGGTCGAGCAACTCATAGAGATGAGGGATAGGCTGCCAGGTAAGGAACACCACCGTGTCCGGAATGTCGCCCGATGCGGTCATGGCGGCAAACTTGTCTTGATAGCCCGAGGCTGGAACGAGGTCGACCTCGAGGTTCACACCGAGGCGCTTGTTCAAGCCCTGCCAGAACTTGTTGCTGGACAGCGGAGGAGCGGGTGGCACGTAGTCGATTGTGAAGAAGCTCACCTTTCCACCCTTGCCCGGCACGCCGCTGTAGGCGGAGTACGGTGCGGGGAGCTTCAAATAGCCGGCAGGAATGCCCGCTGCGCTGCCAGGGAGGTTGGGCTTGACCGACGTCAGGGGGATGTAGGAGGGGATATTGGGGTTGGCTACTGCGGCCTGACTCGCCGTGCTACTGACGCTGACTGATGAGGAGACGGAGCTGGTGACACTGCTCGAGACTGTCGATGATTGTGTGGGTGATGCAGTGGTGCTCGACGTGGCCGTACTCGATGAGGCAACGCTCGAGGTGGCGCTTGCGCTCGTCGATGTGGTTGAGGTGCTAGCGCTCCCCGAGGTGCTGGAGGCGCAGGCGGCAAGCACAGCAGCACTGGCGGTGCCGGTGGTGAGCATGGCGGCCATATGCAGGAGGGTGCGGCGGTTTACTTGACCGCAACGGGTCCTCTCACTGAAGGCGGCAGCTTGATGTTCGAAGTCTTCACTCACAAAAGTTCTCCTCTCATTACGGAAACAGATCGACACTAGCTCTTGATGGCCCCGGTCAAGACGCCCGTGGCGAAGTAGCGCTGGAGAAAGGGGTAGACGATCAAGATGGGCACCATGGCGACGATCACGATGGCCATCTGGATGGAGGCGGCCGGAGGCACAACGGCGGCTTGCGCCTGCGCTGCAGCTGCTGTGGGAATGGTATTGCCCTGTAAGACGTATTGACGCAAGACGAGCTGAATTGGCCACATGCTGGCGTTATTCAGGTAGAGGAGTGCATTGAAGAAGGAATTCCAGTAGCCGACGGCATAGAAGAGACCGATCACCGCCATGGCCGCTCGCGAAAGTGGAATAGTGATATGGCGCAGGATGTCGAGGTTGTTTGCGCCATCTATCTGGGCGCTGTCGATGATCTCCTGGGGGATATTCATGAAAAAGTTGCGCAAGACCACGAAGTTGAAGGTGCTGACGAGCCCTGGGAAGATGAGCGAGCCGTAGCTGTTCAGGAGATGGAGCTCCTTCACCATCAAGTAGGTTGGGATAAGCCCCGGGGTGAAGAGGAACGTCAGCAAGACTAAGATGAGGAGTACTCGGCGACCTGGCATGGTTGGCCGGCTCAATCCATAGGCGAGACCAGTGGTGACGAGCACACTGAGCAGCGTACCCACGATAGTAATGCTCACGCTGATGATCAAGGAGCGCTGGACAACCGTGCCCGAGAGGATATCAGCGTAGGCCGCGATAGAGAATGCGTGCGGAATGATGACCGCGCCAGCAGTGGCAATGACTTCCTTGCGCGTGAGGAGACTCACTTCAAGAACGTAGAGAAACGGCAAGACGATCGCCAGTACTACGACGATTAGGAAGAGAGCCTTCAACAGGGTAACGGCAGAATTGCGATTGCGAAGCCACGGAGGAGCAGAGCGACTCGTCATCTTACATAACTCCTTGCTGCCCCAAGCGATGAGCGAGCCAGTTGGTGGAGACCACCAAGATGAAGCCGACGACGCCCTTGATGAGGCCGACTGCTGCGCTCATGCCCCAGTTGCCATCCACGATGCCGTGGTAGTAGACGAACGTGTCGAGAACCTCACCGGCACGCGTACCCACGGCATCTTGCTGGAGGAGAATCTGCTCGAAGCCGACTGAAAGGGTAGTGCCGAGCCGCAAAATCAGGAGGAGGATGATGATTGGCATAATACCTGGGATTGTGACGCTCCAGAGCCGGCGCCAGGCATTGGCTCCGTCAACGGCGGCGGCTTCGTAGAGTGTGATGTCAATAGAAGTGAGGGCGGCCAGGAAGATGATCGTTCCCCAGCCCCCCTCTTTCCAGATGACCTGGGCCGTGACGAGGAGCTTGAACAGCGAGGGATCGCTCATGATGTCGAGCGGGCTTGCGACGCCGTGCAGACGCAGCAACTGATCAAGGACACCGGCACCGCCAAAGATCTCCTGCCAGATGATGACCACGATTACCCAGGAGATAAAGTGGGGAAGATAGACCACGCTCTGAATGAACCGGCGGATGCGATTACTCAAGACGCTGTGCAGCGTAACGGCGAGGGCAATAGGTGCGGGGAAGTAGAGGAGAAGCTGGAGGACGGTGATCTCAAGAGTATTTCGGAGGGCATAGTAGAACGTCTGGTTGTGGAACATGCGGGTGAAGTTTTCGAGCCCTACGAACGGACTATACTGGAAGCCGAGGTAGGGCTGGTAGTTTTGGAAAGCGATCACGTTCCCTAGCAGTGGAATGTAGAAGAACACAAGGTAGTAGATGAGTCCAGGGAGAACGAGGAACACGAGAAGCCGCTCCTGCCACAATCTGGACATAAGAGAAGGCTTCGATCGCAGTGCAGGCTCTATACGTGATGCGCCAGACGAGATCGCCTCACGGCTAAAGGGCGGACCAACATCCGCCTGCACTTGCTCCTCAGTCGCCATGCTTCTGCACTCTCCACCCGCATGCGTGCTCAGCCGTCAGTAACGGAAGCTAGGGGCCCCACACCGAGATATCGCGCTAGTATTATAATGATATATGGCATGCGAAAATAGCCCCGGTCGGTCTAACCTCCTCCTATTCTACCGCATCAACTGGCTAGTAGAGGGCGCTAGTGCCTTCGTATATTATAGAAACTATATAAATAAGCTTGTAGTGTGAGTATCTCGCCGGGGCGGTCCACTGAGTCCCGACGGCTCAAGCTGCCCTCGTCACACATTGCATGAACCTGGAAGCTTACAGAGCGTTGTAAGAGCGACTGATCAGTGGCGTGTCTTCTGCGGCGATACCGACTGTGGTGATACGTATCATTTGGCGCTGAAGCAGTACATGCGCCTTTCACCATTCCCGAGGAAGATCTTGAAGGAAGTTCGAAAAAGATCGGACAATATGCAGGTGGACAGTGCCGTCCACGGTGATGTGGCAAAGGAGCCAGCAGTGTCTCTTCTCTTCGATGCGAAAGCGCTCAGCCTCATCGAGCGCGCGCCCTCGTCCCATGGTCTTCTCTTGACGATCAATTCCAACTACGGCATGCCTGGTGCTCTGGTCTGCGCAGAGTGGTGTTCGCGGGAGTATGGTGATCACGATCCAGATGTGGTTCTCCTAGAGACCATCTGTGGAAGACCGGTCTTTGCGCACCGGCGTCTGGCCGCCTTTGCGCGGTTCCAGACGCTGCGACTCACCGCTCGCGGTACCGCTCTCTGGCACGCGCTGGTGGTGGAGCGGGCAGAGCGCTTGTGGATCGAGCTGGTGCGCTGGGAGTATGGACATCCTGGGCTTGCCCGCATCTGGGACCAGCACCCGGCAGCCTAGCGAAGGGGCTCTCCGGCATGGCTGGCGCTTCGACCGTGTTGAAGCATCTCAGTGTGATAATTGACTGATTTGCGTTCGCAACTTCCCCGCCGTCTCACATCTCTGCTGCCAGTGTGGGCGTGGTACGACTTCTGCTGCACGCCCTTCTCTGCTGAGGCTAGGGCGATGGGCCCTGTCATCGTTGACGTGAAGGGAGTTGGTCGTGGTGCTTGATTGGGATCTTCTACGGCGTTTGTGTGAAACTCCGGGGATCGCAGCACATGAGGCTGATGTGCGCGCAGTGGCGCTGGCGGCATTGCAACCATTGGTGGACGATGTGCGGGTGGATGCCCTTGGCAATGCCATCTGCCTGAAACGCGGGGTAGGGGGACCCAGAATCATGCTCGCTGCCCATCTTGATGAGATTGGCTTCATCGTGCGGCATATTAGTGATGAAGGGTTCCTCAGTCTGCAGTCAGTGGGTGGATTTGATCCGCGGGTGCTGGTCGCCCAGCGCGTGCGTGTGCACACGTCGAGTAACGCAGCGCTCTCGGGGGTGCTGATGCCGGGAGTCAAGCCCGCCCACCTCATGACGTCCGAGGATAGCAACCGTGCGCTCCGGCTCGAGCAGTTCTTTGTTGATCTCTGTTTGCCGAAAGAGCGAGTGCACGAGCTTGTTGAGCTCGGTGATATGGTAACGCTCGATCGCGGCTTGGAAGAGATCGGCGATGGCTTCATCAGCAAAGCGATGGACGATCGCGTTGGTGTCTTCGTCATGATCGAAGCCCTACGAGCCGTGCGTGGCCATCAGGTCGATATTGTCGCTGTCGCTACCACACAGGAGGAAGTAGGGCTACGTGGCGCCATAGTCTCGGCATTTGGCGTAGAGCCGGATATCGGAGTAGCGCTGGACGTAACACTTGCGGTCGATATTCCTGGGCAGGATGCGAAGGAATCCGTCTCGAAATTGGGAGCAGGCGCAGCGATCAAGATCATGGACTCATCGACACTCTCCGACCCGCGCCTTGTGCGGCGACTGCGTGAGATCGCACGGCGAGAGGGTGTCGCTCATCAACTGGAAATCCTGCCCCGAGGTGGCACCGACGCAGGTGGTATCCAGCGATCGCGTGCAGGAGTGCCCTCGATGACGATCTCTATACCAACACGCTACGTCCATACGGTGAATGAGATGGTGAAGCGATCTGACGTTGAGTCGTGCGTGTCGCTGCTTGCCCGCTTCTTGGAAGAGGCGCATACGACGCTGGGTTGACCGGCGCCAGGAGCGTAGTGTGGCGTGCGGCACTCCTGGTTCTGCTTAACGCTCGTGAAGCTCGCTGGGAATCACGATCACGTCGATCACCTGATCGTTCCGTGCTACTTATACCGTCAGCGCGCGGCCAATACGCTCTTCGGTCATCATGCGCTGCAGATCACCGGCTCCACTCACCGCGTTGGCATCCACTGCGAGGAGAATGTCTCCGACACGCAGGCGGGCTTGGCTGACTGGGCTGCCGGGTACGACCTCGACGATACCTATGCCAGCTGGAGGGCCGACGTGTCGCGCCAGCCTTGGGGATAGTGGTCGAGCCGCCCCAGCGATTCCGAAAAACGCTCGGCGCACACGACCATGGCGCAGCAGTGAGGAGATGATGCGCAACGTCGTGCTGTTGATGGGCACGGCCAGACCTAGCCCGAAGCCTGCCACTGCAGTGTTGATGCCGATCACGCGCCCCCGACTGTCGGTGAGCGTACCTCCTGAATTGCCGGGGTTTGGCGCCGCGTCGGTTTGGATGACATTTTCCACCACGCGCACTGCAGAGCTACTCTGTGTGGGCAGTGCCCGATCGAGTGCACTCACTACACCGGCGGTGACCGTTCCAGCAAGACCAAAGAGATTGCCGACAGCGATGACTAGTGTGCCCACGCGAAGCTTCGCGGCATCACCAAGAGTGGCGGGGGCAAGATCGGTGATGCTCGCTACAGAGATGACGGCAAGGTCAGACAGCGGATCAGTACCAGCAACGGTGAAGGGAGATTCCTGCCCATGAGCGAATGTGGCGATTCCGGAGCGGCTGCCGGTGACGACGTGGGCAGAAGTGACGAGGTAACCATCCGGGCTGATCACGACCGCGCTTCCTGCCCCGGACTGATGCTGCCCACGTGGTCCGGACAACTCCACGCGGAGGCTAGAAACAGACGGAATCACACGCTCAGCCACGGAGGTCACAATGGTCGAATAGGCATCAAGAGCCTCATCCTCAGCGGGAGACTCTCGGGTTGCGACGGGTTGAGGGATGGACATGGCTGGGAAGCTTCTAGCTTCAGCGAGAGGGGTCTTCCTATCGAGTGCGAGTGGGTTGCAGTACAGAACCAGGGCGTTCCTGTACCTCGTGCTGCTTTGGTAGCTGTGCTAGTTTACGACATAATATGCACTAAACACGGTTGATCTATTAGAGTGATGCTAGTGCTCTGTTCCTCAAAGGTGGTAAGTAAAACAGCGCCTGAGCAGGCGGTGAGGGTGCGGCAGCCGGCCCCAGATCCATGGTCG
>JAMCTA010000119.1 GCA_023381895.1 Chloroflexota bacterium
GGCGGCTCGTCGTATCGGGGTCACCAGTGTGACCTTTTTGGGGGAGCGGGACGGGGAGTTCGAGCCCAGCCTGGAGAACCGCGAGCGCATCGCCCGCATTATTCGCGAGCTGCGCCCGGACATCCTCATGGTGCACGATCCCTGGCGGCGCTACCAGCTCCATCCCGACCACCGTGGCGTTGGGATCTGCACACTTGATGCAATGGTCGCCGCCAGAGATCACCTATTCTTCCCTCACCTCTATCAAAATGGGCTCATGCCCCATACCGTGCCGGAGATCATGCTTTACGCTACGGACGATGCCAACGCCTGGGCAGACGTTTCTGGGAGCTTCTCCAGGAAGTTGTACGCTTTGAGGGCCCACGAAAGTCAGGTTGGCCACATTCCGAATCTGGAAGAGACGCTGCGGGAGAGAGCCCGACTGGTGGGGCAGAGCCACGGGCTCGAACTCGCTGAGGAGTTTCACCGAATAGAGCAGAAGTAGGCGGCGGGTTCTTTTCATGATCGATGATGTCCGGTACCATGATGCAATGAACTCCCCGTCCTACCAATGCCGTTAGTGAGAGTCGAGCCGTGAAGAAGATCGATCTGTTGCGGAACCTTCAAGAGTTGGATAGTGCTTTGGACCAGATCCACCAGGAACTGGAGGAGTGCCGTGTCCTGCTCGGCGACGATGGCGAACTCGTGCCGCTCCGACAGGATCTAGAGACGGCCCGCAAACAGCTCCATGGCCTTCAGGAGGAGGGCAAGGCTCTGGACGACAAAATCGAGAGCCGTTCTGCCAAGCGAAAAGCCGATGAGAAGAAGCTGTATGACGGGTCAATCAAGAATCCCAAAGATCTAGGCAGCCTGTCCCAGGAAGTGGATATGGAGAAGCAGCAGATAAGCCACCTGGAGGACCAGGCGCTGCTGAATATGGAGGCCCTGGAGATCGCTTCTGCCGTGGAGTCGGCCGCGGCGAGGGAGCTTGCCGCTAGAGAGCAGGAATGGAGGGCCGAGCAGGCGGCACTCGAAGCCCGGAGTGCGGCGCTCACAGCCCGAGAGGCGGATTTGGGCGGGCGTCGTCAGGAAACCGCTTCACAGCTTGATGAGACCACTCTCAGAAACTATGACCGGATTCGTCGAATGCGTGGTGGAGTGGCCGTGGCTCCTATCGAGCGTGGCGCCTGCCAGGGGTGTCGAGTCAGCCTCTCGTCTATCGTGACGCAGCGCGTCCGATCTTCGGATGAGTTGGTCATGTGTCAGAGCTGCGGGAGGATCCTGTTCTTGCCGTAGCTCGGCGCCACGGGCGCGGTCTGCGGACTAGTTGGCTCTTCTGGGGGGCTGGATATCTTGGGTATCCAGCCCCATTTTTTGGCGCTCTTCACGGCGCGGCGTGCTTCGACGCGAGAACGGTCGCGAGTAGGGGCCGGCGGCCCTGCCGGCCCGCTCCTACCCTGCTCCTCGACAGAACGGTCCCACGTGCAACCCTTCCGCGGGCTACCTCTGGGAGTCTCTCTGCGCTCTTCCTCCCGTTATGGAGGAAAAGGGACCGGCCAAGATGGATCTAGAAAGTTGCCCAAAAACCCTTGAAATAGGGGGGCTCAGTGGGTACAATTGGCGCTGTTGTGGATAAAAGTGGGGATAAGTGGGGGATATGTGGAAAACTCCCTCACGAGAGCCCAGCCTGCAGGAGCCAGATTTGTTTCTCGGCGAGTTTCAGCACACCATCGATGACAAGGGCAGACTCGCGATTCCCGCTAAGTTCCGCCCTCTGCTCAATGATGGCCTGGTAATTACGCGCGGCCTGGAAAAGTGCCTGTATGTTTGGACGCTGGACGAGTGGCGTGAGTTGTCGCAGAAGCTCGGTCAGCTGCCAATGATGCAGAGTGATGCACGCAGGGTCGCCAGGCACTTCTTCTCCGGGGCTGTCGATACCAGGCTGGACAAACTCGGCCGGGCTGTCATCCCTCAATTTCTCAGGGAGTACGCTGGGTTGAGCGACGAGGTCGTGGTACTGGGTGTGCACACCCGCATTGAGATCTGGGCCAAGGACGGATGGGACTCAGAGCGCGCGATAGCGGAGGAACAAAGTGCAACTCTCGCCGAGCATCTCGCCGGTCTGGGCATCTAGGTGAGGCGCTCCCTAGCCGATCCGGTGTGACGATGTCTACCCAGCACACTCCGGTTCTCTTTGCGGAGGCTATCGAGTCCCTGCTACCCATGGATGGGGCTCGCTACGTTGACTGCACCGTCGGTGCCGGCGGTCACGCGGCGGCGTTGCTGGATGCAGCCGGCCCTCGGGCGCGACTGCTCGGCCTCGACGCTGATCCTGACGACCTTGCAGTGGCGCTGCAGTCGCTGGCCGGTTTCGGTGAGCGAGTGAGATTGGTTAACGCCAACTTTCGTAATCTGGCCGAGGTGGCCGATTCCGAACAGTTTGTTCCCGTGGATGGCGTGCTCTTCGATCTAGGCATGTCATCAATCCAGTTGGAAGGATCGTCGAGAGGGTTCTCGTTCCAGCGAGATGCACCGCTGGACATGCGGTTCGACCCGCGGCAGCCGACGACCGCGGCGGATATCGTGAACGGTGCCGGAGAAGCGGAGTTGAGGAAAATGCTGTACGAGTACGGCAACGAGCGCAACGCTCCCAGAGTTGCCCGTGCCATCGTGAAGCGGCGAGGCGCGAAGAGGATCGAGACTACTAAGGAACTCTCCGATCTGGTGATTAGCGTTCTCGGACCTCGCAGGGAAGGCATCCATTCGGCGACCAAGACTTTCCAGGCTCTAAGGATCGCTGTGAACGAGGAGTTGGAGAGCTTGAGAGAGGCCCTTCCTCAGGCCTTGAGCATCTTGAGTAAGGGCGGCAGATTGTCCGTGATCTCATTTCACTCACTCGAAGACCGCATCGTCAAGGAGTTCATGCGGTACGAGGCTTCTACCTGCATTTGCCCACCTGGATTGCCAGTCTGTGTGTGTGGGAAGCACGCGACCCTCAAGCTTATTCATCGAAAGCCGATCACTCCCCGTCCAGAGGAGTTGCGGCTTAACCCGAGGGCTCGCAGCGCGAAGCTGCGGGTCGCTGAAAAGATCGGCTGAGAGACTTGAGACACCATGAGACACCAGTAGGCAGGGAGGCATAAATATGGCTGTCGCTGAGCTTCCTTCCAGAGCAGTTGCCCTGCCGCGTTCGAGCGGCAAGAGCGTCGCCAGACGGGAAACCACGAGCTATATTGCCTGGATCCCGCTTCTGGGGATCCTGATCGGCATAGCCAGCCTCTTATACCTTGCCCAGACGAGCGCGGTTGCCAACACTGGCTACAGTATCCAGCAGCTGCAGGTTCAGGAGAGCAATTGGGAGATGCGCAACGAGCAGCTATCTCTCGAATTGGACAAGGCCAGGGCGCTGTCGGTTATCGAGACCCAGGCCAAAGAGCGGCTTCTGATGGTGCCGGCTACCGATCCCATCTACCTGAAGGCTGCGCCGATAGATGCCGGGGCGCGTGCCACTACCAGCAGCCGTGGGGCTTCCGCCAGTGCGCCGATTTTGGAGAAGACTGCTCCTTCGAACAACGACCCATTCGCCCCGGTTCGATCCTCATTGTCGGTATTGCTGGATCCCCACCTCCGGCCACCCCAGCGTTAGTCAGTAACACGCGGCCGCGGACATGGGCACGCCCGTTTCTGCAGCCGCGCTTTTTGGCAGGCCAGCCACGACAAGATGGCGCTGCAGACGAGGCAGAATTTGGCAGGCAAGGCCTTAGCAACGGGAGCACGATACCAGCAGTGGCGCCTCGCACTGCTGTCTGCCATCTTCGCGGCTAGCGCAATAGGGCTGCTCTATCGGGTCTACACTTATCAAGTGGTCGATTACCAGCGATACCAGAGCCTGGCTCAGGACGAGCATGACTTCAAGAAAGAAATAGTGCCGCGTAGGGGTGACATCCTCGATCGCACCGGCAACCCCCTCGCCGTTAGTGTCATGTATCAGAGCCTTTATGCCTACCCACCACGCGTCAAGGATATCAACGGAACGGCCGAGAAGCTTGCGCCGCTACTGGGAGAGACGAAGGACTCGATCGTATCGGATCTTCAATCCTCCAAGTCCGTGGTGTTACTCAAATCCAAGTTGCCGGCTGACGTCAGCACGAAAATTGCCAGTCTGGGACTTCCGGGGACCATCCTCATGGAGGAGCCTTTCAGGGGCTACCCAGAAGGCAACATCGCACCGCAAATACTCGGTTTCGTCGGCAAGGACTTCCAGGGTCTAGCCGGCCTGGAGCTATCCCTGGACCGGGATCTGCGGGGCGTTCCTGGCGTCCTGAACGCCGAGAGAGACACCAGTGGGGACGTGATTGCCATCGGCAAAACGGTGGAGGTGCCGCCCAAGGACGGATCTGACGCTATATTGACCATTGACCGCTACATCCAGAGGATGGCGGAGCAGCAGCTTGCCGAGGGCATAAAGAAATACAAGGCCAAGGGCGGGTTCATTATCATTATGGATCCGAAGACCGGGGGCATCCTGGCCGCAGCGACGCAGCCCACTTACGACCTCACGGCCGACGAGATCTACGACCCGTCGAAGGAGTCCCTGTACAAGTCGACCATCGCTACCGACGCATACGAGCCTGGGTCGGTCATGAAGCTCGTGACAATGTCAGGCGGCCTGGAGGAGAAGTTGATAACACCGGACACGGCGATCATCGACAACGGCTCGGTCATGGTCGATGGAGTGCGTATCCACAATTGGGACTACTCCGGGCCAGGACGAGAGACCATGACGCAGGTGCTGATCAATTCTGCCAACGTTGGAGCGCAGTACGTTTCCGGGCTCCTCGGCCCCGAGCGCTTCTACCACTACGTTAATGCTTTCGGCTTTGGCCAGGTCACGGGGATAGAGCTTCCTGGCGAGTCCTCCGGCCACGTTCGAACACCGAGCGACCCCGCGTGGACCCGGATTGATCTCGCCACCAATGCATTCGGTCAGGGCATCGCCGTGACGCCACTTCAGATGATCACGGCCGTCGCGGCCATAGCCAACGGTGGTGTTCTCCCGAAACCCATGATCGTCAAGGCTTATCGGGATGGGAACTCGATGCGGGAGGTTCCTCCCGTCATGGTGAGACGCGTGATATCCCCTGAGACAGCGAAGACTCTGACGGGTATGATGATACACGTGGTCGAGGACAACTCCCTTAAGCTATCGGTCGTCCCGGGCTACAAGATAGCGGGGAAGACCGGAACCGCCGATCTTCCGATAGCGACCGGTTACAACCTCGCCAGTACGTACGCCTCCATGATAGGCTTCGCGCCCGCGTACGATCCCAAGTGGCTGATGCTGATCAGGATCGATGACGCACCGGCTCTTTACGGAGGGCAGACCGCATCCCCTATGTTTAAGCTAGTGGCCGAGAAACTGTT
Organism: Chloroflexota bacterium; assembly: GCA_023381895.1. The sequence goes on from JAMCTA010000119.1 coordinate 5,404, forward strand.
CAACTACATGGGAATACCCCCCACAGAGCCGGTCCCGCCCAGGCCGGCGCCGACGGAAGTGTCTAAGCTGGCCACGCCCTCAGCCCCAGCCGCGCCAGCGAAGCCTGCTGCTACAACCGCACCGGCGAAGCCTGCTGCTACACCCGCACCAGCCGGGAACGTACGCACAGTCCCGAAGGAGCCGGCGGCTACGAATGTCCCGAGCACGACCACGACTGTCCATCCTACCGTCACAACCGTCCATCCGACGATCACGTCCCCCTCTCCGACGGTCGGACCTACCCGCCCGGTCGCTCCGACAAAACCTGTGTCCACTCCCGTGCCAACCCGCACTCGCTGAGTTGGAGATGGAAAGTTGTCACTCGGACCCGAAAGAAAGCCGGTAGCCATGTTAACAGCGCAGGAAATCGCCGTCGCCGTGGGTGGTCGGCTGGTGGGAAGCCAACCGGACAACTCACCCGTGACTTCCGTCGTCGTGGATTCCCGCCAGGTCAGCCCTGGTTCTCTCTTCGTTGCTCTCAAAGGACAGAAACACGATGGACACGAATTCGTCCTGGATGCCTTCGTGAAGGGGGCAAGAGCGGCATTGGTCGAGAGAGTGCCCCTCGACGCGGCTGGCCAGACTGATACAAGCCGGCTTCCCATGATCGTCGTCGATGATGCTCACGCCGCATTGCTCCAGCTCGCCAGCCACTGGCGCCAGAGGCTCAGCCTGAAGGTGATAGGGGTGACCGGCAGCGTGGGCAAGACCACGACCAAGGAAGTGGTCGCGGGGGTTCTGGAACAGCGCTTCCGCGTGTTGAAAAGCGAGGGAAACTTCAACACCGAGATCGGCCTGCCACTCACTCTCTTAAAAGCCACGCCACGGCACCAGGTGCTGGTGGTGGAGATGGGGATGTATGCCCCAGGAGAGATACGAACCCTCGCACGTCTCTCGAAGCCCGACGTGGGCATTATCACGAATGTTGGTCCCACTCACCTGGAGCGTCTGGGCAGCATCGATCGGATAGCCGACGCCAAGTCGGAGTTGGTGCAGGAGCTCGCGCCTGATGGCCTGGCGGTCCTCAATTTCGACGACGACCGTGTCAGGGCCATGTCGTCGAGGACGAGCGCCAAATCAGTCTATTACGGCCTGGACCCACGAGCTGATTTCTGGGCCGAGAACGTGCAGGGCCGCGGTCTGCAAGGAATTGAGTTCGACCTGCATCACCTCGGCGACCGAATCCACGTTCGAATGCTGCTGCTGGGGCTTCACAGCGTCCACGCGGCCTTGGCGGCCGCGGCCACTGGGTTTGGGATGGGCATGTCGTTAGACGACATCGGTGCTTGCCTTCACGAAGTCTCGCCATCGCTTCGGCTGATCGTCGCTGCCGGAGTGAACGGGTCGACCATTATCGACGACAGCTACAACGCTAGTCCTGCCTCCACTCTGGCAGCTCTCAACCTCCTGGCCGACCTGCAGGGGCGCAAAGTTGCCGTGCTGGGTGATATGCTGGAACTGGGATCGTACACCGAAGAAGGTCACAGGATGGTCGGCCGTCGTGCCGCCGACGTGGCCGCCGTCCTGGTGGCCGTTGGCCCGTTGGCCGCGATTATGGGTCAGGAAGCCCTCGCAAGCGGGAAGGGCCGGAGCGAAGTCTTCTTCGCCGGCAGCAGTTCTGAGGCCGTGCAGCAGCTCACGGATTTGCTTCAGCCTGGCGATTGCGTGCTGGTCAAGGGATCCCGCGGAATGCACATGGAAGAGATCGTAGAGGGAATCAGATGTCCTACTCCCTGACAGTCGGCACCATCACTTTCTTGATGACGGTGATCTGGGGCGGCCCCTTGATCCAGCTTCTGCGTCAGAAGAGGATCGGCAAACAGATACGGGTAGAGGGCCCCAGCTCGCACATAGTCAAGAGCGGCACCCCCACCATGGGGGGACTGCTGATCATCATCCCTGTGGTGGCGATCACGGTGGTGGCCAACCTGTTCGGGAGGTATTCGATCCTCTTGCCCCTCGGTGTGCTGGTAAGCTGCGCGGCCGTGGGTAGTGTGGATGACATGCTGAACCTGGTGGGGGGCGATAGTCGTGGACTCTCCGTGCGGACAAAGTTTGTCTTGCTGGGTATCATCGGCCTCGCGGCCGGCTGGATACTGTACCGCTTGCTGGGGTTGGATGCCCTCTACTTTCCCCGCCTTGGCAACTTCAAGGTGGGCATCTTCTTCGTGCTGGTTGCCGCGATCGCCGTGGCTGCCAGTGCCCATGCCGTCAATCTGACTGATGGGCTGGATGGTCTTGCCGGAGGGACGGCAGCGGTAGCCTTCGCGTGCTACGGGGTCATTGCCTACCTGCAACACCAGGCCTATCTGGTGACTTTCTGCTTCACTGTGGTGGGCGCTATCCTGGCCTTCTTGTGGTACAACGCTCATCCGGCCCAGGTTTTCATGGGAGATGTAGGCTCTCTGACCCTGGGAGGTACTTTGGCGGTAGTTGCGCTCATGACAGGTCACGTCCTGCTGCTGCCGATTATCGGCGTGATATTTGTGGTTGAAGCCCTTTCAGTCATAGCTCAAGTGGCGTATTTCAAGTTGACGCACGGCCGCAGGCTTCTCAAGATGGCTCCGTTGCACCATCATTTCGAGCTTCTTGGATGGTCCGAGACGCAGATAACCCAGCGCTTTTGGCTGATATCGATGCTCGCCGGTATGGTGGGTATTGCACTAGCCTTAGTGTAGACGGAGAGTCGATCTGTGACCGGCAGCGAAAAGGGATCGAGGAGTGGAGACAGGGGATCGAGTGATTCTGTTGGATCCCATCCACAGCCCTCAGTATCCAGTCCAGTGGAGGCGGCACGTGAGCGCTTCGCTGGCAAGAGGGTGACTATCGTCGGCCTCGCCAGGGAAGGCGCAGCTCTGATGCGGTTTCTTGCCCGCGCTGGGGCTCGAGTGACGGCAAATGACCGGGCGGCTGAGAACGCTATTCCTCTCGCGACCCTGGACCTAATGAACCGGCTCGGTGTGGAAAGAGTGTTTGGGGGCCACCCACATGAGCTGTTCCTGAGTTCAGACGTCGTCTTCGTGAGCCCAGGCGTCCCTCAGCAGCTAGACGCACTCGTGCAGGCTCGCGCTGCCGGAGTGCCTGTGAGCAGTGAAACTCAACTCTTCTTCGAGCTGTGCCGCGGGCATATCGCTGGCATCACCGGCAGCAGCGGAAAGACGACGACGACGGCGCTGACCGGTGAGATGCTGCGGCGCGCGGGGCTCACCGTCCATGTCGGGGGTAACATCGGGGCGCCCCTGATCGAAAAAGTGGATGATATCGGCCCGGACCACTGGGTGGTTCTGGAGATGAGCAGCTTTCAGCTCGAGACCCTCCCATACAGCCCGCAGCTGGCCGCGGTTCTGAACATCACCCCCAACCACCTCGATCGCCATTCCGGGATGCCCGCATACATCGCAGCGAAGTCAAACATCCTGTCCCATCAGAAAGGTGACGACATAGCCATCCTGAATGCCGACGATCCGATAGGGCGCGACCTTCCCACCGTGAGCCCGGCTGTTTGGTTCAGCATCGAACGGCAGGTGGAGGGCAGCCACATTCAGGATGGAAGCGTTGTGCTCCGCAAGGGCCCTGTGGTCGATGTGGTGTGCGATGTCGGCGACATCCGGCTCAGGGGCCGGCACAACCTCGCGAATGTCGTGGCCGCGACAGCTATAGCCGCGTCGGTCGGGGTGCCGCCCTCAGCGATGCGGGCTGCGATTTCCGGCTTTACCGGTGTTCCACACCGCCTGGAGATTGTCTCCGAGCGGGACGGGATCACCTACTGCAATGACTCCATCGCCACCGCACCGGAGCGGGCGATCGCGAGTCTCCGCTCCTTTGACCAGCCGGTCTTGCTGATCGCGGGCGGCCGGAACAAGAAGCTCCCGCTGGGGGAGTGGGCAGAGCTGATCCGTCACCGTGTTAAAGCGCTGATTCTCATGGGGGAAGCGGCGGACGCGATAGAGCAAGCGGTGCGTGAAGCAAAGACGGGCAGCATGCCGAATCTACGGCGAGCCGGCTCGATGCTGGAGGCGGTGGAGGTTGCCAGGTCCCTCGCCTCACCTGGGGATCTGGTACTGCTGGCACCAGGGTGCACGAGCTTCGACATGTTCACGGACTTTGAGGCGCGAGGAGAGGCCTTCCGGCAAGCGGTCCGCGCTTTGACGAGATCAGAGGCCGACGAGGTGACACTTTGAGCGTGCGAGCGCAACCCAAGCCAACGCCTGATGTCATTTTGCTGGGCACGACGGCGATCTTGCTTTTGCTTGGCATCGACATGGTTTACAGTGCCAGCTTCGTCCTTGCCCAGTCTGCTTTCCTCTACAAACAGGTGATCATGGCGGGCATCGGTGTGGCCGTCATGATTATCCTGGCGGCTTCGGGCTACCACTGGCTGGAGAGGCTGTCCGTTCCTATCATGATAGTGGCCGTGATCTCGCTTCTTGCCGTGTTGATCCCTGGCGTCTCCGCCGACAAGTACGGGGCTCACAGATGGCTGGGGATCCCGGGACTGCAGGAGTTTCAGCCGAGCGAGTTCACCAAGCTGGCTC
>JAMCTA010000147.1 GCA_023381895.1 Chloroflexota bacterium
GGAAGAGGCAGTCGCTGCTGCCAAGTATCCGCCGCACGGAACGCGCAGCGTCGGTGGCGGCCGCCACGCCCTGAGCTTTGATGCGCCTGCGGGCTACCAATCACACGCGAATGAGAACGTGGTTGTGGTTATCCAGATCGAGCATATCACCGCTGTCGAGCGAGCCGACGAGATCTTGAGTGTGCCCGGTATCGATGCCTGCTTTATCGGCCCGAACGATCTCGCTGCCTCTATGGGCCTCCCTGGAGGCATGGAAAGCGACAACTCACGCATCGTGGAGGCCATCAGCCACGTGCGCGAGACTGCACAACGCCTTGGTGTCGCTCCTGGATTGCACACGCCGAGTGCAGCAGCGTGCAATCGGCGCATTGCGGAAGGCTTCCGTTTCCTGGCTGTTTCCAGCGAGCTCGGCTTCATGCTGGCGAAGGCACGCGAGGAAGTCACCGCCATCAATCGCCCGAGAACGAAGAATGGCCCGCTGGAGTCGGTACGTTACTGAGCCCCAGCAAGCCGCGTATTGCACTGCCGCATCATCACCCGACTGCAAACTGGTCCCGAATGGGGCACGGCGGCGAGCCTGAGTGGCATTTACCTTTATTTACCTATTGCTACCTTGCCAGTAACGATGAGCGGGGAGCATCGAGGCACGGTTGATTGCGGAGGGAAGGAGCATTCTATGGGGGGGCCACGGCGCATCCTTGGCGGCATCGCAGGAAGTCTCATCATGGCTGCTTGGCTCGTGCCGATATCCTTTGCGGCAGCGCCCGCTGCCCCATCGGCGGCCGCCTCAGCGACTGCCGGGCAGTCTCTGTATCAGCAGAACTGCGCCTCCTGTCACGGACCGGATGCCAAAGGCGGCATAAAGATGGGTGACACCACATCTGCCGACCTACGCTGGCAGGACCTTGGACCGCTGTACCACAATGACCCGGCCCTGGTGCAACGCGCCATTTTGCAGGGTCTGGACCAGGATGGGCAACCCTTGGACGCCATCATGCCACGCTGGCAGAGCAAGTTGAGCCCCGCCCAGGCGCAGGACATCATTGCCTACCTGCAGTCCCTGAGCACGGCCGTATCAGCAAAGAGCGTGGCGGCGCCGACGCCAGCGGTCAAGACACCTGCCCAAGTACCAGCCACGGGTGGCGGCGGTGGCTCCAGCACCGGCGGCGCCATGACGCTGCTGGCGATGCTCACCATCGGAACACTTGGCTTGGCGGGGAGCAGGATTTGGAGTATCGCCCAGCGTCGAAGGTGACGCTATGCATCAACGGAGCGAGGTGGCGCGAGCGCTGTCACCTCGCTCCTTCACTACCCCTCAGCACCAGCATAAGGCCCCATCTCTTCGCACATCGTCCCCGTGCGCCCTGCCTCCATCACCGCCTTCAGGTCCGCCAGGTGTGTCTGAGTAAAGTAGATCGTGGCATTCTCCCCTGCCAGGATCACCTCCAACTCGTTTTCGTTGTCCTGAAGCTTCCGAACCATATCGAACATCAACTCTTCTGCGCCATTGGCATACTTGAACATCGCCGCATGGTTCGGGTACAGCGCTAGGTAGTTCTGATAGTGCCGGTGCCCCAGTTCCGCTAAAAACTCCACCGCCTCGAAATAGTAGCTGCCGTCACCCAGCTTGAAAGGCAGCGCCTCCTGGCACACCTGGCAGATCATCACCCCTTGGGCGTTTATATACTGATGACGGAGATACGGGCCGGCTTCCTCCTTGACCACATCAGCCCCCACCGGCACTGACCGCGTCCGCAGCTCCGTCATCCGCTCTGGCGCCTCCAGCGCCTCTTCCCACATCCTCGCCGCCCACCGTTCCGGATGCACCGGCTTGTACTCCGGTAGCTCCGCAATCTCTTCTTTCTTTGCTGCTTGAAGCACACGCCGCTTCCCGCAGCGTCAACACCCAAGACGCCGGCTGTTGCTGGACACGGTACCGCTGATCTGGACTGAAGAAAGCCATAGCTTCTCTGTGCTAGCGGTCATCAATGCGTTCCAGAGCAGCTTCGCCAGCGCTTGCGTGGGATGACTCAGCACCTCCGGCAATGCGGGGATATTCCAGTCAGTATCAGTGCCAGTATCCGTTATTCGACTGTAACGATGCTCGTAGTAATCACGCCAAAATCGACTTGCGGCAACACCCCATCCTCCTCCTCCGCACCATCGCTCGGGAAATAGCACTCCTCACCCCTCCGGTAGCTGCCATTGCCAAGGCAAACAATCTGCAGGTCCGCTCCGGCGCCGCCCCCCCCCAGGCCCTCGCCACCTGCCGCAACCTGGTCCTCGCCTTGCTTCGACGCCGGCACTGCCCCAACATCGCCGCCGCCTTGCGCACGTGCGCCTGGCACCCCCGCCGTGCCGTCCACCTCGTCCTCTAGCGCCGCCCATTTACCGGATGTTAACAGACCGCAAGGTGGCTGCTGACGTCGCACGGGGAGAATGTCAATGCGGAGTGCAACCGCTCAGTTTCCAAGGGAAGCAGATAAGGAGCACCTCAATGACAACCGCTCGAACGTCGTCGATGGACCGTCAGGTTCCTGACCCACCGATCGCCACGTTCCTCTTTGCTGACAAGCGCCTTGCGCCACTCTGGCTGGTGTTGCGTGTGTACGTCGGCTGGCAGTGGTTCACTGCAGGCTGGGGCAAGCTCACCGGTCCAGAGGCCGGATGGGTCGGCCCAGTCGCTGGAAAATCAATGACTGGATTCATCCAGGGGGCCTTGACGAAAACGAGCGGTCCCCACCCGAGCGTACAGCCGTACTACGCATGGTTCCTACAGCACCTGGTCCTGCCGAACGCCGCTGCCTGGAGCTACGCCATCACCTTTGGCGAGACCCTGGTTGGTCTCGGCCTCATCGTTGGTCTCTTTACGGGGATCGCCGCTTTCTTTGGCGGGCTGATGAATGCCAACTACCTCCTCGCGGGCACTGTGAGCACGAACCCGGCACTCTTCATCATCGCTACCTGGATTGTCCTGGCGTGGAAGATAGCTGGCTATTGGGGCCTCGACTACTTCGCCCTCCCCTGGCTCGGCATTCCTGGACGCCCCGGTAAAGCCTTTGACCGCCAAGCTCAGACCCAACCGGCAACACGATGACGTCAAGTGGTGGTCACTTCAGCAAGGACAGTGCATCGAGGGCAACAGGTCCCTCCGGGGATCTGCTGTAGCCTCTCGCTCCGGACGGCCTGAAACCCTCACATCAACACCAGAGTTGTTGCGGGGTCAGTCTTCCAATGGCCCTCCCCTGACATTGTGAGGGACGGGCGGCATAATGGCGGATGGGGCCACTGGTAGAGGTATACTGTCGTCAGTGCGACGCACAGCACCTATCGGCGAGGTTTGACCAGAGTGCGCTGGTCCGACATAGCTGTCCACTCGCCCTGGAGCTTCACCGGAGTAGGACGAGTAGAACGTGGCAGCGAGAATCATTATCGCAGACGATGAGTCCATTATCCGCATGGACCTCAAGGAGATGCTTGCATCTCTCGGTTATGAGGTCGTCGGAGAAGCCAGTGACGGGCGGGAAGCGGTCCGTCTCGCACGAGAGGCCAAGCCAGACCTCGTGCTCATGGACATCAAGATGCCCCCTGGAATAGACGGTGTCACGGCCGCGAAGGAGCTCAACGAGGAGGCCGTCGCTCCAGTGTTATTCCTCACCGCCTACAGCGAGAAAGAGCTGGTGGACGAGGCTACGACTGCTGGCGCTGTTGGCTATCTCGTCAAGCCCTTCCGGGAGTCAGAGCTACGCCCGGCTATTGAGGTTGCCGTCGCGCGTGCCTCGGACCTCAAGCGGTTGGAACAGGAGCGTCAGCGGTTACAGAACGACCTCACCACCCGGAAGATGCTCGATCGGGCGAAGGGCATCATCATGGAGCGCGACAAGTGTACCGAGAACGAGGCCTATCACCGTATTCAGAAGATAGCTATGAACTCGCGCCGCTCGATGCGTGAGATCTGTGAGGCGATCATTCTCGCCAGCGACGTGTAGCAGCCAAGAGTGGTGCGTCAGCGGCGTCGATTGCAGCGTCGTGAGGGAGTGCCAGAGGAAGTGACTGTGGGGCCTTTGTCACTCCTGAGGCGATTCGCTATACTGCTCTCTCTGACAGAGCGCCCTTCTCTGGCGGTGTAGCTCAGTGGTAGAGCAGGGGACTCATAAGCCCTTGGTCGCAGGTTCGAATCCCGCCGCCGCCACCCTTCCCCTCCTGGGGCCGCCCACGCCGTGAGCAACCCCTCGCTGATCCAGACCCCATGCCCGCCGCACCGCCGCCTCGGCCAGGCCCGTCTCCGCCAAGCCTGGGATCAGTGCCCCCCGCGTCGCCAGCGCCATCGAACGGCAGCGGGCGCAGATCGCGCTCGCCGCCCAGCGTCTCGGGCTGTGCTTGGCCGACGAGTTCATCGACGTCGGCTACTCGGGGATGAGCATGGACCGCCCCGGCCTGCGTCGCCTTCTCGACCACGTAGCCACCCGGCAGGTCGGCTACTGCATTGTTGCCACCCTGGATCGGTTCTCCCGCCGGCCCGAGGATGCCGCCGACATCGACCAGGCCCTTTCCGATGATCTGGTGGCGATCGTGGTCGCTGCCAACCACACCGGCCCCACCCCGTACTGATCTGCACCGGCTGGTCACGACGCCAGCGCCCCCGCCGCGACCCGTCCGCGAGGACGCACGGCCACGGCACGGCTGTCCAGCATCCGCCGCACCGTCTTGTCCGCCACGTCCAGTTGCCGGCCGACGGCCCGAAGCGACCAGCCCTGCTCGTAGGGCCGCACTGCCTCATCGACCTGGGCCTCGGTCAACTGGCTGCGGGTCTTGCCCGCCCGAGCGACATGCGCCGAGACCGTCGTGCGATGGATGCCATACACCCGAGCCAGCTCCCCGACGCGGCCACCTGCCTCGTAGTCGGCCACCAGCGCCTCGATCTCCGGCCGGGACAGTCGCCGCTGGACGTGGCTCAGCTCTCGCACGTTGGGATCCCGTGCATCCTCAAACACCGGGTCCGCACGCACCTCGCCTGTCTTGGTGGCCCGCTGGAGGAGCCGCTTTACCAGGGATTTTGCGGCTGGGCTGACGTTTGAGAACTGTCTACGGAGGTCCACCAGAATTTCGGGCTTGTAGAAGCCGGTCGCAAATACACCCATTCGCCTCCTGGACCTGTAGAAGTCCTTCCACAGCACATGGTTCGCAACGCCCCGCACCAAGCCCGTGTGCAGGCGGACGGGCCCCAGAGATCATTCCGCTGCCAACATCAAGATGTTGCTCGATAGGGCAGCCGTTTCGCAACCCACGTTACGCTCATGGCCGAATGGACACCACTTTCCTTCGTCTAGAATTTGTGTTCTTGTGTAGGGGCATCGCTGGAAATGTGAAACCGTGTTCAGCCAGGGTGTCGTGCAACGCTGTGCTGGGACGATTTCGTGGCGCGGAAAGACAGGGCATCGCGCTCCAGAGTGGAGATGGAAAAGAGCGGGAGACGGGATTCGAACCCGCGACATCCTACTTGGAAGGAAGGCGCTCTACCAGGCTGAGCTACTCCCGCGTGGATCACCAGTGTACCCGATTGTGACTGAAGTGCTACTCTCGTATCCTTCCATCCCTTGCGACCAGAGACCACAGTCGCTACCATCGCCAGAAGCGTAAGCGCCACTAGTCACGGCACAACTCTACCTAGGAGGTATCGTGGGAGACAGCTCAAGACCCAATATCATTCTCATCCTGGTTGATGACATGGGCTTTTCTGATATTGGTGCTTTTGGATCCGAGATTCACACTCCAAATCTCGATCGGTTGGCTGCCCGCGGTATCCGTCTTACCCAGATGTACAACGGCGCGCGCTGCTGCCCAACTCGCGCCTCGCTGCTCAGCGGGCTGTACGCCCAGCAAGCCGGAGTCGGGCACATGGTCAACAACCTCGGAGCGCCTGGCTATCAAGGATTCTTGAACGACCACTGCGTTACTATTGCGGAAGCGCTCCGTGCCAACGGCTACCGCACCCTGATGTCCGGCAAATGGCACGTGGGCGGCCAGTATGGCCTCGATCCAGATACCTGGCATCCGGGAAGACCCGGCTTTCCGACGCCACGCCAGCGCGGATTCGATCGCTTCTTTGGCACGCTCGCTGGCGCCGGAAGCTACTACAATCCCCATACGCTGATGCGTGACGACGAGATCATCACTCCAGATGGGGACGGCTTCTACTACACCACAGCCATTGGTGATGAAGCGGCGCGAATGATCGACGAGACGGCTGTAGAGAACCGTCCTTTCTTTCTCTACCTAGCCTTCACTGCACCGCACTGGCCTCTCCAGGCCCCTGCAGACGTCATAGACCACTACCAAGACCGCTACCTCACTGGATGGGATGCCCTCCGGCAGGAACGCTTCAACCGGCTCCAGGAACTGGGGATCATCCAGCCCGAGTGGGGGCTCTCTCCGCGCGATCCCACCGCTCCTGCCTGGGACAGCCTTTCCCCTGACCGGCAACGCTGGGAGGCCCAGCGCATGGCCGTCTATGCTGCGCAAGTGGAGTGTATGGATGCGGCTGTTGGTAAGGTGCTCGCTGCCGTTGAGCGGCAACACGCGTCCGAAAACACGCTGACGCTCTTCTTGTCTGATAACGGCGGCTGCGCGGAGTTTCTCCGTGAAGATGCACCGAACTCATCAGCGCCTCCACTCACACGCGACGGACATCCCGTACGTATCGGCAACATCGAAGGTCTAGCTCCTGGCACGGCTGACACATACATGAGCTACGATCTTCCCTGGGCTAACGCGAGCAACACTCCCTTTCGGCGCTACAAGCACTGGGTGCACGAGGGCGGCATCGCAACGCCATGCATCGTGCACTGGCCCGATGCTATTCCTGAGGGCACCATCAGTCACTCCGTCTGCCACCTGATCGATGTCTTGCCCACGTTCCTCGCCGCAGCGAACGGCACCTATCCGACACAGGCTATAGGTGGACCTGCCTTGCCGCTCGAAGGGGAGAGCCTCTTGTCGCTCCTCTCCGGCGACCTCGCTTGGGAGCGTGCAAAGCCCGTGTTCTGGGAACACGAAGGGAACTGCGCCGTCCGCTCCGGACGCTGGAAGCTCGTAAAGAAGTTCGCCGACCCCTGGGAACTCTACGACATGCAGCACGACCGCACGGAACTCCAGAGCTTGAGCGCAGACCACCCAGAAATCTCCCAGAGTATGATCGATCAGTTCGAGGCTTGGGTATTGCACTGCGGGGTGTTGCCGTGGGAAGAGATTAGGCCTCGCCCAGGTCAGCGCTCCGCTACTCGGGCATAGCGACAGTACCGGCGCGCACTTACGTGGGGAATAGCTCCACAGTACCGCTCCCTGCTGAAGCGTTACTGTGGAGCTATTCCCCATCGTGAGTTCGGGCCACAAACAAGAAAGAAGATGCCAGGATGACCGGAGGCCAGATGATCTCCGCTACTGATCAGCGACTCACGTGGAGTGGAGTGGTGACACTGGAGATCACTGAAGATGGTGTGTTGGCCTGGCGACTTCCTCACACTCACATCAGTCTCTACCCTCCTGTAGCGCTCCGAGAGCGAGCGGCAATGCCCGCTGGGGTTCGTGTGGCTTTCCGCTCGACTACACGTCGGCTTGGTGGACGGTTCGATCCCGCGCCTGAGCTCGCCCCACTCGACGTTGTCTGCGACGGGACGGTGATCTCCACACTCTCACTCACGGACCAGAGCACTTTTACCTGCTCTGAGCTCCCGCCAGGTGACAAGAGGATCGAGCTCTGGCTGCCACAACACGGTCACTTCCGCCTACAGTCGCTACAGATCGACAGCGACGCGACCATCGCGCCAGTCGCTGAGAGTAGTCCGCGCTGGATCACCTACGGCAGCTCGATCACCCAGTGCCGTCAAGCCGCGTCACCTACGAAGACGTGGCCTGCTGTCGTCGCCCGTGCTCTCGGTCTCGACCTCACCTGCCTGGGTTTTGGCGGTCAATGCCACCTCGACCCGATGATCGCCCGGCTCATCCGTGACCTTCCGGCTGACTACCTCTCGATGTGTGTCGGCATCAACATCTACGGTGCTGCGTCGCTCAGCCCGCGCACGTTCAAGAGCGCCATCATTGGCTTCGTAGCGATCGTACGCGAACGGCACCCGGTCACGCCGTTCATCGTGATGTCTCCCATCTGCTCGCCTACTCGTGAGGACACCCCAGATGCTGTTGGCTTCACCCTGAAAGGCATGCGCGAGGAGGTCGCCGGAGCCGTCGAAATCCTACGGAGCGCAGGCGATCAGCACCTCCACTATGTCGACGGTCTCACTATCTTCGGGTCCGAGCTCGCCCATTTCCTTCCTGATGGATTGCATCCAAACGCAGAAGGCTATATACGTCTGGGGGAACGCTTCATCGACAAGGCCGCCAGCCGGTACTTCGTGAGCAAGCGTTGAAAATGCAGCGACCTCAGCATCAAGCGGTAGGCGCTATAATCAGCTTGGTGAAGTGCTGGTAGGCACGATTCCACTCCTCTGCATCGTGCAAGTGTGGCTCATAGGTGTGTACGGGGAAGCTGCGAGCCACGGCCGCGCGCCCGGTGGCGAGGCTTGGCAAGAGACCAAGACTCAGGCACTGCACGAGAACGTTGCCGAGAGCCGTAGCTTCGACCGGACCAGCGACCACAGGCCGCTGCAGAGCGTCCGCAGTGAGCTGACAGAGGAGGGCATTCTGGCTTCCACCTCCTACCACGCGCAGCACCTCGACGTGCTTGCCGGTCAGCGCCTCCAAGCCTTCGAGAACGTAGCGGTATTTGAGCGCGAGGCTATCAAGGCAGCAACGTACGATTTCGCCCGTGGCCTCTGGGGGATGTTGCCCCGTGCGCTGGCAGAAGTCTTGAATGGCACTCGGCATATCCTCTGGAAGCGTGAAGTCGGGCGCATCGGGGTCGACGACTGAACGCAGCGGTGGAGCGCTTGCCGCCCAAGTAAGCAGGTCACCCCACTCTGCCCTCAGTCCATGACGCTGCCACTGCCGTTGGCATTCCTGCAGGAGCCAGAGGCCAGTGACGTTCTTGAGCAAACGGATGGTGCCCGCAACGCCACCTTCATTAGTGACGTTGAAGCGCAGCGCCTCATTCGAAGTCACCGGATCGTAAGTCTCCACTCCGAGGAGGCTCCACGTTCCACTACTGAGATACGCGCTGTTCCCGTCGAGGTACGGCACCGCAGCCACAGCGCTCGCGGTGTCGTGGGTTCCCGGTGCCACCACTCGCGGCGAAGCAGAGAGTCCGAGCTCTTGGCGAATCGACGGCAACAGCTCGCCGAGGACCGTCCCCGGTTGGACCACAGGGGGGAAGATGTCCGCAGATAGTCCGAGCCGGCTAAGAACGTCGCTTGCCCAGTCCCTCCTACGGCAGTCGAAGCACATGGTGGTTGTTGCGTTCGTATACTCTCCGACCGCTTCTCCAGTCAGCCAGAAGTTCAAGAGATCCGGAATCATGAGAAACTTACGAGCTACTTTCAGCTGGCTACTGCCAGATGAAGCGAGCGCGGCGAGCTGGTACAGCGAGTTGATAGGCATGAACTGAATGCCAGTGCACTGAAAGAGCGCATCTCGCCCGACGCGCTGATCCACCCAAGCCATCATCCCATTCGTGCGGCTGTCACGATAGTGGTGGGGATTGCTCAAGAGCTCATCTTGGTCGTCGAGGAGGCCGAAGTCCACCGCCCAGCTATCTAGACCGATACTCTCGATCTGGCCCCGTGTTTCGTGCACCGCTTGCGCCAACCCTGCGAGCACTTCCCGCCAGATGCCTAGGATATCCCAGTAGAGAGCCTGGCCAACCCTCAGTCCCCCATTGGCAAAGCGATGCAGCTCTCGCAGCCGGAAGCGCTCACCATCCCACGACGCCTGGAGCACCCGACCACTCGACGCCCCGAGATCTACTGCAATGACGTGCCGCTCGTCACTCATG
>JAMCTA010000007.1 GCA_023381895.1 Chloroflexota bacterium
CGCTCACCTGGATGGAACACAACTGACCAGTGGCCAGGTGTTCCGTGACGCTGGTTATACGACCGCCTACTTCGGCAAGACGCACTTCGGCACCACGCTGGAGCGACTCGGTTATGACGTGGGGAACGATCACCGCGTGCCCGGGCTGAACAGCGCCGTCGACGAGGAGTATGTACGGGCTGCTCGGGCCTTCCTGGCCGAGCACGATCCGCGCCGCCCGCTCTTCCTCACCGTCTCGGTCAATCAGCCGCATCCTCCCTTTGAGTTCATCCCGCAGTTCGCCGGTCAGTATCCGGTCGAGCGGATGCGGATACCAGAGAGCTTCTATCGTGACGATCTCTCGACCAAACCGGCTTTTCAGCGTGCACACGCGTTAGATGGCCACCACGGCACGAGTAGCGAGGCCACGCTGCGGACGGAGATCGCGCAGTACTGCAGCATGATCAGCAACGTTGACCGGCTGTTCGCAGAAGTACGACAGGCGCTCGAGGCGCGCGGCATGTGGGAGGAGACGGTCGTCCTCTTCACCTCGGACCACGGCGACATGATGGGTGCGCACCGCACGCGGCTCAAGGGCACCTTGCCTTATGAAGAGCTCTATAATGTCCCGATGATCCTACGCCTACCCGGCGGACCACACGGGCAAGTGATTAGCGATCTGGTAGTGAACACCGCAGTACCCGGCACCCTGATCGAGGCCGCCGGCTTGCCACTCCCGAACGCGTTTCACGGCGGCTCCCTTCTACCGCGCCTCCAGGGACCAGACCACCGGCAGGAAGAGCGCGTCTTCTTCGAGCACTATGGCGCCTACTGGGGCTTGCATCCCTTCCGGGCTGTACGCCGTCGAGCCCGCGACGCCGACTGGAAATACGTGAAGTACTACGGCCCGGATGCCACGGAGGAGCTCTATGACCTCGTGGCCGATCCGCTCGAGCTCGTCAACCGCGCGCAAGACGCCGCTTGCCATGACATCCGGACCGAACTCGAGCGAGAAGTGGACGGCTGGTGGCAGCGTACCGGCGGCCGTGACTTCGCCTACTACGAGTCGGCAGCCTTCAAGCATCGAGGCGCCGACACGCTCGTCGTGCCCGGGCGGACCGGTCCAGCTGCTGGCTAGCACTGCCGTGGAGATATCGAGAGGAGCGCATTTTGCCACGACGACCAAACATCCTGTTCTCGCTGAGTGATGACCAGCGGCACGACGCGATGGGCTGCGCTGGCCATCCCTTCCTGGAGACGCCGGCGATGGACCGGCTTGCTCGGGAGGGAATCCGCTGTCGCAACGCTTTCACTGCCTGCCCGCTCTGCGCGCCGAGCCGGGCGAGCCTGCTCAGCGGCCAGTACCCGCACCAGAACGGCGTTCTCCACAATCAAGCCGCACTGCGCGCGGGGGTGCAAACCTGGCCGGAGCTGCTACAGCAATCCGGCTACCGGACGGGTTTCATTGGGAAGATCCACTTTGGCAACTCGAGCGCTCCTCGACCGGGCTTCGAACGATGGATCAGTTTCCACGATCAAGGCGAGTATCGTGACCCCCTGCTCAACGTGGACGGCGTAGAGGTCCGTCACCAAGGGTACAACACCGATTTGCTAGCCGAGTATGCAGAGCAGTTTCTGAGCAGCGATGATCCGCGACCTTGGGCACTCTGTGTCTGGTGGAAGGCGCCGCACGCGCCTTTCACGCCCCCTGAGCGGTACGCGGACGTCTACAGCGCGGAGCCGCTACCGGTACCACCCACGCTCGGCGCCAGCCGTCAGGGTAAGAGCTCTTATGTCCAGAACGCGCGTTGGTTCCACCCGGAACCAGCAGCATTACCGTATTCTGCCCGCCCGTCGTGGGACCGCTTCATGCGCGACTATGCACGGACTCTGCGCGGGGTTGACGATGGGCTGGGGCGTCTACTCGCGGCGCTGGACGGTCGTGGCGATGGGGGGCACACGCTGGTGATCCACTCCAGCGACCACGGCTACTTTCACGGCGAGTTCGGTTTCGGCGACAAGCGCTGGATGTACGATCCGTCCATCCGCGTACCGCTGCTCATACGCTACCCGGTTGGGATCAGACAAACCGGCCGTGTCGAGGATGCGCTCATCTCGAACCTAGACCTGCCAGCAACCATTATGGATCTCGCGGCGCTGGACGTACCGCCAGCGTATCACGGGCATAGTCTGCGCCCACTGCTGCTAGGGGAAGGGAGGTGGCAGCGCGACGCCGTCTTTATCGAGTACTTCCAGGACCCGCCGTACCCCTACTGGCCCTCAATGGTCTGCATGCGGACGGCGCAGGCCAAGCTCATTCGCTATTTCCGGCAGGGCGAGTCCGAGGAGTACTACGACCTCACTACTGATCCAAACGAGCAGCACAACGCACTCGATGACTCCGCTCAGGCGACCACCGTTACTGAGCTGCGCCGGCGCCTCGAGCAGACGCTGCGACACGACCACTTCGTCCTCCCGGAGCCCCTGCCAGACGCGTTCTAGCGCTCGGTTCCTCAATCTCGTAGAGAACAGGCGAAGGCAAGGTAGTCCTGTGCCAGGAACCACCGATGCCGAAGCCGTTACACACGCCGAAGGATGCGGAAGAAGAGCGCCAGGCGCTCGCTCCGTACATACCAGATGGAACCTCGAACGAAGATTGGTCCGGTAAGTCCGCTACTACTACCAATCAAGCCTGGAGACGCCAGAACGACGAGTAGCGCTAGAGGGCAGCCGCGCCTCCCACGATCTCCGCTAGCTCACGCGTGATTCCAGCTTGACGCAGCTTGTTATAGCTCAACGTGTATGATGCGACGAGCTCCCGGGCATTGTCACTCGCGTTCTGCATCGCCACCATGCGAGCGCTCTGCTCACTCGCCTTCGATTCCAGGAGCGCCTGAAACACCTGCATGTCGAGATAGCGGGGCAGGAGATATCGTAGAACTTCACGTGGCTCAGGCTCGAACTCCACAAGCGCGCGCACGCCCTGCCCTCCTCCATCTGCCGGCTCGGGCGGTACGACTGGTAGTAGCTGCACAATGGTCGGCTCTTGCCGCAACGTATTGATGAGCTTGGTGTAGATGAGATACACGGCATCAGCTCGTCCCCCACGAAACTCGTCGAGGGCAGCACGCGCAATCGCGAAGGCGTTATCTGCCGTGGGATTATCGCCCAGTCCAGAAAAATCCGCGACGAGCGCGGAGCCACTCCGCAACACGAAGTCCCGGCCCCGCCGCCCAGCACAGATCACGCTCACCGGCACAGACTGTTCTCGCACGAACCGCCCGAGCAGGCGGTTGATATTACCAGGAAGCGCTCCACAGAGTCCCCGGTCAGGAGTGATGTGCACGACGACAACTTTCCGCACAGGGCGCACCTGCTGCAACTCGTCGCGATCGTTTCCTGAAAGAGGAGGCAAACTCGCGAGCACTTCTTTGATCGCCTCTGCATACGGTCGCGAGGCAAGCGTACGCTGCTGCGCCACTCGCAGACGGCTGAAAGCCACCCGCTGAAACGCACGCGTGATCTGCTGCATGTTCTTGACACTGCGGATGCGGCGGCGGATATCGCGAACACTCGCCAACGTTGGTCCTCAGCCTTCTGTCGTTCACGAAGCCTCGGGCGGCCACCCGGCAAATGCCTGACCGCCCGGGCACTACGCAATCTTCTTGTAGCTTGCAATTGCCTGCTTCAGCTGCTCCTCGATTTCCGGAGTGATCGTCTTCTTCTCCCGGATTGCCATGAGAAGCTCACTGAACTGGGTATCGAGGTACTCGTGGAAGCCGGTCTCCCAATCCTGAACCTTGCCCAGCGGCACATCGTTGAGATAGCCGTTCACACCCACGTAGAGGATGGCGACTTGATGCGCAACAGACATGGGCTGGTACTGAGGTTGACGAAGGATGTAGGTCATTCGCTGGCCTTGATCGATTCTTGCCCGTGTTGCCGCATCGAGATCTGAGCCGAACTGCGCGAATGCAGCTAGATCACGGAAGGCCGCAAGATCTAGCCGCAGAGTGCCGGCTACCGAGCGCATCGCTCGAATCTGTGCTTTGCCACCCACACGCGATACCGACAGACCGACATTTACCGCGGGGCGCTGCCCTTGATAGAACAGCTCAGACTCGAGATAGATCTGCCCGTCTGTAATCGAGATGACATTCGTTGGAATGTACGCAGAGACATCACCAAGCTGCGTCTCGATGATCGGCAGAGCTGTCAGTGAGCCACCGCCAAACTCATCGCTGAGGCAAGCAGCACGCTCGAGCAGACGGGAGTGTAGGTAGAAGACATCGCCGGGGAAGGCCTCGCGACCAGGGGGGCGCCTGAGGAGCAGCGACACCTGGCGGTAGGACGCGGCGTGCTTAGAGAGGTCATCATACACGATCAGCGCATCCTGGCCATGGTCGCGGAAGTACTCACCCATACTACATCCAGCATAGGGTGCGATGTACTGCATCGAGGCTGGCTCTGATGCATTGGCGGCGACAACGATGGTGTGCTCCATAGCGCCGTGCTGCTCAAGTATTGCCACGATCTCAGCAACCTTGGAGGTCTTCTGACCAATAGCCACGTAAATGCAGATGACACCGGTACCTTTTTGGTTGATGATCGTATCGATAGCGATGGCGGTCTTGCCTGTCTGACGGTCCCCAATGATCAGCTCTCGCTGGCCACGACCGATGGGCGTCATGGTGTCGATAGCCTTTATGCCAGTCTGGATCGGAACACTGACACTCTTTCGAGTGATCACCCCTGGGGCAACTTTGTCCACCGGTGATGTCTCAGCGGCCTCGATCGGCCCTTTGTTGTCTACTGGTCGCCCCAACGGATCGACCACGCGGCCGATAAGTCCAGGGCCAACAGGCACTTCGACCAACCGGCCGGTCGTATGGACCTCGTCGCCTTCCCGGAGTTCAGTATCATCCCCGAGGATGATGGTCCCCACCGTATCCTCTTGCAGGTTCAAGGCGATGCCACGCACCCCATGGGGAAACTCGAGAAGCTCGTTAGCGAAGGCACCGGACAAACCAAAAATCTGCGCGATGCCATCCCCCACCTGCACGATAGTGCCAACACTCCGCTCGGCGACCGCAAGGTCAGCACCAGTGATCTGCTGTTTAATGATGGAGGTGATGTCTTCAGCGCTCAGCGCCATATCATTCCCCTTCCCTACCGTGACCGCAGTAACGAGGTACGCAGTGCATCGAGGCGAGCATTGATACTGTCATCGATCAAGAGATCACCGACCCGAACGACGAGGCCACCGACCATCTTGGGATCGACAACCTGCTCAACCAGCACAGCCGAGGCTTTCGTCCGTTCCGTCAAGCGCTGCTCGAGCTGCGCTAGCTCTTCGGCGGACAGCGGCACCGCCGAGCGTACGACAGCTCTGCGCACATTCTGCTCGCGATCGCGAAGATCCCGGTAGAGCTCGGAGATACGACGAAGAATGCCCAGATGCTGACGTCTAATGAGCAGCCCCACCATGTTCACCACTTCTGGAGCTACATCTATACCCAAGAGGCGCGGCAATAACGCCTTGACCTGGTCCTGGTCGAGCTCTGGATTGCTCAACTCCAAGAGGACATGTTCATCATCCAGAAGCTGAGCAGCACGGTCAAGTCCCCGTCCCCACGCTTCAATAGTGTCTCGCTGCTTTGCTAGTTGAAACAGTGCCTCAGCGTAGCGCCGAGGACGGCCTGCTATGGCCATTGCTTACTTCCCAGGTGTCGCAAAAATAAGCACGATGGCAAACACAAGGGCGATGATAGGAAGCGCTTCGATGAGGCCAACGCCGATGAACATCGTCGTCAAAAGGGTGCCCCGCGCTTCAGGTTGGCGGGCGATACCCTCCACGGTGCGAGACGTCACCAAACCGTCACCAACACCAGCGCCAGCGGCGCCAAGACCGAACATGATGCCTGCACCGATGAAGGCACCGGCAATCAGAATTGCGTGCTGCATATCCATAGTGGAGCGATTTAACCCTTCCTGCAACCCCAGTCGAGAGTGCCCGCAACCCGGGAAACCTGTGATCGCAAACGTTGACAACTATACCAAGTTTGCGTGCTAATCGTCGAAACAACGCGTGACCCTAGGCATGCTCCACTTCTGCACTCTGCATACCGGTATCAGCATGAGCCTCACCCTCATCGTGATGCTCAATCGCTAACCCAATGTAGGCGATCGTCAACATCATGAAGATAAAAGCCTGGATGAGACCAACGAAGAAGCTGAAGCCAAGCCAAATTGGCATTGGTAACAACAGGAAGAAGGGAGCGTGGTAGAGCAGAGCCTGCAGGATGATGATCATGATCTCTCCAGCCACAATGTTGCCAAAGAGACGGAAGGAGAGCGTGACTGGTCTTGAGAGCTCATCGATGATGTTAATGAGAAGGAAGGGGAGATACGGCTGCGTGAGATGGCGTAACTGGCCGCGAACTCCCCGTTCTCGCAGTGCCAGCCATTGGACAAGAATGAACACGAAGATTCCCATCGCCAGGGTCGTATTCAGATCACTGGTCGGCGATTTGAAGTACGGAATAGGGATGAGGCCGAGATAGTTAGACAGAAGGATGAAAACAAAGAGCGTCACAGCGACCGACAGTACGGTGTTCGCCCGCTCGCCAACGCTCTGCTCTGCCTGATTGCTCACGAACTCCACGACGTACTCGTACACATTCTGGATCCCTTTCGGGATCCCAGTGGTAAAGCGTCTCGATAGGAACAATAGCGGGACCACAATGATAGCAATGATGATCCACGTCATAATGATCGTGTCCCAGTTGATGGCCAGCAGTCCACTTCCAGTCTGCAACCAGTGCTCACCAATCGGAATCGGCGGCTGGCTGTTCGGTAATGACTGTGCGGCTGGAGCTAGCGCCAGAATAGGCGGCTTAGGCATGCAGACTCTCCTCTGGCCGGCCTCCCCGCGACGCCGCCAATTCGTCAATTGTAGAGGCGATGAGCTGATGCTGGCCGGCACTATCCAGAGTTGCGCCAATGACGCGACGCGTTGCCTCGATCGTTAGCTCGACGGCATAGGCTCGAAGCTGCTGCTTCGCTTGGTCGCGCTCTTGGTCGATCGCCTGGCGTGCACGCTCTACGAGGCGGGCCGCTTCAGCGCGCGCTAGATCGAGCTGCTCATCACGAACTCTCTCCGCCGTCTCGCGCGCAGCTGCAAGAATAGCGTGGGCCTCAGCGCGAGTGTGTGCGAGTTCTTCAGCCTGCGCTCGTTGAGCTGCCGCCGCTTCCTCACGAGCACGGTCTGCTGCAGCCAGGGCCTGTTGAATCCGTTCTTGACGCTCACGCAAAATGCGGCTGATCGGGCCGGAGAGGAATCGATTCGCAAGCCACAGCAGGATGAGAAAGGACACGATCTGGAAGAGTAAGGTCAAGTTGACCGAAACCGGATTCACACGCTCTCACTTTCCCCTAGATGCTACCGAGCAGCTCAATGATAACAACATCCCTACTCCTGGTGGGGTCGCGACTCCAAAGGTCGCCCAACCATAGCGCGATGTGTCTCGGGTCCACGCACAGGAAAGACGTGATCAAGGGAAGGGGAAGTCTGTAAGAGCAGACGTGCTCCAATAGCTGTGGCCAAGAGCGTCAACGTTACCATACCGATGGCGAAGCTAGGAATACTACGAGAGTCAAGCTTGCACAGCACGATGCTTGCTAGGACCACAATGGTAAACCGTGCCGCCAACCCTTGCTGCATAATGGTTCTGGCCCGGGTTGCCTGTTCACCGGCGGCACGCTCAATCCGGCGGATCAACACCTGGGTGTTGATTAGAGCAACCGCACTGCCAGCCAGCAGCCCGAGCGCACCATCCGGGCGTCTGACTACCAGCAGAAGGACGGCAAGAGGAACAACGGTCACGACACTTAGCACGCGCAACCTTCGCCACACTGCAGAAAGCGATGGCTGATCTGTCACTTCCGCTTCCCCGATCGCTGCAATGCTAACTGGATCAACTGTACGCCACTCCAGCTGCCAAGACCAAGTCCGAGGAAGATACAGATGAGGGTGAAGAGGGGCGGAGAGTGAAAGTGTGTATCGAGCTGCGTGCCGGCAAACACTCCTAGCCCCACAAATACCCCGAGCGTGATACTAAACTGAGTAGCCAGGGCAAAGGCGCGCCACACGGTGAAATCATTCACAGCCGCGCCCTTGCCTGCTATTGATCACCGATCTGGCCGCTCGCCGTCGCCAGGTCTCAGCGCACGTGCGCCTTCTCGGCCGTCCTGATCTGTGCTCCCTCAACCCGTTGCGAGATGATCGAAGCGACCTCGCCGCGCAACTCTGCCAGCGGAATCCGCTGAAGAACTGGCTCGAAGAAGCCATCAACCAGAAGCCGAACCGCTGCAGTCCGGTCCAAGCCCCGAGCCATCATATAGAAGATCTGTTCCTCGTCAACCGGACCCGCCGTCGCTCCGTGAGTGCACCGAACCTCATTGGCGCCGATTTCAAGACCCGGAATAGAATCGGCTCTCGCATTGCCCGACAGTAAGAGATTGCGGTTCGCCTGGTAGGCATCGGTCCGTTGAGCATTGGGATGAACGCGTATCATCCCGGTCCAGACGGTGCGAGCCCGGTCATTGAGCGCGCTCTTGAACAGCAGATCGCTCTTTGCCCCAGGTTTCACGTGATCCTGGAAGGTGTGGTGATCGATGAACTGATTGCCGTCAGCAAAGGTGACTCCAAGCATCTCAGTTTCGGCACCTTCACCATCCAGCACCATCTCAACGTTGGACTTATGCCAGCGGCTTCCCAGTGTTACGGTCACCGACAGCAAACGAGAGTTGGCCCCGAGCACAGCCCGCTGAATCGCAACGTTGTACGACGGCCGGCCCAGCTGCTGTACATTGACGTAGCGCAGTCGAGCGCCACGACCAAGATAGATCTCCGTCACCGGCTGAGCAAGCACATCATCATCATCCGGGGACGCCAGTCCTTCGATGACCGTCGCTTCCGCTCCATCTTCGACCACGATGAGCGTCCGCGGCAAAGAGGCCTGTTCTGTGCCCTCGATCCAGTGCAACACGTGAACCGGCTCCGAGACTTCCGCGAATCTCGGGATGTGCACGAAGGCACCACCTTGCCAGAACGCCGCATTCATCGCCGCGAACTTGCTG
This sequence comes from Chloroflexota bacterium, assembly GCA_023381895.1. The sequence continues at coordinate 9,121 of JAMCTA010000007.1, forward strand.
AAAGACGGCGGCGCTGCTGCCTGGCCGAGATATCGTTGCACGAGCTCAGGTTGCTCCCATGCCGCTTCCGCAAGGCTGAAGCAGACCGGGATATCTCCGGCCAATCGCCGCTGCTCGGTCACCTGACCATTGAGTGTCAGTAGTACTGGGGCATCAGTCGCACCGAGCACTGAACGGAAAACGAATGGTGCAGAGCTAGGAAGCGTCGAGACATGTGTCGCGACAGCGCTGTAGCGCTCGAACCGAATCGTGCCCATGACATTCGTCCGGCGCCACTCTTCGTCCGTGCGGCTGTTCGGCCAAGGAGTCTCTTCGAAAATATGCCAGGCACTCTGCCGCCATTCATGCAGCCACAAGGGCTCGTTACCGGATCCCAGCCGATGGTCCAGCAACTGGCGAGAGAATCCTCGTAGGGACTGGGTAACGCTCTCCATCTAGCCGACCGAGCCTTCCATCTCAAGCTGGATGAGCCGGTTGAGCTCGAGCGCGTACTCCAGCGGCAACTCCTTTGCGATAGGCTCGATGAAGCCACGCACAATCAAGCCTGCAGCCTCTGCCTCACTGAGGCCGCGACTCATTAGGTAGAACAGCTGCTCTTCGCCGACCTTCGAAACCGTGGCTTCGTGAGCTACCTCGACATCGTTCTCTTCGAACTCCATGTAGGGATAGGTGTCCGTGCGCGAGTGCTCGTCTAGCAAGAGCGCGTCACAGACGACCTTTGACTTCACGTGGTGCGCACCACGGAGCACCTTGA
>JAMCTA010000106.1 GCA_023381895.1 Chloroflexota bacterium
CTCCCGGGGATGAGACCTTGGAGAGGAGGGCCATGGCCTCTTCGGCGCTGAGCCGGCCCTCGCTGAGGCTGCGCAGGATCTCGCGCCGGTTTTCACGCTCCTGCTCACGCTCCTCGGTGAGTCCAAGAGTGTGGAGAAGGTCATCGAGCCTGCTGCGTACGGTGGGATAGGAGATGCCAAGCGCTTCTTCTACGTCCTTGATGACACCACGCTGGCGGAGGAAAGTCTCGAGGAAGAGCAGCTGTTCGCGGGAGAGGCGGGCGAAGCGTCCGAGAGAAAAATCGCTGCGGATTCTGGTGTCGCAGGAGGTGCAGTGCAGCTCGGTGACGTGGAGGGCGTCACCGCATACGGGACACCGACCTAGGAGTTCGTTCGCCATTCCATCTCCAGTAATGAATATTATTGATATGATGGTTGAGAATATACAATGACAACTGGCAAATGTCAAGATGGCGACCATCCTCATTTGGATTATTGCTAAATCCTTCCACGGGGCCTGTTGCGAAAGGCGGGGCCCTCACCCCGGCTCACCAAGGCTCGCCACCCCTCCCCAAGCTTGGGGGAGGGGGTGAGGGTCTCCTTCGCAACGCCATTCTGGTTTGATTTAGCAGGACAACAACGGTGTCCGCGTGATCAGTGCTCTACACGTGCGGACGTGGTAAAGCCAGCGGGGGCGCTGTGGCGGAGTCGCGGAGCTTGGGCAACGGTGGCACGCAGACCACGGGCCTGCACCGTGGGTGCCACGAAGCAGATGCATAAAGATGCGCGAGGCAAGAGCCGGGAGCCGGCCACGTGCTGCAGCGTGCCATTGGCCTGGCTGCGGTGCCTGAAAGTGGTGGGTGCTAGCGCTGTGCCGCTGTAGTGGCTCTGTCACGCTGATGGTGACGATCACGACCCGCCATCAGCGACGTTCCGACTCGTCCGATACAAAAGCCGGAGCTGCCCCTACGGTGCGCTAAAGGTCAGACGGTGACTATCCTTGCTGCCCTTGGCGTCGGCCCAGCCCTGTCCTGATCCAGATGCTGGGCGGGAAAACTCACCAACGTGCTCCGCTGCAGTAGCGCTGTCGTCGGGAGCGCCACCACCCTCGAAGGTAATGGCAGCATTGCCATCAGTGTAGAACTCGGCAAGCAGCGGACGGTCTTTGTACTTCTTAGCGAATTGGAGAATAATGCGCTCGATCTCTTGAGAACTTGGGTTGCGTGGAACGATGACGAGAGCGTAGCGATGCACGGGCCCGGTATCATCGGTGTACTGGACGAGATAGGGATCTTGCACAGCGCCGATGGCGGCCTTCGTGCCCACGCCGATGAGGATGAGTAGTACGAGGGCCACCGCCCCCCAGCGCGCCCAGCGGCGCTTCCACCACATCGTCGCACTATCCTCCTCTACCTAACCGTGGTGTCTCGGGTTGTGCCAGAGGAGTGGCATGGCTGACGCCTATTCCACTCCTCTCGTACACGTATCGACTAGAAAATAGCCTCTTGGGTGGCTGGATCGAACAGGTGCATGCGGCTAGCATCTACGACCAGCTCGATGGTGTCACCGGCCGAGAGGTCGGTCCGTGAGTCGAGGCGCGCCGTTGCATTCTGGCTCCCGGCGAGCAGGTAGGCGAACATCTCGTTGCCGAGGTGCTCGACGACGTCGACCTTCATGGTGACGGGATTGAGGTTGGGCAGGTTCGGCGCCCAATGGCGGTCATACATATCCTCAGGCCGGATGCCGAGGATAACGGAGTTCTTCCCGTAGCCCTGCAGTTTTCCCGCGTACTGCCCTGGGACGGCGATCTGGAAGCTGCCCGAATCCACGCGGACCTCCCCGTTCTCCTGATGCAGCTCAGCGGGGAAGAAGTTCATCGACGGGCTACCGATGAAACCGGCCACGAACATATTCGTCGGGTGATCGTACACCGTCTGGGGCGTGTCGAGCTGCTGCAGCACACCGTCGCGCATCACAGCGATGCGGCTCCCCATCGTCATCGCCTCGGTCTGGTCGTGAGTGACGTAGATGGCCGTCGTTTGAAGACGCTGGTGCAGCTTGATCAGCTCAGCGCGCGTCTGGACGCGCAGCTTGGCATCGAGGTTCGAGAGTGGCTCGTCCATCAAGAACACCTGGGGCTCCCGCACGATGGCGCGGCCCAGAGCGACGCGCTGACGCTGGCCACCAGAGAGCTGCTTCGGCTTGCGGTTGAGCAGCTCGCGGATGCCCAGGATCTCGGCGGCCTGATTTACACGCTGCTCAATTTCCTTGCGGGGGGTCTTGCGCAGCTTGAGACCGAAAGCCAGGTTGTCGTACACACTCATATGCGGATAGAGCGCGTAGGATTGGAAGACCATCGCAATGTCGCGGTCTTTCGGAGCGACGTCATTGACCAAGCGGTCACCGATGTAGATGTTGCCGTCCGACAGCTCCTCGAGTCCGGCGATGAGGCGGAGGCACGTGGACTTCCCACAGCCGGAGGGGCCGACGAGGACGAGGAACTCCTTGTCCTTCACGGCGATGCTGATGTCGTTGACGGCCGCGACTTCACCGAAGCGCTTGGTGATGTGATCAAGGGTCAGACTGGCCATTGGTTGGTTTGATCTCCTTCTTCAGAACACTGCCGGGAATCCCCGGATCGGTGGAGCAGTCTCTCAACGTGACGTGTACTGCGCCGGCAAAAACAGAACTCTTCGGCAAAAGCCGCTTTTTGCCCAGGAGAAGGATCTTGCCCTCCCGGGCCATTCTGCCTCCCCTGGAGGCCGCCTAACGATCCGGCAGGCCTTCTCCTTCTGCTGCGCACGTTCTGGGGGGCAGTGTGATGCAGACACCACGCTGCCATACAATGAGGCTAGCATAGGTGCGCAATCTCTGCAAGGTGGCAAGCCCTCGGGCCCTCGGTGGCCCGGATCTGTAGCGGCGGATGTGGTGTGGAGTCACAAAGAAGAGCGCGGGCCGTAAGACGATTGTCAACCTGACCGTGGTGCGTGCGCGTTGAGCGCCTCAGGATCCGGGCGAGACGACCTCTGAGGTGCTGCTGCTCTCGCTGCTAAGTCCTTCCACGGTGGTGTTGCGAAAGGCGAAGCCCTCACCCCGGCTCGCCACCCCTCCCCCAAGCTTTTTTTGGGGAGGGGCAGAGGGTCTCCTTCGCAACGCCATTTCTGGTTTGATTTAGAGTCTCACGACCTTGGCGCGGTGGAGGTGAGGCAAGTTGAGTAGCTCGCGAAAGATGCTCTGGGGTATGGGCTCATCTACACCCAGTACGAGCAGAGCCTCCCCTCGCGCCTCGCGCCGGCCAACTTGCATGAAGGAGATGTTGATGTCGGAACTGCCAAGGAGCGTACCGATGCGCCCGATCATCCCGGGGCGATCGGTATGGCGGCCAATGATCCAGTAGCTATCGCTGGGCCGGATGTCCACAGCATAGCCATCTATCCCAACAATGCGCGGCTCCTGGCCGACAAGCGTCCCGCTCACCTCGACTCCGCCCGCATTCGTGATGGCCCTCGCTGTGAGTAGTGCGACGTAGGGCTCGGGAAGCGTAGGCTCTCGCCGCTCCACCACCCGCAATCCCCGCTGGTGAGCGATTTCACCGGCGTTGACGAGAGTGACGCGCGTGGCACTGGTTGGCCCCAGCAGACCCGCCAGTGTCGCAAGACGTAGGGCATCTGTTTCCTGCTCAGCCAGATCACCGGCGTAGGTGATCTCTAATGACTGGAGCTGCCCATCGCTCAGCAGGGTGACGAGCTTGCCGGTCAGCTCGGCTACGGGGAGATAGGGGCGCAGGGCGGCAGCAGTAGCGCTTGAGATCGGCACGTTCACCGCGTAGCGTGGCGTCTCGCCACGGAAAACGGCAGCGATCTGCTCTGCCACGTCTACTGCCACACTCACCTGGGCTTCGGCCGTTGAGGCGCCAAGATGCGGTGTTGCCAGCACACGCTCTTCCCGGACGAGCGGGCTATCGCCAGCTGGTTCCTGCGCAAAGACATCAAGCGCTGCGCCAGCAATCCTACCCTGCTGCAGAGCTTCGCGCAGCGCTTCCTCATCGATCACGCCGCCGCGCGAGCAGTTGACTATATAGGCAGTGTGTTTCATAAGGGCCAGTTGCTCACTCCCGATCATATTGCGCGTAGCGTCGTTCAGTACGACGTGTAGCGACACAACGTCGCTCTCCCGCAGCACCCCTTCAAGGGTCGTGAGACGCGCCCCGATGCGTTCCGCCGCTTCCGGAGCGATGAACGGATCATAGGCGAGAATGTGCATCTCGAAGGCAAGGGCCCGCTGCACGACTTCGCTGGCGACTCGTCCCAGACCTACGACGCCCAGCGTCTTTCCACGCAGCTCCGTGCCAATGAAGTGCGAGCGCTCCCAGCGTCCTGCGCGCAAGCTGGCGTTTGCTGAGGCCACGTGGCGTGCAATGCCCAGAAGGAGGGCCCAGGTATGCTCTGCGGCGGCTACGGTGTTGCCTGTTGGGGCGTTCACGACGATCACACCATGCTTCGTGGCCGTAGGAACGTCGACATTGTCGACCCCAACGCCAGCGCGTCCGATGACTTGGAGGCGTTTCGCTGCGGAGATCACCGCAGCGGTGACCTTCGTCTCGCTACGCACTACGAGCGCGTCGTAGTCACTGATGATTCCAGCGAGCTCGGGCTCTTTCATGCCGGTGCGCACGTCCACAGACGCAATCTGGCGTAACAGAGCCAAACCCTCCTCAGCGATTCTGTCTGCTACCAGCACACGATGCTGCTGCGCCTCCGCCTCGACCGTCACGCTCTCTTACCTTCCTGCACCTGTTCTCTCTTCGCCGTGTCTCTACTTCTCATCTTGCCACGTTTCACGAGCCTTGTGGGGTGAAGAGCACGGCGGCCTCTGTCACCTCAGTCGTGGGGGCGCGCGGTAAGCCGGGGCACAGGCTGCCTGCGACTGTGGCTACCTGACCTCCTTCAACGACCCAGATGTCGAGAAGGTGCTGGGTTGTGGGATCGGCGGCAGCAACAAAGTAGCGGTGTGGATCGGCCGCACTGACGCGCATCTCCCATGACGCTCTTTGCAGGGTGGGTTGCCGTTCGACACTGAGTGATCCAGGCAGACAGGTCGAGGAACGCACGAACGCTAAAGCTGCGTTCAGTGCCGCCTGCTGTGGTACGGGTGCCGGCTGAACTGGAGTCGGGACAGCACCCATATCTTTGCGGGCGAACAGGCTAAACGCCAGGTTGGTGGCGGTGAGGAAGAGCAGGGCAATTGCGACGGCCAGAGCGAGCGGTAGCCACCAGAGCCTGTGAGGTGCGGGATGCCTCGAGTGAGCAGTAGGCGTGCTGCGCAATGGGAGAAGCCTCCGGCGCTGCTGACGCACCAGAACCTCCCTCAACCCATCTTTAGAGCGCAGCGCTATAGTGCCGCGTTATCCCTGAACCGCCCTATCACTCCGGAGCTACTCCATACCAGAGATCGATTGGCTTCTCAACCTTTCGATAGAAGGGTAACGCAACCGTCTGCCCGGTTCTTGCGGACTCATAGCCAGCGTAGATCATCTCAAGCACGGCTCGTCCATCTTCACCTGTTTCAAGAGGGGTGTGATCAGCAGCGACACAATCGATGAAGTGCTGCATTTCTGCGGCGAAGCCGTAGTGCCACAGCTCATCGTACATCGTGAAGGACCAGCCGCTGGTAGAGGCGGCCTTCTCTACGGCATAGCCGTAGCCCGTTTCGCTGTAGGTCGTGAGCGACGAGCCGAGTAGAAGGTCTGCGTAGGTAACGCCCTTGCTGCCGTAGATCTCAGCCCGATCCTGCATGCCCCCTTGTTGCACCCAGGAGGTCTCGTTCAGCCCAACGGCACCGCCGGCGAATGTCACGATGATAATGGCGTGGTCCTCACCTCTGGTCCGGTTGCTGTGGAGGAATGTATTGAGCTGGGCAGAGACGCTCTTCACCGCCGGCTTGCCCAAGACGTGCCGGAACCATTCGAGCCCATGGCACCCCATATCCATGAGGACGCCGCCGCCGGAGCGGTCGACATCCCAGAACCAAGGGCTGTGCGGCCCCGAGTGCTTTTCGAGCTGCTTCACGAGATACACTTCCCCCAGGGCTCCCTCCTGCACGAGCATCCGTGCGCGCTCGTACTTGGGGGTGAAGACCAGGGTCTCGGCGTACATGAGCTTTACGCCGTGTGTGCGACAGGCGGCAATCATCGCGTCTGCTTCATCGAGTGTGCGGCAGAGCGGTTTCTCCACAATGACGTGCTTCCCAGTTTGTGCCGCTGCGATGCAGATCTCAGCGTGGAGGTCATTCGGGACTGCGATGGTGACTACGTCGATGTCGCTGCGCTCGAGGAGTGCGTGCCAGGCCGGCTCAACCGTGGGGATCGCGAAGCGGTGTGCGAGCTCACGTGCACGCTCGCCTCTCCGGCTTGTAATGGCAACGACACTTGCGTTCTTCACCTGGGCTAAGGCTGTGGCGTGAAGCTCTGTGACGAAGCCTGCTCCGATGAGTCCGACTCGCACTGTGGTCATCAGTTCTTCTCCTCGTGGAACGGCCGTGGCTCAAGGGCCTCGCGGCGCCGCGGTCCTCTGCGGGCTGGCGCTCCATTCCTCAATGTGGCCGTCGATAGCGCGAGGAGCTATCGTCTGCGCCGGGCATGGATGCGCCAGACCTTCAGACGGGTCGCACCGTCGCTTCCACAGTCTACTACTATTGATTCGGTAATGAGGAATGACGCGCTAGTATTGCCAAACAGCGACTGTTGCCCCCGTCGGTAGCCCGTGCTGCTCGCTCGGCACCCGGATCAACCCATTGGCACGCACGACGGTGAAGATGAGATTCGACTTTCCGAGCACCGGCTCTGCCAGAATCTCTCCATTCGCTTCGAACACACGCACCTGGACGTAGTCTTCCCGTCCGCCGGATGGTGGCACATCTCTAGTGAGGACGGCACGGATCGGGACTCGTTCTGGATCAGTCGCCCCTTGGAGACGCTCCAGGCACGGGCGAACGAAGAGCCTGAATATTGCAAAGGCGGACACCGGGTTGCCTGGCAGCCCGAAGAATGGACGGCCTCCGACCCAGGCAAGCAGTGTTGGCTTCCCAGGACGGACGGCGATACCGTGAATCACGACTCGCGCTCCCGGCATCTCGTCCAGGATAGCTCGTGTCAGGTCTCTGGTGCCGACAGAGCTGCCCCCGGAGACGATGACGGCGGTCGCGCCACGTAACGCCGTCTCCACTAGTGCTTTGAGCTGAGCAGGGTCGTCGCGACTAATGCCCAGCAGCCAGGGTTGCCCTCCAGACTCTTGCACCAAAGCAGCGAGGAGCGTGCTATTGACATCGCGAACCTGGGCTGGCCCAGGCTCGACGTGCGGTGGCACTACCTCATCGCCACCTGAGATGATTGCTACGACTGGCCGCCGGGCCACGGGCACTTCAACACAGCCAATGGCAGCGAGGCCACCCAGGTCGTCCGGCCGGAGGCGGCGGCCGGCCTGCAAGAGCAGCTCGCCGCGATGAACGTCTTCACCCTGGGCGATGGTGTTGCCTCCTGGCTCTACAGAGTGGCTCACCACGATGCGGCCTGGCATCGATGGGACGGTCCATTCCACCATGACCACAGCGCTGGCGCCTGCCGGCAGCATGGCGCCGGTAGGGATCTTGACCGCCTGACCGCGCGCCACCGTGACTGTTGGCTCCTGACCCATCACCACTTCGCCGGTCACGTCCAGCTCGACCGGGCGCTCGGCACTGGCGTCGCCGAGATCGGCGGCCTGGACAGCGAAACCATCGACGGTCGAGCGTGGGAAGGCGGGAAGGTCATCGGGGGCGTAGATGTCTTCGTAGAGATAGCGACCAAGACCAGCCTGGAGCGAGACGAGTTCACGCTCCAGTTGGGGCTGCCAGCCGGCGATGAAGCGTCTCCACGCCTCCGTCGGGAGGGGGGTGTCGGTAAAGGCATTGACGGGATTGACGATAGGCACTCGATCTTCCTCCGCAGCATACTTGTGATGGCTGGCTCTAGAAACCAATTGTCCCAGCAGCCGCACAAGTGGGGCCAATGCCCAGGATCACGAACAACCGTGAGGACATGGAGACCGGGTCCTCTCGTAGGGATTTGTGGTGATGAGGGCGGCAGTACCACCTAGCCTGTTGCCTGCAACCAGCTAGGCTGGAAGAGTGCGAGAGTTGCGGCGTCAATGGAGGATAGTGTGGTAGCTGGCGACGTCAAGCCGGGGCAGCGCCGGGCACGCTGGCTGCTCATTACCGCGGCGGCGGGGGTGGCTCTCAGCCTCAGCGTGTTCGCGGTGGCCTTCAACTTCTATGCGATCGCTGTGGGCGTCGATACCGTAGCGCTCGGCAACATCAATGCTGCTGTTGCCATTGGAGCGGCGCTTGCTGTGCTACCCGCGGGCTTGCTGGCGGATTCCTGGGGCCGGAAGCGCACTCTTATGGTGGGAGGCATGCTCTTCGTCACCGGCGCAGCGGCGCAGAGCCTGGTAGTCCATCCGGTCATCTTGGGACTAGGTGGCTTCCTGGCAGGCGCCGGTGGCGCCACTGCGGAGGTGGTCAGCCTACCCGTACTGGTGGAGATCACATCGCCTGATGAGCAGCCATTTGTGCTCTCGCTGGCTGGTGCACTCCAGGCCGGTGGGGGTGCTGTAGGCAGCGTGCTGGGCGGGGTGCTGCCAGGATGGTGGGCGGAGATACTCAATGTCAGCTCCCGAGGCGCGGTTGCGCTCCGCTTCACGCTCCTGTTTGCTCTCGCGACGGCAGCTCTCCCGTCACTCGCCTTTCTCCTCGCTTTTTCAGAGCGGCGCTCAGCAACGCACATCGCAGAAGCATCCCGTTATGGCCCGCGGGGCTGGTGGCCCTTGCTCTGGCGGGGCGGCGCGGTTACTGGCACTGTTGGCTTAGGAGCTGGCTTGCTCATCCCCTACCTCAATCTGTATTTCGTTGGTCAGCTTCAGGCGACGCTCGCGCAGTTCGGCCTGCTTGCTGGAGTGACGAGTGTCCTCGTCGCCCTTGCGACCGCAGTGGCTGGCTGGGTGATTCCACGCCTCGGTATGGCGCGGACCATGGTGCTGACGCAGGGGATCGCAACGTTCTTGCTCGCAGGTCTTGCGCTGGCGCCCTGCTTTGCGCTGGCAGCACCGCTGTTTACGTTGCGCAGCATGGCGATGGACATGGCACAGCCTGCCGCTGTGGGTTGGCTCATCCGCCGGGTGCCCGGTCACATGCGGGCGGTGAGTTACGGATTACTGCTTATCGCGTTTCAAGTGCCGTGGGCCGTGGGGTCTGCGCTCAGCGGATTAGTTCGGACCGCTGGCGGCTTCTCCCTTGCTTTTGCCCTCACGGGCGGCTGCTATCTCGCTTCCACCTTGCTTTGGGCCGCCCTATTTCGCAGTGATGCCACCGCGCCGTCTTTAGGCGAGGCTACCCTTTGAGGGCGGAGTGGTGCTGATCAAGGAGCGATGACGACAGTGGTCCCATTTGGCGTCCACGTATAGAGGAATTTCATCGCAGTGTGGGGTACCTGGACACAGCCGTGACTCGCGTCAGGTCCATTCTCCGAACCCGGTCCATAGACTGAGTTGGGCTCCCACGGTGCGTCGTGGATGAAGTAGCCCTCGGAGTGAAAGTGCATCACCCACTTGACCTTGCTGCGCGGGTACCAAAAAGGACTGCTCTTCGGCCAGGGAGAAATGAACACGTAGGGGCTGGCGTGCCACG
>JAMCTA010000168.1 GCA_023381895.1 Chloroflexota bacterium
CCTGCTGTGGATGAAAGCGAGAAGAGAACACCACGATACCAGGGGAGCTCGGCGGTGGGGGCAGCTTCACGGTAGTGCCGGTCATTACTGCCCAGTCAAACCAGGAGATGCGCAGATACAGGCTTTCGAAGATGACACGGGAGGTCGTGCCATCGTTACTGACAGCATAAATGCCACCGAGGCTCAAGCCACGCACCGACAGGAAGGCGATTTCGGATCCATCTGGTGACCAGACGGGTACGTAGGCAGTGCCATCGTTTGGTGCACAGGGAAGAAAGCTAGTAGAGCAATCCTTGTTATGCGTGAGAGCGACCGCGTGGTGGGTCGCTGGATCGAGCCGCTCGAGCACCCATCCGGAGCGCTTTACTGAAGTGAGCTTATCGTTGGCAAGTGGCGAGCCGGGCTCGACATACGCCGAGACCGCAATGTACTTGCCATTGGGAGACATCACGGGGTCTGTGTTGAGCCAGAGATCGGAAAACACCTGGTGTGCATCCGTACCGTCAATGTTCATCTCAAACACTTGGCCATTGCGGCTGTTTGTCCCCCGTGACACGAAGACCAATTTGTTGCCGTCCGGCGTGATCTTAGGGTCTGCGTCGGCACCCGTCGTGGGACTGTGCATTGCAGTGAGATTCTGAATCAGCCCCGTCTCAAGATGGAGGGCATAAATTGCCGACTGCGGAAACTGGCGCCACTCAGCGGTGAAGATCAGGGTCTTGCCATTGGGAGTCAGCTTTGGCTGGCCCTTGGGAATGAAATCGTGGGTGAGCTGGACCTGATCTGATCCATCTGTATTCATCATCCAAATGTTGTCGTCGAGAGAGTAGGGGCCGGAGCGGCGGATGTAGACGATCTTGGTGCCTCCGAGTGCCCATTGAGGATAGTCGTACCAGTACCCGTCAGAGGGGAAGGTGAGCTCGGTGAGATCAGTGCCGTCTGGATTGACCGTAAAGAGATCCTGCTCGGTAGTGATCTGGGTCTGTGATGTGTTGAGCTGCTCATTGTAGGCGGCGAAGACGATCTTTGATGGAGGAGGAGCGGCGTGGGAGGCTGCTGGCAGTGCGGACACGGCCAGCAGCGTCGTGACCAACAGAGGGACGAGCCTATGCATCAACAAGGTAGATAGTTTCACCGTAGCTCAATCACAGCCCATCTAGCCCAGCGGCCAGCTCCGGGAACGTGGTCGAGGAGCGTCCGGTCGATACGGAGGAGCTGTTGGAACAGTCCATCGCTCATCGGCACCCACTGGTGCGCTCGAACGAGCAGCTGGAAGGGGGTGTAATGGACGATCTGGAAGTGACGCCGAAGTACTGCCAGGTCTGCCTCGGTAAGGGGGCGTTCATCGGGAGTATCCCGGTGGAGCGGCAGCAGCCGGAGCACAGGCTTTGTTGTTCTGATGCAGCGGACCCACTTGACCATGAGCACCGGCTCGCAGAGCACTGCCACTCCGCCTGGCTTCAACATTCGACGGAGATTCGCTGCAGCGACCTCGCGCTCGAGGTGGTGGAATACCTGGTTACCCAAGATCACGTCGAAGATGGCATCGGGGAAGTCGAGACTTTCGATGGGGATGGCGCGGTAGTCGACCGCGACGTTGTTTGCGCTAGCACGGGCCTGGCAGAGGGCGATATTGCCTGGTGACACATCGACAGCTGTAACCTGGGCTCCTTGCTTGGCAAGATAGACCGAGAGATGCCCAGGGCCACAACCACATTCAAGAAGACGCTTACCTTTCAGAGGCTGGATACGACTGAGGGCGTCCGAGAGGAAATCGACGTGCTCTCGATTGGGGAAAGGGATGCCGTCGCCTTGCAGCAGCGACTCGGGGGTTGCCTCTCCAAGGATGCGAGTGGAGCGCTGATCGTAGATGGCGATCTCGTGTCTTTGCCGCTCGGTGAGAGTTGATGTGTTCACGTCGTCTCCCTAGTCGTTGCAGTTGAGCGACGGGCTGGAACTGTCGATGCTATTGCCGCGATCCAGCCCACCATCAGCCAGAAGATCTCCAGAGGCTCGTCTTCCCGCAGAGAAAATGTGATCGTCTCTTCGACGTAGATACCGATCACCGCCGTGACGAGCGCGACAGCGATAGCTGCGAGGAAGGGATCAGGTGCGTGGGTTGCCCGGAACCCGAAGATGACAATGATGACAAACAGTGCCATCATCGTGGCGAACCCTACCAGGCCGGATTCAGAGAGGATGAGCATATAGAGCGAATGGACGGGGTTGCCATCGAAGATCAGTGTGGTCGTCTCGTAGTCGTGCATCACTTTGACGAAGTTGCTCGTTCCTATTCCGACAAAGGGATGAGCGAGGAATATCTTCCATGCCAAGTGCAAGAGCTGGCCCCGTGCGTCGAGTTCCTGGTTGAGCTGATGGAAGTCGGCAATCACCTTGCGGATGATCGGTACTGATGCAGCGGCCAGCAGAACAGCTCCTATGAAAAATGCTCCACGGACACGTGACTTCGATGCTAGGCCACGCACCGCGATGAGCAGGAGGGTGAGGATCAGTGCGACACCGTAGCCGGCGAGTGCGGCACGGGCGAGCGTCAGCGCCATCGCCAGAGAGCACAAGCCAAACACGGCCGCCGAGATGATCTGAATGCGGCGGTTCTTGTGAGTAATTGCGATGGCGCACGCGATGACTCCCATAGGTAACAGTGAAGTCGCGAGAAAGTCTGGGTGGATGGCGGTACCAGAAGGCCGAAATATTGAGGAGACCGACTGAGCATAGAAAATGTCCTTGATTTCGAGCGTCGTGCTCCGCCGTTCAGCCAGTAACTGGGCGAGAATCGGCCGGTGGGTCTTGTACTGCGCAACAACCAGTAAGCCCTGACAGACAACAAAGAAGTAGAAACCGCTGACGGCGTACCAGTTCAGCTTACGGTTCGAAAGGTGGGCGGCAGCATACCAAAAGAGTAGGAGCATCCAGGCGTCTCTTGCGACGCCCCACATGACTCGGTACTTTTCCACAGCATTCACCATAGACAGCACCTCACCAATAATGGCGAGGTAGAAGCAGATGGCGATGGGGTGACGGAGTAATGGCGAGAGCTGGCGGATGAGTCCTCCCTGCCAGAACCAAGCAACGTAGAGCAGGGCAACGAAGAAGTCGACAGTGGTGATGTAGAGGGCTTCTATACCTGAGCTGTTGTCGCCCAAGATCTGGCTGAACGCCTTGTGCAAGGTCACTTGCATTGAAGCAACAGTGACGGCGAAGAAGAACGCTCTGCGATCCCGCGCTAGCGCTACCATGATCACCAGAATGCCCCCGCCGAGGAGGCCAACCTGCCATTTGAGTTTGACCGAAGCAATGACGATAGCAAGGGCTGCGCTGGCTACTCCGGCGACGAGCACCGGCCAGCGTGGAGGGGCCTGACCCTCGAGCTCTGGATGGCCGGTGGTTGTGGCACTGAAGATGTGCATAGCCTACTCAATCTCCCTAGCAGCGGGAGATGCTCCGGGGAGGTCCCGAGCGGCAAGCATCTCATTACCGCCGTCTTCGGAGCTGGCTGAGAAGAAGCGTGTCCGAGCGGGTACGCCAATTGCCGTAGCGCCAGCAGGGACGTCGCGGAGCACCACGGCGTTGGACGCAATCACGGCGTTGTCCCCCACCTTGATGGGGCCCAACACGCGTGCGCCGATAAAGACTATGACGTTATCACCGACAACTGGAAAGCCGTCACGGGCGATATTGCGTCGGGCGCTGCCACCGAAGCCGCACTGACCGAAGAGCTTGAGGTTCTTCCCGGCGATTGCGGGCCCGACAGTAATTCCGACCGGGTGCCCAATGACGAAACCAGGCCCGATCTGTGCCGGTGGAACGATGTCGCAGCCAAAGAGCATGACATTGAGCAGGTAGAAGAGGCGTGACAGCGGACGTGCCTTGTGGACGTAGCAGAAGTGCGAGAGGCGGAAGAGGATGACGGCGAGCATCCCTGGAATGAGAAGCGTATCGAGAGCAGCCAGGCCGCGTGCCGGCTTGCCGCGAAGGGCAGCCATTTCTCGAAAGTCTTCCTTGATGGTGGCCCACAGACGCATCAGCGCAATACCTCACGTAGCCGTTGGCGCCCCTGCTTTCGCGGAGCCGCCTCGCGGTATCCGATGGTCGTCCAGTAGTTCATGACCTTCCAATAGAGTTGCACCGTCAGAACGTTGTTGCGTCTTTGAGTGTCGAGGTAGCGAGTTACTATTGGGATAGTTGCACGATTGAACATGGCGCGCTTGAGCAAACCTTTGACGATGCGCCACGGCGACTGGCTCCACGCGAAGATACCGTAGCGCTCGAGGATGCCTGGTTCTGGTACCAGTCTCTGCAGGTCGTGCAAACCGCGACCGATTTCCCGCTGGACGCGGGAGGCAGAGGCTAGAGTGTGCGGATGGTAGTGCCAGGCGATCGCGGAGGCGCAGTAGTACATCGGCACACGCGCGCGCTGCAGCTGATACCCCAGTTGCAGATCCTCCTGGCCGATCTCCTTCCAATCTTCGTGGAAGGAGATATGGTGCTCGACGAGAACTCTGCGCGGGACCGAAAGGTTCATGCTCCAGCAATACATCCAAGTGAGCTGCTGCCCATCCTCGAGCTCCCAGAATGAGAAAGGACGGAACCACTCGAGAAATGCCGTCTTGGGCATCTCTGGGGATTGGGGCAGATTGCCCACGATGGCGACGCCAGTGGGTGCGTGCTGGCGGTGAGCTTCGGTGTGCCGGCGAAGAAGATCTGGCTCTGCCCAGGCATCATCGTTCATGAAGAGGATGAGCTCGCCGGCCCCAGCTTTCCAGCCTGCGTTGCGTTTGATTGCTGGCAGACGCTGATCATTGCGGAGGTAGTTGATCCTTGCGCCCGTCTCTTGTGCTACCTGTTCGACCATGGCTTGAACGGGCTGCGTAGAGTTGTCAACTGCGAAGACTTCGAAGCGATTGCGGGGATAGTCTTGAGCAGCAAGGTGACGAAGCGTTTGTTCCAGTATGTCTATCCGGTTGTACGTTGGCAGTACAACCGTCCACGTTGGCATCTCTACGTCCTCTGTCACAGTGAAATCTCCCTGGAAACTGGCAAGGAGCGAGCTGGCAGTAAACCTCTGATCTGCCCCAGATCGAGGACCTGGAGTGGGAAGAGCAAGCCGAGATACAGTCCGACCGCTGCAATTCCAGTGAGTGGCCAGAGCGTGGGACCGATCCAGAGTAGCGGCGCGGTGCAAACGGCGGTAGCTGCCACAATCCGAGTCAGTTGGGAATTGGGCAAGATGACACCAGCGATGCGGCGAGCGGCAACGTTGCCGGTGCTGCTGACCACAATAGCGGTGAGTAGCGCTGCTATGGCGCAGCCTTCCGGTCCGAATCTCGGGATCAGCAAGAGGTTTGCGGTCACGTTGACAGCGAGTCCTACGAAGTCCAAGTACATCGTCACGGTTTGCCGGTTGGCTGCCAAGAGCGCGAGTGCCTGCCAGCCATTACAGAAGAGCAGTGGCAGGACACAGATCAACACGCGGTATGGAGTTGCTGATGCGGCATAGCTTGCACCAAAGACGAGATTGAGGAGCTGCGGTGCATAGGCAAGACTGAGAATTGCTAGTGCGCCAGCGGGAACGATGAGGGCGATGAAGCTCGTCTGATAGATCCTCTGGAAGCTCACGCGATCCTTGCCAAAGTCGCGAGAGAGCAGGGGGTACACAGGATTCGCGATCACAGAACCCGCGAGCAAGAAGTATTCGACGGGCCGGTAGGCTGCTGAGTAGATACCAAGGGCTGCTGATCCCTTGAATACCTCTAGGAGGAGGCCATCGAGCTTGAGATAGACGACGGCAACGAGTAGAGCAACGCCACTCGGAATGCTCTCACGCAGCAGCTTCGTGATACGAGCAGGATCGACTTTGAGACGCATGGGCGTGAGCCGGAGCGCGAAGATTACCGCGACTGTGGCCATCACCACGGATCCGGCGACCTGCGCTGCGACAAAGACCAACAGTGGAGCATGGAAGGCGGCGGCGGCGATCACCACTGCCGAGACGGCACACTTGCTCAATACCATTGCCATGGCGTCGTAGTGCATCTTGAGGCGGACCTGAAAGATGAGCCCTACGGAAGCCAAAGCGTCGAGGAAGAAGATGAGGGATCCAAGCGCTACACCGAAGACGATGGCCTCAGAGGAGTGGATGACGAGGGCGGTCGTTAGGGCGACAACGGTAGAGACGACGCCGAGAGCAAACCGGAGCCCCACGGCCTGGAGCAGGAGAGTCGGTTCCTCATCAGGGTTGCAACTCATGTCTCGGGTTGCGATCCTGCCGACTCCGGCCTCAGAAATAAGTCCACATAAGGAGATGATGGTGAGGATGAGCGCGTACTCGCCGTACGTCGTGGGACCGAGACTACGGACGAGGACCAGTGTGGCCAATCCCGACAACACGAGCTGGGTGGCCCGAGAGCCGAGCTGAACCAGTACATTCCACCCGACAATGCGAGCGGTGCTCATGCCACGCCGCCGTCTTTCGTGAATGCCGCTCCGATCTCAGGTACGCTCCGCCCCGGTGTTGGGCGTGGCGCAGCGATCTTCGCCGGATGGGTCTGTGTCCAGTATTCCTGCCAGAGCGAAACACCCACGCCAGCAACTACTCCGACGCCAAGGCCGAGGAGGGCATAGAGGAACTTGAGTGGCTTTGCTGGATACAGAGGGGGTACTGCCCTATCTACCACTGTCATATCGTTGACCGACTGTGCCTCGGTGATCAGTGCATCCTCATACTCGCCGCGGAGCTTCAGGTAGGTGTTGTTGGCAGCATCGAGCTGGAGCTGGAGCTGCGTCAACTCGCTCTGGGCAGCTGGGAAAACATTGAGTGCGGTCTCGGCCTGTGACACTGCCTTGGCAAGCACTGCATCCTCGGCTTCAAGAGCAGCGATGTCTTGTGCTGCCTTTTGCTGTGCCTCCACAAGGCCCTGATAGACCGGATTGACCTTTGTCATGACCTGGGTCGCTGTGGACTGCTGATCAGTGCTGCTCGGGCTGATGGTCACCTTCTGTGTGGAGCTGGTGGTGACATCTGACGGAGACGTTGTGGTACGCGTGGTGCTCGTGCCGTTCGAAGTTGAGCTCTGGTCACTCGTGCCGTTGCTCGCTCCGAAGCGACCTGCCGGGAGAGAGGGAGGAGTCGTCGGATTGGTAGAAGCTGCAGGGGCATTGGGGACTGACGATGACGTGCCGTGACCAACTACCTTCGACGTCTGCGAGTCAGAGGACTGTGACGTCTGGCCAGAGGAGTGTTGGGTGCCGGTTTGAGCGACTGTCTGATTACCTCCCTGCGTGCTCGAGGTAGCGCGACCAGACTGGTTCTGTGTCTCTTCGATGGTAGGGGTGATCTTCGCGATCTGCTGATCGATGCGCTGCAGCCGGGCTTTGGCGGCAGCAAGCTCCTCACGGTTCGTCTGGAGCGTCGTCTTTGCTGTATTGGCCGTCGTCACATCCAGCTGCAACTGATTGTCAAGAGAAGGAAGATTGTGCTCCTTCTTGTACTGGGATAGATTAGCCGCCGCCATTGTCACCGATTGCTGGGACCGTTGAACTTCACTCTTGATGAACTCGGCGTGAGTCTTAGCTTCCTGTCCGTACACCTGTTGTGAGTACTGAATGAAGGCGGCGGCGGCAGCATTCGCGATGTTGGCGGCATCCTGTGGATCACCTGCGGTTGCCTGGACGTTGAGCAAGTAGGAGTCCTGGATGGGCTGAGCGGTCAAAGAGTGCTGTACGTTCTCGACTGCGCCTTCAAATGGGCCCGGCTGCTTGTAATAGCCGTAACGAGCAATGTCCCAGACAACAACAAGGACTGTGCGAGCAAAGCTCTTCAGGGCTGCAAACCAGTTGGCAGGCGGTTTCGGTTGATCCAGGTGGAGCTGGCGGACAACCGACTCCGCCACGGCGCGACTGGAGAGCATGGCGGCTTGGGTTTCATCGATCGTCTTGACGAGCGCCGTTGTCTGACTGTAGTCATTCGGGCCCACCGCCGGTTGACCGTTACCGCTGAAGATACGCACGTTTTCAGCACGGATCAGGAGTGACGTCGTCGCCTGATACTTCTGCGGGAGTACGAAAGTTGCAAGCAGAGCTAGAACTGCGCCGAGAGCGGCAACAACGGCGATCGTGCGCCATCTTCGAAGCAGGGCAGCACCGTTGAGGTCCATAAAAAGTTTCCTCCTGTCTTGTCGCTAGTTTTCGGTGCGCACTGTCCGCGTAGCACAGCGTTGCCGAAGCCAGTTCCAGTGCATCGTCGCCATACGGTCGGCCCGCGGGCTATGCTTGGCGAACGCCAGTCCACGATACGCAAATGAGCGAGCGGCATAGCCCAGGGCTTCAACCCGCCGTAACGCTTTGCAAGTAGCAGCGCTGCAGTGGGTTGCCAGGTAGTGATCCAGACCGGAGATCGTGTCGGGAGAGGTGTAACCAGGTTCCCGTGCGGTGTTGCGTCCTTGCGCGTGGAGAACTGTTACCCGCGGATCGTACTGGACAGCCCATCCCTGTTCTGCAATTCTGCGACAGAGGTCTAGATCACCCAGATAGGAAAAGTAGGCTTCATCCATCAAACCGGCTGCGACAATTGCGTTGCGATGTAGCGCCAGGCAGCAGCTGCACAACCACTGCACCATCTTGGGCTTGCGGAGATCACGAGCGAGGAAAAGGCCGTAGTCGACGCCAAAGTGGGCGGCGATACGGTCGAGGCCGAGATAGAAGGCGCTCACACTGCTGAATGTTGGCAGATGCCCTGCAGTCCAGCGCTGAAGCTGACCGTCGATGCCGATGAGCCGTGGGCCGATTGCGCCCAGTTGGCTATCCGCTTCGAGCATCGCTACCAAGTGGCGCAGCGATCCTTGCTCGGGAGTTGTATCCGAATCGAGCAGGATCAAATACTTTCCGTGGCTGTTCTCCAACAGGGTGTTGACCGCCCGCACGTATCCAATGTTCGGTCTCGCGCACAGAAGGCGCGCCTGTGGGAAGCGCTGTGCTACGAGCTCGCTGCTACCGTCAGTAGAGGCATTGTCGAACACCACGACTTCGGAATCCGGAATCTCTTCGCCGAACACAGCGCCGAGACAGTTCTCGAGCCAGTCGACCGTGTTGTAGGTCGGGATGAGAATGGAGACGTTCACAGAGTAGTTGGAATCCAAGAAGCTAGCCTGCCTTCTTCATTTTCTGCGCTACTTGTTCATACGCTTCCAACGTGATGGCGGCATTCGCTTCCCAGCGGTAGCGAGCGGCACATACCAGGCCGGCGCGTCGCTTCTCCTGGACGAGCGCAGGGCGTGTCAGGAGCGCTTCCATCGCACTGACGAGACCACCTGCAGCCGGAGAGGCAAATACAGCCGCGTCGCCGAGAATCTCCGGAAACACAGACAGACGGAGCGTTACTGTGGGCACACCACACGCCATTGCTTCAACTGGCGGCAACCCAAAGCCTTCCACCAGTGATGGATAAATCAGCATCGTTGCGCCGCACATCACCGCAGGGAGATCGGCATCGCTCACCCAACCCAGTGGAAGCACAACGCTGTCTAATCCTAGTGAGCGGATGAGCGTTGGAAGCTTGGTCGAGCTCCACCAGGGCAAGCCAACGATGACGAGTGGAGGAACGCCGTCTGCTCGCCGGCGGCGGAGGGTGGCATAGTCGTTAAGGAGGCCCTCTAAGTTTTTCCGAGGATGGAGATTGCCAACGTAGAGGAGGTAGTGCTCGGGCAGATCGAGCCGCCGGCGGACTTCGGCCACTACGTCTGGCGAACGGGGGTAGAAGTGATGGTGATTCACCCCCATGGGGGCCATACACACACGATCCGGTGGAATCCGATAGGCTGCGATCAACAGTTGGCGAGAGAGCTCCGAGCACGTCACTACCTGAGCAGCGCGATGCACTCCCACGAGCGTGCTCCAACGGAGGCGTGTGCGCACGCGTGCGGGAAAGAACTGAGGGTGCGTCAAGAAGGAAACGTCAGGTATGTAGAGCACAAGCCGGGTGGACAGTATAGGTGGTGCGTAGAGAAGAACGTGGAGTACGTCGAAGTTCTTATGGGTTCTGGCGGGTAGAGTGACACTGTTGCGGAGCAGGGTAAGGTGCGGCCCGGTTCCTCGCAGCTCGAACCGATCATCCCGTGGAATAAGATCGCAGGCACTCTCGGGACGCGGCGAAAAGACCACGATCCGATACGGATGATCGATAGCAGCAAGCCCCTGCAAGAGGCCCGCGATGTAGGTGCTATCGCCACCGACACGACGACCCAGGTGGCCACCATCGAGTGCGATGCGCAAAGTCATCGGTGTGTGGACCTCACGGGTCCGGATGCTACCCGGCGAAGGAGGCGCGAACCGAGGATCACCCCCGTGCGACCGGAGAGACCGACTGCAGCAACCAACCGGAGTGGGTGCGCGGGGAAAGGAGCATGGTGCTTACAGTAGTAGCGGTACACGCTGCGGTGGAACTGAATTACTAGGCGCACAGATTGCCCTGAGCTGCTCTTGTGCTCGTGATGGATCACCTTTGCGGCTGGTAGGCACCACACTTCCCATCCGAGTAGCTTGAACCGCCGGCACCAATCGCCATCTTCCCAGTAGAAGAAGAAGCTCTCGTCGAGCAATCCCACGTACGTGATCGCCTCGCGCCGGGCGAGCAAACACGCACCAGACACTTGATCTACCGGGAACGGATCAGCATCTGTGTGCCACCGCGAGTAGAGAGTCCGCCGTGCACGCAGATTGTTGGGGAACCACTTCGTGACAAGCGAGGTACGGCCAAGGACTGCATCGAGTGGTCCTGAAAAGCTCCTTGCCGTACCCTGATCGGTGCCATCGGTATTGAGCAGCCGTGGGGCCACGATTCCCACGTGCAGATGGTCATCCAAGAACTTCACCAGTTGGGTGAGGCTTTCCGGCGCCGGTTCAGTATCGCTATTGAGGAGGAGCACGTGCCGGCCGCGAGAGGCCACCATGCCCCGGTTGTTCGCGGCAGCGAATCCGACGTTCTGCGCGAGACGCACAATGGTGACATCAGGAAACTCCTGAAGGATACGCTCAGGTGTGCCGTCCCGAGAACCGTTGTCAATGACGATGATCTCACTCATCACACCAGAGCAGGCGGACGGCAGAAGCTGTAAACAGCGTTGCACGTAGCTCCAGCTGTTGAAGGTCACCAGAATGATCGAGAGATCAATAGGGAACTGACCGCCGAGGCGGCGTGAGCCGGATGGTGCCGGGCTTTCGGAGTGGGAACCTGTTGGCGGCCAAGTTGCCGCAATGGGCTCAGCGACCGACACTCACTCCTCCTTCGCGATTGGTTGACTGCGGCTGAGGCCGAGCGCTGTCCTATGTATGGATCGTCGATAGCATCGCTGTTCGCGGGTTAGCCTTGGGTTAGTGCACTCCCGCGCGCACAACCAACACCTCATCAACCCGGGTAACGGACGCTAATCTGGGTGGCTGAGCCTCATCAATGGGGAGTACGAGAGCGGCTATGGCAGTGGCTCCTTCTACAGCGCATGTCGATTCACCTCCTCTGGGCACACGAGCTCGGCGTCTTGTGAGCATCGCTCGTCAAGGAGCCGCTGTTCTCTGGGGAGCCGCCTCCGGCCGGCGTCCTGTGATCGGCCCACTCCATGCACAGATCGGTGTCGCCGATCCGTGTAATCACCGCTGTGTGATGTGTTGGGACCATCCTCCGGTAGACCGTGTGGATGCGGGTACCGCTCTACGCTTCGCTGGTTTCCGCGAAGGTCTGATGCCCTTTGATCAGTTCCGGTCTATCGTTGATGACTTATACCGCCTGGGGACGCGGCGGATCGACCTTGTTGGTCGCGGTGAGCCGACGCTGAACAAGCACATTGCTGAGATGGTGGAGTTCGCAAAGTCGCGCTCGATGTATGTGACGATGACGACAAACGGATCACGCCTTGATCTCGAGCTGGCGCAGCGCTTCGTCTCTGCCGATCTTGACCGCCTAAAGATCAGCCTCAACGCAGGTACCCCCGAGACCTACCCTCGTGTGCACCAGACTGAGACTCCAGAGCGTTACCTTGCCGTCAAAGCGCGGCTAATCAATCTTGTGCAGGAGAAGCGCCGCCAAGGGAAGTCCAGCCCGCTGTTGACGCTGTCCTTTGTCATCTCATCGATCAACTTCCACGAGGTGCAACAGATGGTGGAGGTGGCGCACGAGATTGGCGCAGACAATGTCTCAATGGTGCACGTGGTGACACGCGAGGCTAGTGACGATTTGTGCTTAGCCCCGGCACAGTACCGGAGGCTCATCCAACTGCTGGCCAAGGCGCAGAAGCGGGCCGTTGAGCTTGGTATAGAAACGAACATTCCCACGCTTGCCGCTACGCTTCCTACGTACTTTGAGAAGAATGAAGGCAGGGCAGAACCACGTCCGTGCTATGTGGGGTGGTACTTCAGTCTTATCCTGGCAAATGGGGCCGTTCTGCCGTGCTGTCAGTGCACCTCACCGCTAGGCACCGTCAAGGAAAAGTCCTTCGCTGAGCTTTGGAGCTCGGACCGCTACCAGAAGTTCCGGACGGCTGCGCGCCAGTTACCGCGTGCCAATCCGCTGGTCGCCTCGTGCGAATGTGATCGCTGCATGCTTCGCGTTCGTAACGAATCAATCGACCGCATTCTCCATCCGGTGCGATCACTCGGACGGAAGTCTGAGGCCGAGTTCACCCTTCGGGATGTGTTCCGGATGCGCAAGCTCGACACGCAGGACTTCGATATCGACGCCGTGGCTGATCCTGAGGAGCCAGTAGTCGCTGGGCGCTAGTGGCGATGTCTCGCCGCTGTGTGTAGCGCTAGGCGTCGGTTCGATGCTGCAGCCGGTTGCCTATCAGTGTGGCCCCGGCGATGCCAGCACCTTCGCCGATGGCAAGCAAAGCGGCCGCGACCAAGCCCAGCAAGCCATGTCCTGTGAGCAGGGCGAGGAGGGCGACGGCAACAGCGATCGCGAGCGAAATCGTGAAGATGTGATTGACGAGGTCCCGTCGGGCAGAGCGCACGATGAAGAAGGTGATGAGCGCACCGAGAATAATTCCGAAAACAAACATTGTGCCAGCCATGATGCCCTCGCGTACTGGTGGATAACTAAGTAAGTAAGGAGCGAAGTCTTCCCCAGTTAGCCTGAGTATACGACCTGCTGCGCTAGTCGTCTCTCGAGCGTACGAGAAGATGTATCCCCGCGTTTCCAGTGGAAGCCCAAGTATGCACAGGCTGCCTGAAGTACCGTATCGACGGGAAGGAGGGCAAGCGACGTACTGACATGCCAGTGACTCCAGAGATATTCAAGCAACGTCTGGCCACCTAGGAAGCGCAGTGTTGTAGCCGCACCTGCCGGCCGGACTACTGTGTACTGCGGGCGGAACGTCCAAGGTCCGAACACCCTCGGATCGGTCGGTCCATAGATGCCGATCACCGGTGTCCCGACTGCAGTGGCAATGTGCAGCGGCCCGGAGTCGTTGCCAATAAAGAGGTCGCACTGAGCGATGAGGGCTGCGGCCTGCCGTAGCGTGAGTGTTCCGGCAAGACTGTAGGCACGCTCACCGATCTGCTCTCTGATACCGGTAGCCAATCGCCGCTCGAAGCTATCGCCGATGAGGAGGATCTGTGCACCATACGCTTCTCGTAGTGTGCGACCGAGCCCCACCCACTTATGAGAAGGCCAGCGCTTGGCGCCACGGGCTGCGCCGCTCCCCGGATGAAATACGACCTTCGGTCGCCCTGAGGTGCACTTCAACTGCTTGAGCAGCTCCTGGATCTCGTGCTGCTCGCTAGGAGTCAGCTTGAGTGTGAGTTGGTGGCGCAATCGGGGTAGATCGAGTTCTCGCCCCACGTCGGCATAGATCTCTACTGCGTGTCTGCCGTTCCATGGGTGCAGGTCGTGAGGAAGGAGCCACCAGAGGGGGGCAAAGTCGAGAAAGAATTGACGTGGGATGTTACAGACGCGCGGCAGCCACCCGAGTATTGGAGCACTGAAGCAAAGCGCAACGTCGTAACGAATGTGTGTGAGGTGCCGTAATGTGACAACGAGCTGGCTCAGTGACCCCCGATCGACCCCGAGGGGCAGTACGATGATATCGTCGATGTCAGGGTTGTGAAAGAGCAACGGGGCATTACGCGGGGCGACGGCGGCCGTAATGAGTGCAGTAGGGTAGCGCGCTCGCAGCGCTTCAATAGTTGGTGTGATGAAGAGGGTGTCGCCGAGCGGAAGACGGGCAATGAGCATGATCTTCAAGGGCGCAGTAAGCTGCTGGTGATGGATTGGCGTAGAAATCGTGCTGCGCACCATGCTCCTCTTGTTCCTCCGCCTCCGGTACCCCTCAGCGCGGCATACTACCGCCTGGTAGCCGTGTTGACTAGCTATTGTCGCTGGCACACCGCCAATAGTGCTCCGCGTTGACGCTACTCAACCACGATCCGTAGCATAACGAGCGTGGGCGTGGCTGGAGCACTGAAGGGGCGAAGCATGGTGCAACAGGAAGTGCTGCTCGGGATCGATACGGGGACCAGCGGCACCAAGGCCATCGTCGTTGCTGACAATGGCGTGGTGCTCGCTACGGCTTCCGTTGACTATCCACTATCGACACCACGACCCGGGTGGGCCGAGCAAGATCCGGCTCTATGGGTTGATGCTGCCAAGGTGGCAGTACGCCGAGCGTTATCCCAGGTTGCATCCATCCGCATTCGTGCGATTGGACTCACCGGGCAAATGCACGGCTTGGTATTGCTCGATGGGCAAGATCGAGTGCTCCGGCCCGCAATTCTGTGGTGCGATGGGCGTACCACCGCTCAATGTCGTGAGATTACAGAGCTAATCGGCGTGGAGCAGCTCATTCAATTGACCTGTAACCCTGCGCTGGAGGGCTTCACTGCCCCCAAGCTCTTGTGGGTACGCGAACACGAGCCAGAGGTGTTCGGCCGGATCGAGCATGTGCTGCTACCAAAGGACTATGTCCGTTTCGTTCTCACCGGCGAACGAGCGACGGATGTCAGTGATGCCTCAGGGACGCTGTTGCTCGACGTTCGCGCGCGGCGCTGGTCCACGACGATGCTCTCGGAACTTGGTATTCCCGAGCACTGGCTGGCACGCGTACACGAGTCTCCCGAGATCACAGGGAGGCTCCGGACTGATGTGGCTGCAGAGCTCGGGCTCGAGCCAGGGGTCCCCATTGTTGGTGGTGGCGGGGATCAGGCTGCTGGCGCGGTAGGTGCAGGGATCGTGGAGCCGGGGATGGTAAGTGCCACGATTGGATCATCAGGTGTTGTGTTTGCTCATAGCGCCGCAATCACGCTGGATCCACGTGGTCGTGTCCATACCTTCTGTCATGCTGTGCCAGGAGCGTGGCACGTCATGGGAGTGACGCAAGGGGCAGGCATCTCGCTCCGATGGTGGCGAGATCACTTCGCCGCAGCAGAAACCGCAACCGCTGCCCGCCTTGGTGTGGACCCCTATACGTTTCTCACTAGAGAAGCGGCGCGCGTTCCCGCTGGATGTGAGGGGCTCATCTGGCTCCCCTATCTCATGGGCGAGCGGACTCCGCATCTCGATGCCTTGGCTCGGGGCGTCTTGTTCGGCGTGACGGTACGTCACACACGCGCTCACGTCTTACGTGCTGTCCTTGAGGGGGTAGTCTTCAGCCTCAACGACAGCCTAGAGATTCTGCGCGAGATGGGGGTTCCAGTCCGATCCGTGCGTGTGTCCGGTGGCGGGGCACGCAGTACTCTGTGGCGCCAGATTCAGGCCGACGTGTATGGCTTGCCTGTTGACACGATGCAGGCAGAAGAGGGGCCGGCGTATGGTGCAGCGCTCCTAGGGGCCGTCGGCGTAGGTTTGCAGCCCTCTGTGCCTGAAGGGTGCCGGGCGTGGGTGAAGACGGGGAGCCGAGTCGAACCCGAGGCTCGCCATCAGCGTATCTACCAGGCTGCCTTCACGCTCTACCGCAGTCTCTACCCTGCGCTCAAGTCACTCTATCCTCAAGCAGCTGCGCTGTCCCTTGATGAAGCGCCGGCTGGCACGGAGGGCTGTTAGGGCGCAGTGGTACCATTGGCGCTAGACCATCGCCGGTTCCGGCGTGCCGGATTCACCAGAATGGGCACACGTGGTGTTTGAGAGCCTATCTGAGCGTCTTCAGGGATCGTTCGAGCGGATCCGTGGGAAGTCCCGGCTTGATCCTGAAGATGTGGATGCAGCCCTTGCAGAGGTGCGGAGTGCCCTCGTCGCCGCAGATGTCAACTTCCGCGTCGTACGCGACTTTGTGGCAAAACTGCGCGAGCGGGCCCTAAACCTCGAGATCAGCGATGGTGTCACCCCAGCGCAGAAAGTTGTACAGCTCGTTCACGACGAGTTGGTGACACTGCTCGGGAGCACCCAGGCGACGCTAAGTCTGGATGGCCCTCCTCCCCACGTCATCATGCTCGTGGGATTGCAGGGGGCTGGAAAAACCACGGCAGCAGGGAAGCTTGGCCTGCTCCTGAGAGGCCAAAAGCGCCGTACCCTTCTCGTGGCTGCCGATGTCTACCGTGCGGCAGCCGTACAACAGCTCGAGACGCTGGGACAACAGCTTGACATTCCGGTGCATAGCGAAGGGACACAAGTCCGTCCAGAAGACATCTGCGCGCACGCTGCAGAGCGCGCACGCACCGAAGGCTTTGACGTCGTCATTCTCGATACGGCGGGACGGCTGCAGATTGACGAAGAGCGCATGCAGGAGGTGCAGCGTATCCATGAGCTTCTGTCGCCACAGGAGACTCTCCTCGTTGTCGATGCGATGACTGGCCAGGAAGCCGTAAAAGTAGCCCAGGAATTCCATCGTCGTGTCAATGTCACCGGGCTTATTCTCACGCGAATGGATTCGGACGCTCGCGGCGGTGCCGCTCTCTCGATTCGCGCCGTGACGGGCATTCCGGTCAAGTTCTTGGGAACAAGTGAGCGCCCGGACGGCCTCGAGCCTTTTTATCCCGACCGGCTAGCTTCTCGTATTTTAGGGATGGGCGACGTGCTCACCCTCATTGAGCGTACACAGGAAGTCATCTCCCAGGAGCAAGCGAAGGACGTTGAACGTAAGCTCCGCACCGCTACTTTCAATCTTGAAGACTTCTATAATCAGCTACAGTCAATGAAGCGCATGGGGCCGCTCTCTCAGCTCCTCGGCATGATTCCCGGGCTGGGTGGGCTGATGCGCAACGAAGAGCTGGTCAGCGCACTCGATGGTAAAGAGATGAAGCGCATGGAAGCGATGATTCTCTCGATGACCGTCGAAGAGCGGCGTTACCCGGAGATTATCGACGGCAGCCGCCGGCGGCGTATTGCCCGCGGGAGTGGCGTCGCGCCGCAGGATGTGAACCAGCTCATCAAGCAGTTTGAAGACATGCGACGCATGATGAAACAGCTCACGTCAGGCCGGTTGCCGCGTGGTCTGATGGGGGCGCTTGGTCCTGCCGCCAGTGCCGAAATGTCTGCAGCGGCGAGCACGCAGCGTTCTGGACCGAAGAAGGCGCACCAACGCGAACGCACTCGCCCTTCCACCCATACGCGCTCCAAGCGACGAAAGCGGTAGCCGTGAGTCGATATCTCTCTGAGGCGCAACAGCGCGTACACAAGTGGTGTGTTACGGAGTGGAATGGAGAGTACTGGCCTCCGCTCGGGAATCTCGCACGTCTCGTCGAGGAGGTCGGTGAGCTGGCCCGTCTCGTCAATGACCGCTACGGTTACAAGCTGAAGAAGGCGAGCGAGTCCTCGCAGGATCTCGAGGTCGAGCTAGGCGATATCCTTTTCACTCTCATCGCCTTCGCGAACTCCACGGGTGTCAATCTGGATCGTGCGTTCGATGCCGTGATGCAAAAATACGCACACCGTGATATGGGCCGTTATCGTGCTGCACAGCAAGACACAGACGTGACATTGGGCTGAGGAGTGAGCGCTTGGTGGCATGCAAAAGAAACCGTATGCTCTGCACCCCGATCCTGCGCCTGTGCTAGTTATAGAGAGTCTGGAGAGTGAGACGTGGGGAATCCCTCGCCACCTCAGTCCGATGGCATCGACTGGGCACAGACACGAGACATCCTCATATCAGTCTTGATCCTCGGTATCATTGTGTACGCCGTGGGCATGCTTGCCCGCCACATACTCCAAACAGTCCTCGCGTTCCTCGTCGCCTCGCTCTTAGCGTTCGCGGTGCTGCCACTGGTGGATGGACTAACGGCTCGCCATCTTCCGCGCTGGCTGGCAGTGCTGGTGGTGTATATCGGTCTGCTCGTCATGCTGGTCGTCGGAGTGTTCCTCATCGGTGGTCAGCTTGTGAACCAGCTCACGTTGCTGGCGACTCAGGTCCCTGCCTACACGCTGGCCACGGAGCGGCTACTGGTGCAGCTTCAGCTCTACCTGCAGGCGCACGGAATCAATCTCAACCTCAACCAGCAGCTTGGCACCGTCACCTCAGGCTTGCAGGCGGCATTCAGTGGTGTGCTCGGCCAGAGCCTCCACGTGCTCTCGGGGCTGACCAGCGCAGTGGTGAGTGTGGTGCTCGTGGTATTCTTCAGTATCTATCTCGTTGCGGATGCGCACCGCATCAGTGCAAGCGTTCCCCTGCTCTTGCCACGGCGTTATCGCCAGATCGTGCGTTTCGTAGAAGCCGCCATCTCAGATAAGGTTGGCGGGTTCATTCGCGGGCAGCTGGTTATGGCCTTGATCGTCGCGATCACGACGGGGGTCGTGGCTACCGTGCTACGCGTGCATTTTCCGCTCATCGTTGGCGTGGTCGCCTTCTTCTTCGAGCTCATACCGACAGTTGGTCCAGTTCTTATCGGCCTCATGCTCACGATCATCGCCATCTTCCAATCCTTCGGGCTGCTCATAGCCGTGCTAGTGTTCTATGCCGTGCTGCACACGATCGAGAGCAACTTCCTCGGCCCGCGGGTGGTGGGGCACGCGGTGGGACTTCCACCCTTTGTCTCGCTCATTGCCATTGTTGCAGGTGCAGAAGTCGGAGGAATTCTTGGCGCGCTCTTTGCAGTACCGGCGACGGCGCTGGTCGTTGCTCTGGTGGGAGCGGCCATTGAAGAGTGGCGGTTGGCTGACACCAGCCAGCGAGATATCTCTAGTACGAAGGATAGTGTACCCCCACGGCCCAGCTGACTACCTGATCACAGCCGCTTCTAACGGAGTGGTCAGCAGCCCACGATCTACATCCGCCCCCGCCATTCGTCGTGCTAGGATGCAGGCGTACGAACTCCGTCACTCACGTACAGGCCCGAAGGGACAGGACGGATCATGATCGTTCACTCACCGCTAGCGGTTGTGCTCGCAGGAGGCATCAACTCGCGCTTCTGGCCACTGCGCGAGAAGTCACTCCTGTCGCTCTGTGATGCAACGCTGCTCGAGCGTCACCTCGACGAACTCATAGCAGCGGACGTCACGGAAGTTGTGATCGTTGGGACACCCGATAATGCTGAGAGATTGCACGAGATGACCTCGTACGTCTCGGGCTGCAAAGTGCAGATAGTAGTGCAGTCAGAAGCGCTCGGCATGGGCGATGCCCTTCTGACTGCCGCTCGGTCGGTACCAGTCGTATCAGAGCGCCCTTTGCTGGTTACCCAAGTGCACGATCTCTTCTCCGATCACTTGACTGCACGCGTTCTTGCCGCGTTTCGGCACGATCCCGCGATGTCCTACCTAGGGGCCTACCGCTCGGCGAGCTACTTTCCCGGGGGCTACTTCAAGTTTGACGGTGAGAGGTTGGGAGGCCTCATTGAGAAGCCGGAAAAAGGTCACGAGCCGAGCGATCTCGTGAGTGTCGTGGTGCGCCTCCATCGTGACCCCGAGAGGCTCATCGAGCTCATCCAGCAAGAGTATATGCTCGGGGGGGCCGATGATCACTACGAGCGTGCGATTGCGAAGCAGATGCGAGAGCATGAGCACCGGCCAGTGGTACACAGCGGCGTCTGGAGTGCCCTGAAGTATCCGTGGCACGTGCTCGACGCAGTTGACCTGGTGCTGGGGCAGATCCAGCGCAGCCAGATCTCCCCTGAGGCCGAGATTCATTCCTCGGCCGCCATCAGTGGTCCCGTGGTCATAGCGCCTGGAGCACGCTTGATGGCGGGGTCAGCGATCACCGGCCCTGCGTACGTCGGTCGCGACGTCATCGTTGGCAACAATGCTCTTGTCCGCCAGAGTATCGTGGAACACGGTAGTGTCATCGGGTTCGGAAGCGAGATTGCTCGGAGCTACATCGGGCCGCAGTGTTCCTTTCACACCAACTACGTGGGGGACTCAGTGATCGGTGAGGGGTCCAGCTTCGGAGCGGGAACAGTAACCGCCAATCTCCGGCTGGATCATGAAGCGGTTCCATCGATGGTCAAGGGAGAGCGGCTAGTGACCGGACGCCAGAAGCTAGGGTTGGTTTGCGGTCGACACGCTGCGCTAGGGGTACAGGTGGCCACGATGCCAGGAATCAAGATAGGGGAGCATGCTGTCGTCGGCCCCGGTGTCGTCGTCTATCGAGACGTTCCTGATCATACACAGGTGATGCTCCGGCAGGAGCTCCGCACGTTCGCACGCCGGGCCGGCTGATCTAGGCCACAGGGACCTTGTGGCTCTGCGGATAGGAGAACAGCAGTTCACCTCCTGTGCTCCCGGCCCTCCTCGCAGTTCCAGATGGAAGCTACGCAGTCATGTTCTCTGGGTAGCGCTGAACTTTGGCGTGCTGCGACTGCTGGGCCAGCCAGTCTGAGTAGATCTTCTGCTTCACGTCAGAGACCTGTGTGGGTGTTAAAGGGCGTGCAGGGCCGACATCTATGACCTGAATGATGTCGAAGGCCCCGTTATCGGGCAGCACAGAGGAGATCTGTAGAGGCTTGGCGTGGAATGCGAAAGTGTCGAACACCTTGTCTTGAAGTGCCGCAGGAGTCCAGGCGACGGTACGGCTCGTTTCATTAGCTGAGGGATCTTTGGCGAACTGGAGGTTCACCTGTCCCCAGCTCTGACCCTGGTGAAGCTCAGCAAGGGCCTTGTCGGCACTCGCTTTCGAACCGAATGTCATGATACGAGCGCTGACTTGCGGCTGCACCTCCTGGAGGTCGCGGTTGAGATACGCTTTGACGTTGGCAATGGTCTGGCGATCGACTAGGATCTGGTGGAATCCTGCCTGGCTCATTCCAATCTTAGCGAGCGTGCTATTGAGCTGCTGCTGTGTTGTGACGCCGAGGCGCTCTTTCTCCGTGGCCAGAGCATCCTGCAGCTGCTTTTCCGAAGGAACAAGCGCGCTGGCAGGTGCGCCGCTCTTTTCCAGTACCGGCAGGCCATCTTGGACGATGCGGAAGTCGATGAGGTCGTTGGCTGCCTGCTGAGCAGCGCCTTGAAGCTGCTGCTGCAGCTGACTGACTTTCGCTTGTTGCTGAGCTGCGGCCGTGCTGCTTGTGGTGGGAGGCTGGCTCGTCTGAATCTGCTGCAACTGCTGATTGATCTCGAACTGTAGTAGCGCTTCATAGTGCTGCCACGTCGAGCGCTGAATGACGTAGCCGTTGACTTCTGCCACAGGCAGTCGCGGTGTGCGGATGTCATTGATGTAGAAGCCTATACCGCCGATGATGAGGACGACGATGAAGGTCAGGATAGAGAGCGCAACAACCCACTGGGTCCGTCGCTGCTCACGTTCCGCTCGAGTGAGTGCCGGATCAAAGTTGAAGATGAGCGGCTTACGGAAGGAGCGCGTGCGCCGGCGGGCCTTCGAGGAAGTGCTGCCCTGTGCGCTGAATAGCGGCGAAAGCGGCACGGCGAGCGTCAGCCTCGCGCGTGAATGGGAGCGAAAGGCAGCAACGCCATGTGGCGCGCCCGTTTGAGGGCTATTGTGAGCTTACGCTGGTGGGTGGCGCAAACGCCCGTCTTGCGTCGTGGCTCGATTTTCGCTCGCTCTGAAATGTACTTGCGCAAGCGGTTGACATCCTTGTAATCAATGTAGGCCACGTGGTCGGCGCAGAAGCTGCAGACCTTGCGGCGGCCTGGGCGATCCCGGCGTGCGTCACGTCCGCTCGAGCTGCTGCCAGATGTGTGGGTTCGGGGCATGATTCTAACCTCTCTGCATACCAGTGCCGCGGTGAGGCGGCGTCTCAATATTTGCCAGTGGGGAGTCGAGGCACTGGCTAGAAGGGCAGGTCACCATCACTAGCGAGGTCGGCCTCTGGCTCCAGACCTTCTCCTGGAGTGTCGCCGGGTGTTGTGGATCCACGGGAGCCCAACATGATCATCTGGCTAGCGATGACTTCCGTACGCTGGTGACGTTGCCCCTCCTGGTCTTGCCAGGAGCGCGTCTGCAGGCGACCCTCGATGTACACTTGCTGACCCTTGTGAAGGTAGTTGTGCGCCGTTTCGGCCAGCCGCTCGTACATAACCACGTTGAACCATTCGGTCTCCTCACGCGGCTGACCATCCGGAGCGTTGCGCCGGTAGTTCACGGCGACAGAGAATGAAGTGACAGGGCGTCCGTTCGGCAGGTAGCGCATTTCCGGATCCCGCCCAAGATTCCCGATGATCATGACCTTGTTGAGTGAGCTTGGCATCGACGTCCTCTCCACCTTCGTTCGCTAGGAGCTTCCTCACATTGAGATGTACTCGCGGGTCTGGTCGCAAGGCGGAAGTGTGCCTCCCTGAGGTCGGGTGACGGGGCTATTCGCCCTCGCGGATGATGAGGTGACGTAGCACATCCTCATTCACCCGCAGTTGAAACTCAAGCTGCCCAACTTGAGCCGGATCGAGTGTGAAGTTGAGGACGTGGTAGAAGCCTTCGTGAAAGTGACGGATTGGATAGGCGAGTCGCCGCCTCCCCATCGTCGTATCTTTGACGGTCTGTCCACCCTGGGTAGTGATGAGTGTGGCCAGACGCTCTGGGTAAGCGTTGACCTCTTCTTCAGATAGGTCAGGCCTCAGACACACCATGATCTCATATGCGTTCAACTGTCGACCTCTCCACACGGGTATGCCCCGAGGAACGGCAACTTGCCGCCTCGGAGCGGGAGCTCTGCACCGCGGTGACGCATGGCTCGTCATCGCAATGGCCCGTGGCTCTATTCACGGCGCTAGCTGGCCAGTCTAACACATAGAGAGGGGCGTGGTTACAGAATTTCGCAGCGGTCGCCGGTGCAGGCGAACTCACGCGTGCTCTCGGTTCGATCTTCAAGCTCGTAGGTCGCGAGAAGTCGGTAGTCAATCTTCGGGAACGCCGTGAGACGGGCTTGGTACTCCTGCTCACTGATATCTTCGTAGGGAGCGAGCCGATAGACGTGATCACTCCGGGGCAGAAAGGACAGTCCACCAATCTCATCCCAGTGGTCGTACACCCAGCGCCCAACGGTATCCCACTCATCCGGGCCGACGTAAATAGTTTGCGATGGGTTGTGCTCAGTGAACTGAACCTTCACGGTTAGCCAGTACTCGAGTTGTTCGAGGGCACTCATGTCGTGACGGGTAATGGCTCCATCTGGTGCCTTGACGGGAAACTCGACGACCCAAGTAGTGGCGGTTTCTTGCTGCTGACCTACTTCGGGGAACAGTGGCACGCCAGCATCGTGAAGCAGACGGTAGAGCGGGTCGGTCGCAGAAACACGCACGCGGCGGACGTAGTAACGGGCAAAGCGTGGGTGCATCCCGGAGGCGCAGTCGGCCATCTGGCTCGCGTTCCCCGAGGGCTTGACGCAGGTCACGGCAGCGGATGGGTTGATTCCCAAGCGCTGAGCGTACTCGGCATTGGCGGCGATCGTCAGGTCACGAAGCTCCGCCATGAGCGCAGGGTTCTTCCAGAAGACCGGGCAGTCGAGTTGACCGGTGACACTTACACCGAGGAGGCGTTCCTCTTCACAGTTCTGCCGCCATTGTGGGCGCAGATACGGGAAGCTCGTGAGCATGCTCTGAACGGTCCCAATCAATGTTGCAAGACGGATCTTGTGGCGCAGCGACGTGGGAGTGTCATACGAGCGGGCAACGACCTCACTCAGGTTACAGAACTCATAAGGGCGGAGCGTGATCTCACCACACGGGTTGGTGCCAAACTCGGCATCCGGGCGGCGACTTGGCCGGAGGGCACGGGCCGCCTGCCGGTTGAAGATGCCACGCTCTCCTGTGCCGGATGCAGAAAGAGCGTTCCACTCTTCTAGGAAGGCCCCCCAGGAGGGCCTGGACTCATAGACAGCACTGTTGTTTGCCATGCTCCGGTGCGGAGCGGTGATCCAGTATTGTCCATCTTTCGCGTGCCTGAGATCGACGTCGCCGAAATCAGAAAGGGAAATCTCGGCGCTGCGCCGGACGCCACCCATCACCACGACGTCGCCAATCTTGGTGGCGATGTCGTGGCACTCCAGGCTGGTGAGCTGCCGCCCCTGGGCGCCCAGAACGATCCGGCGGGTGAAGTCGAGTAGACCGCGCAGCGGCTCAGGGCCCGACGCGCGGCCGCCCTTGGTCTGTAGTGGGGCTCCAGCGGGGCGGATCAAGTGGTAGTCGAACGTGACGTCTTGACCAGCGAACCAGGCCGTGAGCCCCAGCTTGAGCGCATCTGCCCAGCCCTCGGTGTCGTCTGGGATGACAAATGTGGGAACGTGGCTAGGGCGCTGGGGTGCCACGACCGGCAGCTGCTGAACGTAACGACGCTCGACACTGAAGCCAACGCCCGTTCCAGCCATCAAGATATAGAGAATCTCGGCGAATGATTCAATAGAATCAATGGGCAGATAGCTGCAGTTGTAGGCGGTGATAGGGTTGACACGTGCCGCCTTACCGGCCATCGCCAGCAGTCGCGATGATGGCCGGACCCCGTGCGTGAGCAGCGCTTCCCGTACTTCAGCCCATTCGCTAGCGGCGATGGCCGGACCAGCGGTCTCACCCAGAAACTCGATGACTCGTTCGACCGTCTCTTCCCACGTCTCGCGGCGCGCGCGCTCTGGATCCCAGCGGGCATACGTGCGCACGAACACGAACTCGGCAAGCTCATTCGGGAAGCGCCCGTGTTCGGGCAGGTGGGCGCTCTTGGCAGCTGCAGCACTTCGAGAAGAGGTCGTAATGACAGAGTGGGAAGATTCGGTGATTACCATGGCAGCCCCTTGATTCCTATGCTACCGCCCTTGTGGCGATCTTTTTGAGGCTCACCACTAGCCGCGTCCAGCGATACTAGTGGTGCGATGTCTCAGTGACACCCATCGACCACAACATATCGTACCAGCCACCCTTTGTCTCTACTACATCTTGTGTTGTCTCCTGTCGTTCTGTCACAGTGGAGGCGCCAGGCCAATCGTGGTAGGAGTATGGGTACGGGCCTTATGCTGCGCAAGGCCGCCGCCCTTTTAACCTGCTCGCGGCGCGATTGTGACGGCTTTCACGGCTGGTGTCCGTAGTGTCCGAAGGTGTGCGTAGCCGCAGGCTTTGGACGTGCTTACGCCCGTTGCCTATCTTTCCTAGAACCGTGGCACGCGGCATATATCTATTTATGATTTATGATCCGCGCTCAAACCTGCTACCTATGCGGAACTCGAGAGGACAGGCTGTTTGTGGCTGTGGCCCCCCTTATTCACGTGCCGAGCATTCCACCGCTCTCGAGGGATGATGTGAGACGCGGCATGGCGTCGAGCGAGTAGGGAGTCTGATCGCGTGTACGAAGCCGGGTTACTAGCAGACCCGGCTATTGCCTGCTGGACACACTACTGACTGGCGGTTCGCGAGCAGGAAGAGAGGACAATCAGGCTGGGGGACATCGTAGGCTGGTTGCTTCACGGTACGCTGCTGGCCGCATCCTTAGAGTCAGGGACTAGCGCTTCTCCAGCAAGACGCCGCAGCCGGTTGATGTTGTCGAGGTCCGGGCCACTGCCGTCCGTCCCAGGCGTCTCCAGGATCCACGGCAGTGAACGGAGCACATCGTGAGCGAGGAGGGCGGTGAAGCCGGCCTCGCCGATGAAGCCTTCACCGATGTTCGCGTGGCGATCTCGGTGGGATGCGAGGTCGAACTGGGAGTCGTTCGCATGGATTGCTCGCAATCGTTCCACTCCTAGGGAGCGATCCAGCTCATCGAGCATCGCCGCGCTGCCGCCCACCGTGCGAACGTCGTAACCCGCAGCGAGCGCGTGACACGTGTCGAGGCATACGCCGAGACGCGTATCATTGCCCAGTGCTTTGATCACCTGGCCAAGCTCTGGGAACGACACGCCAATGGCGCCTCCTTGACCCGCACAGATCTCGAGGAGAAGCGGGGGACCCTCCGGTTGTCGCGACAGCACCGCTTCGAGACCAGCGACGACGCGGGGTAGCACACTCGCGAGGCCTGCGCCACCGTGGGAGCCGGTGTGCAGCACAATGCCGCTCAGGCCAGTCTGGAGCCCGAGGGTACGGTAGAGCACCAGCGACTGGATTGAATTGTTCCAGATGCGCTCATCTGCGGAGGCAAGGTTAATGAGGTACACGGCGTGTGCCACCCAGGGGCGGATATCGTAGTTCCCGCATGCCGTCGTGAACTGTTCCGCGATGCTAGCCTTGAGCTGAGCGCTTCGCCACGAGGTGGGGCCCGTGAAGAAGATCTGTCCACAGTTGGCCCGGATTGCCTGCGCTCGTGGCACGGCCTGATGAATGCCACCAGCGGCCGAGACGTGTCCGCCGATGCGCATCAGGACACGCCCTGGAACCTGGTGTGGCGCGTTGCCTTATGGAAAGGATGGATGACTAATGACTGCACCTGCTGGAGCAACAGCTCGGACAGTGGGACTCGTTCGGCTCGCGGCCCCTGTCGAGGTACGGTCGTGGCCGATCGCAGCGCCATCTCAAGATCCGCTGGCTGCTCTCCAGGAAACTCGGTGAACCACTTCATCAGGTGTTGAGGAAAGTGGGCATCGCTTCCTCCAACTGAAGCGATCCTGTGTGTCCGGGCGAAGGCCGCCAGGCGTTCCGGGGAGCGTACGTAGGGGCTGTGTGTCTCGAGCCCTACGATTCCTGGGTGTGGAAGTAGCGCCTCGATGGGCTTGAGACCGACACCAACTACCCACTGATCCGGATGAGCCACAACGATGATACCTCCAGCATCCGTGATGCGCTGAACCGTCTCGGGAAGGGGACGCAGTGTAGGCAGACGGTGAGCCGGGTAGGGTGGGCTGAAGAAGTAAGCGAGAATGTGCTTGAAGCCTTGGACAGTCACCTCACAGCCCCACAACGGCGTGATCGATGAGCGAGGGTGCGCATCCTTCCAGCGCAGCGCCTCTTCCCAGGCGCTCACTTCGTCGTGATCGGTGAACGATACGACCGCGATGTCCTCAAGTAGTGCCAGCCTATCGAGTGAGTCGCGCACAGAGCTTCGACCGTCACTGAACATGCTGTGGAGGTGAAGCACTGCCTTACCCAAAACTTCGCCTGTCTCTTTCCAAAGGTGTCTATCGTCTCCTAATCTTAGCAGTAGTGGAGCCCCACCATTGAGGCAGAAAGGCTGGTACCTCTTTCTCTACCGTTGCCCTCCGGTCCGAGGTCTCTGCTAGGCTCGTCACGTTGTCCTCACTCGAACGTCAAAGTTATGGCTGGGGCACCACCGTTGCACGTGGTTAAGACATCTTACTTTTGAGGAGGTTTTCTTTGCGGCGAAGACTTCTGGCGCTTGGTGCAGCACTGGTATGGCTCTTCGGACTCTTTGCTCCGATGGGTGGAACTGCCGCTGCGCAGAGCAGCCCCCTCGATTATCCGATCTCCAATGGGCACTTCTACGCTGAGGCGAATGGGCAAGGCGGTGCCGGCGGCCTCGGCTTTGCTATCACCAATGGTGGTGGCATCCCCTTTTGGACCGCTTTCCAGCATTTTGGCGGGGTCGCGGGGTTAGGTTATCCCATTTCGGGCCGCTTCACGTGGGATGGATTCATCGTGCAAGCGACGCAGCGTGTGGTGATGCAATGGCACCCGAACACGCAGCAGGTCGACTTCGTCAATGTCTATGATCTGCTCCACGATGCGGGTAAAGATGCGTGGTTGCAGGCGTACCGGAATACTCCACCCCCCCTGAGCACGGCCCCGGACACGGGTCTAACGTGGAACCAGGTCAAGGCCCGTCACCTCGCGTTCCTCAACGCGGATCCTGCCATTGAAGCCAAGTACTATTCCGTGGCGGCATATGGTGATCCAGTAGTGCTGAATGGCCTGCCGATGACGCAGGTGGTGGATGAAGGGCCGTTCAACGTCGTCCGGTGCCAGCGCGTCACCATCCAGCACTGGCTCGTGAACGACCCTGCGGCAGGTGCTCATGCTGGCGACGTGACCGTGACCCTCGGCGGCGACGCTGCCAAGGCGGCGGGATTATTGCCACAGACTACAGCACTGCAACCTGCTCCTGCCCCAGGGATTTCGAGTGGTGGAGCGCCTACGAGCACGCCTCCGACCGCAACAGATGCACAGATCCCTAATTTCATCTATGGATACCAGGCGCACATGTACTTCGGCCAGGCAGCGCCAGCGTTGACTGCGATTCAGAATGCCGGATTCACGTGGGCGAAGCAGCAGGTAGTATGGTCGTCCATCCAGCCTAATTCTCCCAACCAGAGCAGCTGGGGCGCACTCGACACGATCGTCAATACAGCCAACCAGATGAACATCAAGTTGATGTTCTCCATTGTGGAAGCGCCAGCGTGGGCCAGAGTCGGTCCTGACCAGCCTTATCCCAGCAACCCGCAGTTGCTCGCCAGCTTCCTCTCGACACTGGCGACCCGCTACAAGGGCAAGGTAGCCGCCTACGAGATCTGGAATGAGGAGAACTTCGCTCGGGAGGTCGGTCCGGGAGACATCAATCCGGGCAACTACGTCGAGCTCCTCAAGGCGGCTTACACGGCAATCAAGGCGGTGGATCCGGCTGCAATCGTGGTGTCTGGTGCCCCCACGCCGACGGGGGTCAATGATCCGAACATTGCCATGGACGACAACACCTACCTTCAGCAGATGTTTGCCTACCAGGGTGGTATCGTCAGCAACTATTTTGACGTGCTGGGCGCGCACGCTGAACCGTGGGCTAATCCTCCCAACGCCTGGATCGGGACGCCGGAGCCACCGAACGTCACTGGGTATAACAATGCTCCGAGCTTCTTCTTCCGCCGTCTGGAGAACTATCGTGCGGATATGGTCGCTGCTGGTGACGGCAACAAGAAGATTTGGGAGACGGAGTTCGGCTACGACTCCTGCCCAGCTCCGGCTCCGGCGGTGCCCAACTACGAATACTGCAAGTGGATTACTGAGCAACAGCAGGCCCAGTACACGGTTCAGGCATTCCAGTACGCTCGCGCCAACTATCCGTGGCTTGGCGGTATTTTCATCTGGAACCTCAACTTCCAGTACTTCGTGCCGGATACTGACGAGAAGTGGGGCTTCGCCAATCTGCGCGCTGACTACTCACCGCGACCGGTGTACACGGCAGTGCAGCAGATGCCAAAGATCTGAGGCGGCGCCAAGGAGGAGGCGTCACGTGGGGAGGGGACTGGCCTTATTAGGCCAGTCCCCTCCTTGCACGAAGAGCGCCGATCCTTCCGCTGCTGGCGCTGGATGCCGGCGTTGTGACTATGCCCTGTTGCCCTGACAGCACGCGTCATCCCTCCTTACCAACCATGTCCCCCCAGCTCTTACGCTACGGCCCTGGCTGTCTCAAGACTCAAAGCTGAGCCAGCCCGTAGAGGGGCTCTGAGAGCGCTCTGTGGAGGGCAGCGCAGAGAGGCAGAGATCACATTCGCCGCGCTGCCTCGCGATCCGCAACGTGGGGCTAGGACCTGCTGGGGAGTGCTGCCTGCCACGGCTGGCCGTGAGCATACGCCTGAACGGCATAGTAGATCGGCTCTAAGGTGAAGTCTGGCTCTACGAAAGTCGCGTAGTCTTGTGCCGTGCCGGTCAAGAATGGTAGGCGGAATTGCCAGATGCAGAGCGCGAGGTCCCAGCCCCAGGTCGCGGCCATCTCGTAGGCCTGAATCGTGTAGGTGATGCGTTGAGCAGGAAGCACTGCATGGGTCCACAGTGGCGCCGAGTTCCAACCGGCTTCCGTGATCAAGATCTGCTTACCAGCGTCGCCATTCCTCTCCATCACCGCGCGAAGCAGAACGACGCGCTGAAAGTCGAGGACTGAAGGAGCGGGGGGGGCACTGGCGGGCAGAGTCTCCCCATACGGGTGCGCAGCCACGAGATCGAACCACTGGGCAGCTCCGTGGTCGTACATGCGCTGGAGGTAGATGAGATCATCGAGAGCGTTGTCGCTCTGTTCTATAGTTTGAGCAAGGCCGGCAGTGACGACCTGCATCAAAGGGTCCGCATCCTTGACTGCAGGGTAGACAGTCCTGAGTAGGGCGGTGTAGGCAGCTGGATCGGGTTTGCGATACCCCCACTCGAAGGCCGTATTGGGCTCATTCCACACCACAAGGTATCCTACGAGTCCCTGGTACCGCCGCGCAAAGGTAGCAAGGAAGCGAGCGAAGAGCGGGTAGTTCGCGGCCGGAAGATAGCGTCCGGTAGAGGTAAGAGGCCGGGCCCAATCTGGAACGAGATCGACCCGAGCGATCACGGTGAGACCGCGCTCTACGGCCGAGCGAATCACTACATCGCTGTGATCCCAATGGTACGTATCCGGGTCAGGTTGCAGGTAGGACCATGGAAAGTACTCCACGATCCAGCTCGCGCCCATCTGAGCGACGAGGTCGAGCGTGCGACGGATCTTGATTGGCTCCACTTCGTTGGTGAGTCGAGTGTGCACGCCGATTTTCGGGTGAAGTGCAGAGAGCCGGGAAGGTGGTAGCCGGATCTTCTCGACACCGGATTGAACAGGGATTGCCAGGAGGGACATCAGCAAGGCGCGTCGAGACAAAGCAGGATTTCCGGTCACGACCGATTTGTGGTCCTTCGCGGCACGAGGTGCTCGGCGTCTGCCGGGAACGGCTCACGAGGAGCAGTTGAGAGCGAGTCGCCTTCGCCGTCGACCGGCGGGGATCCCTCGGTCCCTTGGCGGCGGCGTTGCCACCATGACACGAGAACACCGAGCAGCGGCACGACCAGCAGTAGCACGAGCGCCAGTGCGACTGTTAGGCCGAGATGGTTGCTGCTCAAGAAGCGATCCAGGTGAAGAGTACGTCCGAGGATACGGCCCAAGATGACCCAGAAGAGCGTCCAGAGGAAGCTGGCAGCGCCGGTCATAGCGATGAAGACAGGGAGGGCAACATCAAAGATGCCACTCACGGCCGAAGTCGGTGTGCGCAGACCAGGCGTAATTCTGCCCACGAACACCACGGGAGAGCCATGGCGACGGAGCCAGCTCTCGATCCAGAGTACGCGTCGCTGATCTAGGCCGATAAACCTTCCCCACCGCATCAGCGCCGGGTGACCAAGTCTGGCGCCGAGGGTATAGAGGGTGACGCTTCCTGCCACGCTGGCAAAAGTCATAACCATGATCAGCTGGACGATGTTAGGGTCGTTGCGTGAGGACTGCATGCCCAGCACGGCGAGGAGGAGATTGCCGGGAAGCGGCAGCGGCACACCAACCTCTTCGATGAAGATGAGCACACTCAGGGCAAGGAGATCGTGTTCACGGAGCAGCTCGAATATGGCCTGAGCTGCTGGCGTTATGTGGTGGAAAGGCAAGTTTACCATCTTAGCATCTACCAGGACGAGCAGATGCTTCGCTAAAAGGTTGTGGGCGGTAGTTCCTAGCGGCACTCATTTTTGCTGCTCCCCCTCACTCTATGGTAACGACTTTGATAGCGTTGGTTATTGACGGCGACGATGGCGGGAATCGCGGCGTGGAAAGTGGGGCTGCCAATGCCAGCAGTGGTATACTCGCCGCACGTTTTGAGGAGAGTATTCCTTTGCTATGTTGACCGTGGCCCCTCGAGTTGTCGAGATCTTGGTAGCGTTTGCGCTCGCTTACGTGGCGACGCTTTCCCTCACTTTGGTCATCTGGACTTTCCGAGATATCCAAACGCGGACCACAGACGTCTTCGTGCAAGCCGTATCGACGCTCTTTGTCGCTGTCTTTAACCTGCCGGGTCTCATTCTCTATCTGATATTGCGACCGCATGAGACGCTGACGGAACAGTACGAGCGCTCCCTCGAGGAGGAGACGCTCCTCCAAGACTTGAAGCAGGACCTTCTGTGCCCGAGTTGTAACCAGGTGATTCAACCTGATTTCCAGATGTGCCCGCACTGTCGCATGCGACTCAAGCGCCAGTGTGTGGAGTGCGGAAGAATGCTTGAGCTCGACTGGTCGACCTGCCCATTTTGTACCACCCCGATCGGCGCGACCGTTCCTTAGAGTGAGATAGCGAAGACTGAAGCGACTGGATGCGACGCGCCATTCGTGAAGCTGCGAGGGCCCAGCCGTCCCACGATGGCGATCGCCTGGGCACGATCAAGAGCTGGCCAGTGGCGGAGCGCCCTCGTGAAAAGCTTGAACGGCTTGGACCTGAGCAGCTCAGCCACGCCGAGCTGCTGGCGATCCTGTTGCGCGTAGGGCGCCCAGGTGAGCCGGTTGTTCAACTGGCGCAACGTCTCATTGTGAGCCTAGGTGGGCTGACCGGTCTGGTTCACGCCTCCACGGAGGAGTTGACGAAGATCGACGGCATTGGCGTAGTCAAGGCGATAGAGCTGCGAGCGATGGTGGAGCTGGCCAGGCGGCTCATGACGCTCGCTCCCGAGCAACGCGTCAACGTGACCAGGCCTGAGCACGCTGTTCCATTGCTCCAGGATATGCAGTTCCTCACTCGGGAGCACTTGCGTACAGTACTGCTCAATACCAAAGGTGGCGTCCTCAGCGTGACAACGGTCTACGAGGGGTCGGTGGACCGAGCAACCGTGCGCATCGCGGAAGTGTTCCGAGAGGCAGTTCGCCGAGACTGTCCCCGGATCATCGTAGCGCATAATCATCCGTCTGGCGATCCTACGCCCTCGCACGAAGACGTCGGGGTGACAGAGGATCTCTGTGAGGCTGGGAAGCTTCTTGGAATCGAAGTGCTTGACCATCTGATCATCGGCCGGTCTGGCTACGTGAGCCTGCGGCAGCAAGGGCTCGGCTTCCGCGGCTGAGGAAACCGAGCCTACGATCAATGGCAAGTAGGGTTGGCTGCTGGATGAATATCTGACCGAGCGAGCGATTGCTGTGTCGTTCTCGCCCCTGAGTTCGTATCGGCGGAGACGAGCTCATCGAGTCAGCGAAACGATCCACTGCTTGGTGCCCTTTTCGTAGCCGGCGCCATCGCTCCCGAAAGCCGGACATCTTCGCCCCCTCTCAGCCTTGCGGCACTGGATAGCGCAAGCCTCAGTTGCCGCTGACGTCCCCTTCTGGTGCCAACCCAAGTGCGACAAGTGCGTTTTGTCTTGCAACTGCTGATCTGTGAAGCTGCTGCGTGGCAAGCTGCGCGAGGCTCTGGTAGAGCGCTAAGTGGGGAGATGTCGACTGGGCGACGATCTCGAGAACGGACCACGCATCTGCAGTAGTTTGATAGGCGGCGGCTGCCCATTGGACGTAGCGGTGCACTGCCTGATACCGGCTGGTGCCTGTTGGTAGGTGAAGGCCAATGGAGCTCAGGGCGGCGGCGGCCCGTTCGTTCGTCACCACAGCGTCTTTGAGCTCTGGTATCAGCGGGTGTAGAGTGGTACCACCGTTCAGCTTGCGCTCAATCGCTCCATTCACGCTATCAGCTGCAGCAGTCACCCGTGTCATGGCCCTGTCAATGGTGTTGAGAGCTTCTTGAGGGGGCATAGGACTTGGCGTAGCGGCGGGAGTTGGCATCGATGTGGGAGTTGGGAGCGCTGTAGATGATGCGGATATCGAGGATCCGCTGGATGCAATCACTGTTACGTTTGGAGGCTGACTCTGTCTGCAGGCGGCCAGGAGTGCGCTCATTGCAAGGACGAGCAGTGCTGCGAGCCGCCCTGTCACCCTTCTCGCCGTTTCTAATGGAGTCGAGCTCCCCTTAGGATGTTCTGATGAAATCGAAGTGGAACTCACCTGCTTGGTTGCAGTTTGTGTAGTTGACCGTCCGGACATCAGAGATGCGGTTGCCGTTGCTATCAACGACGAAGACGTTGAACGTGAGGGAGGCCTGCGGGCACGAGGTAGCAATAGTGAAGTCGAAGAGTCCATCGGACTCTGAGACTCCGTGGTACACGTTGCTGTAGTAGGTTACTTCGAAGGGCACGCCGCCAAGCCCGTTGCCGTTGTTATCGAGGATGTGCCCTTGGATGTACTGAACGCCAGCATTGGGAGCGGAGGAGACGCACGGCACACGATTGTTGCTACCGCAGTCTAGCGGTGGAGTCGTCACATCCTTGGACGCGTATGGTAACTGGGGGACTGGGGTCGGTGTGGGTGACGGTGTTGCGGCAGGAGTAGGCGTTGGAGTCGGTACG
Source organism: Chloroflexota bacterium (assembly GCA_023381895.1). The sequence goes on from JAMCTA010000168.1 coordinate 34,382, forward strand.
GGAGCGTTGACGGTCCCATTGGCAGTCTCGGTGTAGGTGAAGTAGGTCGGAATCAGGCCGAGGGTCTTGGCAATGTCGCCGCCATTGACGACGCTGATGTCTCCAGCATGAATCCCTGCGGCTGGGTCGTCAACCAGCCAGTCCTGAATGGCGATGCGCTGGGCTCGAATGATGTTGAATGGACCTGCATCCACGATGTTTGAGGTGGGGAGGCCGTTGTACAGGACGGCCACATCCTGAGAACGGCTGCCGAAGAAGGCACTCTGAATCTTCAGATCGCTCGTCAGGAGAGCAAGGCGTCCTTGCTCGATTTGCTGGAAGGTTGTCTTGCCGTTGTCAAATGAGCTGGAGAGCTGGGGTGGAATCTGGTATTGCGCTTGTAGCTGGGCATCGAACCCGAGGTCGTGGAGCTCATCGAACACGTTGACGAAGTCGACTGTTTGGGTAGTAGGACGCCACTGCATGATCACCTTTTGCGTGGCTTGAACCGTGAATCCGTCAAGAGTGAAGCGCCGTGATACTGGGTATCCCAGTGCATTCACTCCACCAAGCTGCTGGAAGGCGGTCCAGAAATTGATGCCATTGTCGTTAGTGATGCGATAGCCATACTGAGGACCGGCCCCTCCGTTAGTCTCCGTATAGAAATGACCGTTTCCCCCAGGCAAGTCGTAGCCGGCTGCTGGCGCCTGTGCGTGCACGATGGTGGGACCAAACACGCCGAGCAACACACCCAGCGTAGCAACGAGCGGAACTAGCCTCATTCGCAGCAAGGCATCCTCACTTTCCGGGGCGCAGGTCATTGATCATAGTCGCTGGGCAGTATGGCTGTCGCCGGAGAGCCCTGTCAATCTTGGGGGCGCCCTTTGGTGTATGGTCACCCAAAAGTCCTTCTCCAACGGCACACCTGCTTGCAGCCGCCGGTGACCATTTGCGAAGAGGAGTAGAATGTCTGAAGAATCAGCCTAGTGTGAAGGAGCTTGCATGACCCTGCTCACCGAGACGATTGGTCGTGTCGGCACGTTGGCGACGGCGTCAATGCACGCCGCACGTGCCCGGCAACTCGATTTGACAAAACCTGCAGGAAGCCTTGGCCGGTTGGAGGCACTCCACGTTCAGCTTGCCGGAATTCGTGCCGATCCCCTACCCGTGGTCACTCACAAGGCGATCATCATCATGGCTGGAGACCACGGGGTTGTTGTGGAGGGTGTGTCGGCCTATCCGGCTGAAGTGACACCCCAGATGGTGCTCAACTTCGTGCACGGTGGCGCAGCGATCAACGTGCTGGCGCGAGCCGCCGGCGCCCGCGTGGTCATCGTCAACGCTGGAGTTGGTAGCCCGCTTCCTGATCTGCCAGATATGATCAACACGCCAATTGCGCGCGGCACGCGGAACATGGCGCGAGAAGCGGCGATGACACGTAGCGAGGCAACCGCTGCAATCGAGCTTGGAATCAGGGTGCTTGAGCAAGAGCGCGCCCGAGGCCTAGATCTCGTGGCGACAGGCGACATGGGGATTGGCAACACCACTGCATCAGCCGCTATTGTTGCCGCACTTAGCGGCGCTCCCGTGGCCCAAGTAACAGGACGCGGCACCGGCGTGGATGATGCGGGGCTCGTACGAAAACGAGAGGCTATCCAGCGAGCCTTGGATCTGCTTCGCCCAGACCCCGCTGATCCGCTTGACGTGCTGAGTAAAGTCGGTGGATTAGAGATCGCCGGCCTGGTGGGCGTAATCCTGGGTGCTGCTGCCGGGAGACTGCCTATCGTCATCGACGGCTTTATCTCGGGTGCAGCAGCGCTTGTTGCTGTAGAGCTCTGTCCTGCAGTACGAAGCTTTCTGATCGCGGCACACTCGTCGGTGGAGATAGGGCACCATGTTGTGCTTGAGAAGCTCGAGCTGGCTCCGCTGCTGCAGCTAGATCTGCGTCTGGGCGAGGGTACCGGAGCGGCGCTCGCTTTCCCGCTCATTGAGGCAGCCTGCCGCATCCCTCGCGAGATGGCTACGTTCAGCGAGGCTGGTGTCGCCCAGCGGGAAGACTCCGGTCAGCCGGCTGGCCAGGGAGCGTGAGTGGGCAGGGCTACTGAGTGTCGCAGAAGGCTTCGGATTCCGCTCGGTCCGAAGGTCACTGATGTCGATGGTAGAGAGCGGCGACGCAGCGGTGAGAAGAGTGGACGTAGAAGACATCCAGCATCTGTTGATCTGAAGGAGTGAGCTGTGGCTGTGGAGTCTTTCAACCGCGCTGCCAGTGCTGAGCCTGTTCCGGCACTAACCCTAGCACAGAGGCTACCTGAAAATCCTCTCATTACCCCACAGGATGTTGTGCCTTCGCAGCCGGGCTTTGAGGTTGTGTGTGCCTTCAATCCCGCCGCAGCGCGGTATGGGGATGACATTATCCTGCTAATTCGCGTGGCTGAGCGACCGCGCAGTGTGCGGTTATCTGACTGGCCGGCGTGGGAGGTGATCCCTGATCATGTCGACCTGCATCTCCTTCCGTTGACGGAGGAGTATGTGCACCACGAGCTCGTTGGCCTGGCTGTATTCAATCCGCAAGCGGATCCGCCGCGCGTCGTCCCCGCGTATCTGCGGAAGGACTTGCCAGGGCTAGATCTCCACGATACGCGCACGATCAAGCTGAATCACTCCACGTTACTCTCGCAGCTCTCTCACTTACGGCTCGCGCGCAGTCGCGATGGCGTGCACTTCATGATTGATACGCAGCCTGCAATTGCCCCGGAAAGTGTGGCCGAGGAATTTGGTTGTGAGGATGCCCGCATTACCCAGATCGGGGATACCTATTATGTCACCTACGTCGCTCCCAGCCGGGTGGGCATTTGCACGTGCCTGGCGTCGACAACTGATTTCCACCACTTCGAGCGACACGGAATCATCTTTCTTCCCGATCACAAGGATGTAGTCATTTTCCCGGGAAAGGTACAGGGGAAGTATTGGGCGCTGACGCGACCTATGCCCAGCACATTTAGCAAGGTGCACGGTATCTGGCTCTCAAGCGGCCCCGACTTGCTCAACTGGGGAAACCACATGCCATTGGGGCTGCCTCGGCACGGCATGTGGGACGAGCTGCGCACAGGCGGAAGCAATGTTCCGATCTTGACGCAAGAAGGCTGGCTGGTGCTCTATCACGGTGTAGACTTGCAGGGGCGCTACTGCATGGGCGCCATGTTGCTCGATGCGGAGAATCCGCGCCGTGTGCTCGCCCGCTCGGCCCACCCTTTGCTGGTTCCCGAAGCCCCATTTGAACGCCAGGGATTCTATGGAAACGTGGTATTCAGCTGCGGGCACGTACCTCTCGATGAGGAGGGGCGCACAATCCGTCTGTACTACGGCGCGTCGGACAGTGTCACAGCGGCCGCCGACTTCAGCGTGGACGCGATTCTCGGCAGTCTCAAAGACGAACCGGACTACTAATCGCTGACACGCGGGAGATGCTATTTTTAAAAGTACGACTGTGGTCGCCGCATGCGGTTGGTGAGGCGGCCGATCCCTTCGATTTCGACCGTGTATTCTGTGCCATCTTCCATTGGGCCTGGATTTGCCGGCGTTCCAGTCATCAAGATGTCACCTGGTTCCAATGTGAAGAACCGCGAGATGAATGCCACGAGCTTTCCAGTTTTGTGCCCAAGGTCTGCTGTGGTGCTATCCTGCCGCACTTGCCCGTTGAGATAGCCGCGAATGCGGAGATTGTCCGGATCCACATCGGTCTGGAGCCACGGTCCGAGGGGCAGGGAGGTATCGAAGCCTTTGGCTCGTGTCCACTGACCGTCGGCATCTTGCCAGTCTCGAGCGCTGACGTCGTTTCCGCACGTGTATCCCAGCACGTATTCGCGCCACGTATCTGGTTGAATCAGCTTTGCCTTACGTCGAATGACGACAGCAAGCTCGGCTTCCGAATCGATGCGATTCGTACCGATTGGCCAGATGATGTCATCACCTGGGTTGATGAGCGCCGTGGGTGGCTTAAAGAACATCAGTGGCTCTGCGGGAATGGTCTTGCCGCTCTCAGCAGCGTGCAAAGCATAGTTCAGGCCAATACAGATGACCTTCTTCGGCTCTGCAGGGGCGAGTAGACGGAGATCGCTGAGCCTGCCAAGGCGTTCACCACGCTCTTGGGCACCGTAGACGTCGTTCAGATGATAGACGTCCTCACCAACGATAGTAGCCCATACTGGGGAGCCGTTGAATAAGACTCGTGCGATCCGCATGCGTCCTGAACCCTTTCGCGCTGAGTGGCCGCTTGCCGGCAACGCTGGCGATGTTACCACTTGGCTATGGCGCTTGCATTATGTGCGCCGTACGTTGTCGTGCCGGTTGCTCGCCGGCGCAGCGCCCGCGGCTGAAGCAGCGGGCTACGTCCACCAAGCCGGCTCAAAGCCGGCTGGACGCGATCAGCGAACGACCAGACGCCGTGTCCAGCCGCGTTCACGAGGCTTCGTGACCGTCGCCCGCTCGTTCACGGGCGGGCCGGCCGGCGGCTGTCCGCACGCTCCCTACTATCCAGCGTGAGAAGCTGCGGTACCCCCGCTTTCATTCTCTGGCTTGACGTGTCTGGCCCATGGTGCGAGGCTGGTTCTCCAACTCCTGCGGAGGGTCGATTGGGCGATAGGCCATTGGAGGCGCCCCCGGTAACCGGTGACGAAGAATCATGCTTAGAGCGAGCCATCCATCGGTCAAGCGCCGCAGTTTCTTGCTCGGTGTAGGGCGTGGATGGTAATGAATCGGCACCTGTGCGATGCGGTAGCCACGCTTGCGGAGATTGATGGTGATTT
>JAMCTA010000068.1 GCA_023381895.1 Chloroflexota bacterium
TAGATAAGCTTGTCATCCACCAGATGCTCTTCACCCGGGAGATGCGGATCGCCAACGAAGAAGAGGTGGGTTCGGAATCCACCCTCAGCCAAAGCCTGGGCAAGCTCGGTGACACGGGTTCCGAGGCCGCCCGCGAGGGAGTACCGGTCCGGACCCTCAAAGCTGAGAATGACGAATTCCGCTGTTGATGGGGTGATCTCGATCGGCGACATCGTATCCCCTTCTCCTGAGTAGCCCACGGGATGCGCATCGTGCCCCCAAGAGAATAGCACAGGCTTGACAGACGGAGATTCCACTTCGACTTCTGTCGTGCATCAGCAACCGTGGTCGCAGATTGCGCTGGTACCCTTGGAAGATCAGCAGTTCCGTGTACTAAGCACTAACACAGCGGAGTGAGGTATGGTGCCAACCGACACCGAGCGGATCGCGCGCCGGCATCTCCTACGCGGAATCGCTGTCACGGCAGCCTCCGCAGGCCTCGCCGCCTGCAGCTCCCCTCTCACCAGAAACCAGGTCAAGGCCAAGGTTACGCTGACCGACCCACCTACCGATTCCATCACGGCGCAAGATACGACGCTCACAACGGCATCCACCTCGACCAGGGCGACCACCACAGCGTTTGCGATTCCTCAAGGACCTCCGGCGGCCGTTTCCCGCACGTACCTGGCCGCCTGGAACACTGGCCAGTATGACGTGATGTACAAGCTCATTACTCACGAGGCACAGACAAGCATCACCCAACAGCGCTTCGTCGAGCGCTACCGTGCCATTGCTGAGCAAGCCACCATTACCAAGGTGCAAGCAACACTTGATCCCGGCCAGCACGCCGAATCCAACATCCAGCATTTCACCGTGATCTTTGACACGGTGCTGGTGGGACGGATCGAGCAACACAACACTCTAACGCTTGCCGTCGAAGCTGATGGCAAGACGTGGCGCATACAGTGGCTGCCCGCACTCATCTTCCAACAGCTATCAGGAGCCAACCTCATTCACATGGAGCCGAAGGGCACACCCCGGGGCTCCATCGTTGATCGCAACGGGACAGCCCTCGCAACGCTCGGCACCGTCGCCACGGTCTACCTCAAGCCAAGCGCCATGAAAGACGAGCCGGTCACCCTTGCCGCATTGAGCAAGCTCCTCGGCCTCTCGGAAGACGTGATTCGTGAGCGCTACCTCCAAACGCAGGTCGACACGAGCGTCGTGCTCCGTACACTTGCGCTCAAAGATGCGAATGCAATCCGATCAGCACTGGAAGCCCTCCCGGGAGTGAGCGTCGTCAACGAGCCGGCGCGGGTCTATCCCTACGGGCCGACTGCGAGCCAGACCATCGGCTATGTATCAACGGTGACGAATGAGGATCTTCGCACGCTCGCTGCACGGGGCTATCGTCCCGGTGACGTCATTGGGCGCCTCGGCATCGAGAAGTGGGGAGAGCAGTATCTGGCCGGGCAGTGGGGCGGTACCCTGTCGGTTGTCACCCCGAAGCTGGGCCCCGTCTCGGTCATCGCTCAGCGTGAGCCGGGCGATGCCAGCACCGTGCACCTCACACTCGATCTTCCACTCCAGCAGTTCTGCGAACACGCACTGAGCGGGCACCGCGGCGCGATCGGTGTGATCCGTACCGACGATGGCTCCCTGCTCGCGCTCGCATCCACTCCACAGTTTGATCCCAACGCCTTCATCCTCGGTATCGCGCCCGCACAGTACTATCAGCTCGTCACTGCCGCAACAAAGCCGATGCTCAATCGTGTCGTTGAGGCATCCTATCCCGCGGACCAGCTGTTCTTGCCGGTCACAGCGGCGGCTGCCCTGGAAGGGGCAGGCTACACCCCAGATGCATCATTCTTCTGCCCCGGCTACTACGACTACGGTGGAATCCGCTTTCCCTGCTGGAAGACCTCTGGCCACGGCCGGATCTCGCTCGTCCAGGCGCTAGCTCAGAGCTGCGATGTGGCCGCCTACACGATGGGCGTCGGCGAGGATCATATCACCCCCACACTCCTCCCTGACCTCGCTCAACAGTGCGGCTTTGGCACGGATCCACGCCTCACCGGATTGGATGACGCGCCGCAGCGTGCGGCCGGCCTGCTTCCTACACCGAAGTGGAAGTCAGTCAATCAGGGTCTGGGCTGGCTCACCAGCGATTCCATCAACCTCGCCGATGGTCGCGGCTTCCTGCTCGTGACCCCTCTGCAGATGCTTACCTTCTTCGCCGCCGTAGCGAACGGGGGAACAATCTGGACACCCCGCGTCGTCGACCGGGTAGTCGATCCGTCCGGAGCCGTGCGGTTCGCGACACATCCCACGCCACGCGGCAAGCTGCCTCTGTCTCCTGGGACACTCGCTATTCTGCGCCAAGGCCTGAGCGCAGCTGTCAAGAGCGGGCAAGGGCGTCTCTCCCAAGTCTTTAGCAAGATCACGGCGCCCGTCGCGGGCATGGATAGCACGGCAAGGAATCAGGGCACGTCGAGCCACGTGTCCTGGTGCGCTGCCTACTTCACCACGCTGGCTGTTGCGGTGGTAGCTACCCTCGAGCTCGATTACCCAGATGCCTCAGCTAGTACGCTGATGCGAGATGTATTGCTGCACATCGGAGAAACGTCACAACGAGCATGAATATGAATATGAAGCAGCGAAGTCCCCGCAATCGCATTAGCCGGTCCACCGCCGACCTTCTGTTCGCCGATATCGGGATGCTGGCACTGGCGATGACGACAGTCTGGTGGCTGCTCGCGAGTCCCATCATTCCTTTCCACTTCAACATTCCCAGCCTCTTCATCGGTGCCTTCGTGTTTGGCATTCCTCTGGGTGGCATTGGCATCTTGCTCAATCATGCTGCGGCCCGCAGCGAGGTAAAGCCACAGGGACGTCGCTAGCCGGTCTCGCCGGGTAGTCCGGCGTGGGGACCAGGAGCCGTCACCTTGAGCCCATGCGCTATCCTTCATCGTAGAGGCGCTCGGGAGTGCGTCAGGCTGCGCGATGCCGCCGCCATCGCGAGTCTAGCGGCTGATAGGATGCAAGTGGTCACGATAGACGTTGTACAATAGAGGAGCTGGTGCACGGTGATGATCGATACCCACGTGCATCTCGATGATCATCGCTTTGCAGCAGATCTCCCTGCCATCATTGAGCGTGCTCGCGTTGCTGGCATCCAGCAGCTCATCACCATTGGCACGGACCTCGCGTCCAGCCGGCGCGCCATTGCCCTAAGCGAGCAGTTTTCCTGTGTTTGGGCAACCGTGGGCCTCCATCCTCACGAAGCTGCCCAGTGGCACGATGGCACGCAGCAGAAGCTCGAGGAGCTAGCCGCCCACCCACGCGTCGTAGCCATCGGAGAAACTGGGCTCGACTTCTACCGTAACCTCGCGCCCCCCGACGCTCAGCGCCGCGCGTTCGTTGGCCAGCTGGCGCTTGCCCGCCGCTTACAGCTCCCTGTGGTTGTGCATTGCCGCGAGGCCTACGGAGCCACCGTCGCTGAGGTCGAGGTCTCAGGTGTCGAGCGTGTCGTTATGCACTGTTTCGTTGGTGAGCGGGACATCGCTGAGCGCTGTGTCGCGAACGGCTGGTTTCTCGCCTTCGGAGGAGCCGCAACGTACCGGCGTAATGCCCCGCTGCGCGACATCATCGCCACACTCCCCTACGATCGCTTGCTGTTGGAGACGGACGCTCCCTACCTGCCACCTGAGCCATTTCGCGGCCAGCGCAACGAGCCGGCGTGGATCGTCCACACTGCAGCACAGTGCGCTGCGCTACGCTCTGTATCTCTCGCTGAGCTAGGTGAGCAGAGCGCCCGTAACGCTGCCGCCGCCTTCCCACGTCTGGTGGTATAGGGCAAACGAGGAAAGTCAGGTAGAAGTGCCAACGCTGCTCTCCATCCTGGGTCCGAACCCCCTCGCGCTTCGCATCGCGAATGACACCCGCCTCGTCGAACACGAGCTGCGCGATCTCGTCAACCGCGCCGAAGACCCGAGCCTGCGCTCCGCGCTTCACCAGCTCTTCGCCGCCGGCGGCAAGCGCCTACGCCCGGCGCTCGTTCTGCTAGCCGCACACTGGGGTAGCTACGACCGCTCTCGTGCCGTCGTCGTTGGCGCCGCCATGGAGATGATTCACGCCGCCAGCCTTCTCCACGATGACATCGTCGATGACGCCCTTCTCCGCCGTGGCCGCCCGACCGTGAACAACACCTTGGGCGCGAAGGTCGCAGTTCTCAGCGGCGACTACCTCTTCGGTGCCGCGGCTCGCGCCGTGAGCTCGATGGGCGATGTTGCGCTCATGGCAGCAACAGGGCAGACGATTATGTCACTTTGTGTGGGGGGAGATCTTGCAGACACCCACGCCTACGACTGGTCGATCTCGGAGGCTGACTACTTCGACTACCTCGAGAAGAAGACCGCCAGTCTCACGTGGCTCTGCTGCCGCGCCGGCGCACTCGTCGCGAACGCCTCTGATCACGCCGTCGAGGTGCTCTCTGGAGTAGGTCGCAACCTAGGAATGGCTTACCAGATCGTGGATGACATCCTTGATCTCACCTCAACGCCTGAAGAGCTCGGCAAGCCTACAGGTCTCGATCTGAAGGAAGGGACCATCACCCTCCCGGTCATTCGGCTGCTCACCCTGTCTGAGGGACAAACGTTTCGCGCCGAGCTCCGTCAAGGGGAGCCACCATCTGACCAGCTTGTGAGCAGAATCATCGAAGCAGTCCGTGCTTTCGGGTGCGTCGACTACGCGTATGCCACCGCGCGTCGCTACATGCGTGAGGTCGAGCGTCTCGTGGCTTCTCTCGGCGATTCCGACGCGGGCCGGACTCTCGTACAGGTCATGCGCTACGCTATCGATCGCCGTAGCTGATATCAGCGGGACATCTAGCCTATCGCCAATCGCCCCATCCTAGTGCTCCTAGTACCTTATGGCCTGCGAGGCACAGGAGGTTCCGGGATGGTGGTCAACGAGCTGCTATTGCTGAATGACCGCTACAGCGTTGTCCGCCGCTTAGCCGGGAGTGATCAGGCACCACTTTGTCTCGGTACGGACCTGCAACGTGGCAAGACTGTGGTCATCCGGCTCCATCAATACACTCCCGGCAGACGTCACATCTCCGCGCTCCCACACCTGGTGGCGCCACCAGAGGAGACTCGGGACGGCGCTCTGCTCCCCTACGACTTCGGTATCGATGGAAACCTCGTCTACGTGGTCCGCCCCTACGCGGGTGGCCGCTCACTCGCTGATCTCTTGACGTCGACTGATCTCCCCCCTCTCGTCAAGATGGTGACATGGCTCCGGCGAGCGGCCGAGATCACGCAACGGCAATACGAGCTAGGATCGTTGCCGCGCGAGTTGACGCTTGACCAGATCATCATCAGCTCTGATGACACAGTAGCTGTAGCTGGCTACGACCACACGCTCGATCCATCGACCACTGTGGAGCGCGCTCCGCAGCGTGCGCTGCTCCGCGCAATTCTGGAGATCGGCGCTCAGCTCCCACCGCCAATGGTGTCAAAGCCGCTCGCACAGCTCCTCAACCGTGCGGAGCACTGGCTGTGGTCAGAGCCAGCCTCACTCGATGACGTCATCTTCGCCCTCCAGCGCACTGAGCGGCAGCTCCGCGGCCACGCCTACGTCTTGCAGGAACTAGGGCATGCCATCACTACTAGCGCCTCCAGCGTGCGCGCACTCCGATCGGCCGGGCGGCTCTTTCAGCCGTACGTCTTAGTTGGCTCACTTCTCGCACTCACCGTGGTCATCACCAACACTGTACTCACCGGTGCGGTCCCGCCCGGACGGGTCATCGTGCTGCCATTCCCGACCGCGGCTCCGGTGCCGGTGCTGCTCACGCTGCATCCACAGCCCCAAGAGCTAGCGGCGTCACCACACCAGTACATCCCCGCCGTCTCCGCTGCCGCTCCGGCTCCCACGCAGGCAGCAGCCCCAGCGAAACCGATCAGCAAGAGCACTGCACCAGCTCCGGCCCAAGAGCACATCATCCGTCCTCTCATCAAAGTCTCCTCTCCACCGGTGCGCACCGTGCCACAACGCTCAGATGCTCGCCCTGCCCTGGCGGCTCGCGTTCACACAACCGCAACGGTAGCAACAGTGCACGTGGTCACCAAGAGCGAAAGAGCCACGACTGCCCGGACAGCAATGACGAGCACATCGGTGCGGGCGACCACCAAGAGCACCATACAGGCGGTCAAGGGCGTGGCACAGCGTGATACCAGCACCGTGCACGCCTCCGTCGCGCCCGCAACGGCTACCAGTACGATCCACGCAGTGAGCACTACGACGAGCATGCCGCACGTCACCACGACTGCCACCACAGCACGTCGCTGATTGACAGCTCGGAGCCGTAGTGCATATCATTGGGTAAAGTCACTTGACGTTCGGTGCCTGCCTACTGGGCACCGCAGGAGGTGCGATGGCGGAGGGGACGGAACGGGCGGTCCCCGACTTCTCCTCGCGCCCGTTGCTGGTCTTCTGGGAGACGACCCGAGCCTGCATGCTTCGCTGTCGCCACTGCCGGGCCTCGGCGATACCGCAGCCGCTGCCTGGTGAGCTCTCGACCGCGGAGGGGCGGCAGTTGCTGGACGACCTAGCCAGGTTTGGCCGGCCTCATCCTATCCTGGTCCTGACCGGGGGTGACTGCCTGATGCGCCCTGACATCTACGAGCTGGGCGGGTACGCCCGCGGCCTCGGCTTGCCGGTTGCGGTCTCGCCTTCGGTCACGCCTCGCCTGGACGAGACCGCTATGGTCAGGCTCCGCGAGCTGGGGATCAAGGTCGCCTCGGTCAGCCTAGACGGAGCCCGGGCGGCCACCCATGACTCCATTCGAGGTGTCCTCGGGCACTTTGAGGCCACCCTGACCGCCCTCCGTACTCTAGTCGAGCACGGCTTCAAGGTCCAGGTCAACACCACTGTGATGCGCGACAATGCCGAGGAGCTGGCCGACCTAGCGGCGCTCGTCCAGAGCACGGGCGCCCACATCTGGGAGGTCTTCTTTCTGGTTGGCGTGGGTCGGGGAGTGGCTACTCGTGAGACCAGCCCCACCGAGAACGAGGACGTCTGCCATTTCCTGGTAGAGGCCTCACGCTACGGATTCGTGGTACGCACCGTGGAGGCCCCCTTCTTTCGCAGGGTCGCAGCCTGGCGCCGTGCCGCCGCGACCGAGCCGGGCCGCGATTTCAGCCTGGGTCCGCTCTACGCCCACCTCTCCAGACACCTGCGCGACCTGCTGGGAGAGCCAGGAGAGCGGATGGTGGCCCCCAGTGTCGCGACCAGGGACGGCAAGGGCATAATCTTCGTCGCCTACGACGGGCAGGTCTACCCCTCGGGCTTCCTCCCCCTTCCGCTTGGCAACGTGCGCTCGCACAGCCTGAGCGAGATCTACCGTGACCATCCGCTACTGGGGGCCATACGCTCGTCCCGATTCAGGGGGCGCTGCGGGACCTGCGAGTTCAGCGACCTCTGCGGCGGCTCCCGGGCACGGGCCTTCGCGAGCTGGCACGACCCGCTCGCGGAGGATCCCGGCTGCGCCTATCTGCCGGCGGCTGCGCGCCAGGAGGTGAGCCTGTAGAGCCATGCTCCTGAGGTGGCCGCCGAGGTGCCATCCGCGTACCTCTAGGTCGGCCTCCTTGAGGAGAGACGGCACAGTTCACCGGAGCCCGTCCGTCGCTCCGTAAGCGCTAGTCCGAGCTGCTGGGATCGAGCGCGTCCCGAAGTCCATCCCCCACGAAGTTGAGCGCAAGCACCGTGACGAGGATGGCTGCAGTGGGGAAGAGAAAGGTGAAGGCAGCAGTATCGACGTACTGCCTTGCCGTGCTCAGCATCGTGCCCCACTCTGGGGCCGGGGGCTGGACCCCAAGCCCCAGGAACGATAGCGTCGCCCCAACGAGAATCGCTACCGGCACGCGCAGCGACGCGTAGACAACGATGGTCGACAGCGCATTGCGGAGCACGTGGTGCACGAGGATGCGCCGGTCGGTTGCTCCGAGAGCCCGGGCAGCGGTGACGTACTCCCGCTCGCGCAAGCTCAGAACGCTGGCCCGAATCAAACGGACGAACCCTGGAACCTCATTGACCGCGATGGCAATGATCACGTTGGTTACACTGGGCCCCAAAGCCGCGACGATGGCAATTGCCAGGAGAATTCCGGGGAAGGCCATCATGATGTCGATCAGCCGCATGAGCACCCCATCAAGGTGCCGGTAGTATCCGGCCAGGAGTCCGAGGATTGTTCCGGGAATCACGCTGACCGTCACTGCCAGCACCGCGATGGAGAGCGAGATGTGGGCGCCGAACATGATACGACTGAGCTCGTCGCGGCCCAGCTCGTCGGTGCCAAACCAGTGTTGCGCACTGGGCGGCGAGAAACGATGCAGGATATCCTGCCGGCTCCAGCTGTAGGGCTCGATGGCCGGCGCCAGGATGGCGATGAGCACAACCAGCACGAGAATGACGAGTCCGATGACCGCCAGTGGGTTTCGGAAGAAACGCCGTAGCGTCTCAAACCGGTTGTCCCGCACCCTCGGTTCAGCACCATTCGCCAGCCGGCCTGCTTCGCTCACAGAAGAGGCGCTCTGCTGCCGGAGACTCTGCTGCGCCACCACTCTCTCCGCTTCAGGACACCACTCGAATCCGCCGCTTAGCCGAAGCGGATGCGCGGATCGATCACGGTGTAGAGCACATCAACGACGAGGTTTACGAGAACAAAGGTGAGGGCCACCACGAGCACTGCCCCCTGCACCACCGGGAAATCACGTGACTGGATGGAAAAGATCAGGAGACGGCCAACACCTGGCCACGAAAAGACCGTCTCCGTGACCACCGCACCGCTCAGAAGATACGCAATCTGCAGCCCCAGCAACGTGATGACCGGGAGCAGCGCATTACGCAGACCGTGACGCACAACGACGACCCGCTGGGAGAGTCCTTTCGCATTCGCCGTCCGGATGTAGTCCTGCCGGAGAATGTCCAGCATCGATGCCCGGCCAACGCGCGCGGTCACCGCAATCGAGCCGATGCTCAGGGTAAGCGCTGGCAAGATGAGGTGCCGTAAGCCATCCCAAGTCCACGGCGCCCCACCGTAGTCAGCGATGGGGAGCCAGCCGAGACGGTAGCCAAAGACGAGCTGGAGAAAGAGCCCGACAGCGAATACCGGGGCCGTGATGCCAAGAGCCGAGAGCGCCAGGATGACCTGATCCACCCAGCTCTGTCGCCGGAGCGCCGCAATCAAGCCCAGAGGAATGGCGACGATCGGCGTGAGCACTGCTGCCGCAAAGGTGAGCTCGATCGTCTTCGGATAGGCTTCGGCAAGCGCGCTGGTCACCGGCTGCTTGGTGAGGATCGAGCGTCCCAAATCCCCGTGGAGGAGCCGGTCCATGTACCGCAGATACTGCACTGGCAATGGCTGGTCCAGCCCGAGCGCGACGTCGATCTCGTGGACCGTTTCTGGTGGTGCATCGGCCCCGGCGATCACCTGGGCCGGATCGCCCGGCACCAGGTGAATGATCGAGAACACGAGCACCGAA
>JAMCTA010000054.1:0-4691 GCA_023381895.1 Chloroflexota bacterium
GACATCCTCGCCGTCTTGTCGTAACTGGTTCCACAGTCGGCGTAGTTGATTGAAGAAGAGGTACAGACGTGGCGAAGCAGCTTGCGTTCAGCGAACAGGCACGCTCCTCGCTCAAGCGAGGCGTTGATATCCTTGCGGACGCGGTAAAGACAACGCTTGGTCCGAAGGGTCGTAACGTAGCACTGGATAAGAAGTTCGGTGCGCCCACGATCACTCACGACGGCGTTTCAGTTGCTAAGGAGATTGAGCTCAAGGATCCCTTTGAGAACATGGGGGCAACCCTCCTGAAGGAGGCTGCTACCAAGACCAACGACGTAGCGGGCGACGGTACTACGACAGCCACAGTGCTCGCCCAAGCCATCGTCACTGAAGGTATCCGTAACCTCGCGGCCGGGTCCAACCCGATGCTCCTTCAGCGCGGGATTCAGAAGGCCACGACGCAGGCGGTCGACGCCATCAAGCGTCTTGCCATCCCGGTGAAGGGTAAGGAGGAGCTTGCGGAGATCGCTGCGATCTCCGCAGCTGATCGCGAGATTGGCGAGCTCCTCTCCGAGGTCATGGATCGCGTCGGTAAGGATGGCGTGATCACCGTTGAAGAGAGCCGTGGAATTCGGTACGAGGTCGACTACGTTGAGGGTATGCAGTTCGACCGTGGATACATCTCCCCGTACTTCGTCACTAACACAGAGCGTATGGAGGTTGAGCTCAACGAGCCTTACGTACTCATCACCGACAAGAAGATCTCGGCAATTAATGACATCGTTCCGATCCTCGAGAAGATCGTTCAGACCGGTAAGAAGGATCTGTTGATCATCGCCGAGGACGTCGACGGTGAGGCTCTCGCGACACTCGTCGTCAATAAGATGCGCGGACTGGTCAATGCCCTTGCCGTGAAGGCTCCGGGGTTCGGTGATCGTCGCAAGGAAATGCTCGCAGATATTGCGATTCTGACCGGCGGCGTTGTTATCAGCGAAGAGACTGGCCGCAAGCTTGATAGTGGCCGCATTCAGGATCTCGGCCAAGCTCGGCGGGTGACCGCGAACAAAGATGTGACGACGATCGTCGAGGGACATGGCTCTCGGGATGCCATCAATGCACGCATCCGTCAGATCAAGGCTCAGATCGAAGAGACCACTTCGGACTACGATCGTGAGAAACTGCAGGAGCGCCAAGCCAAGCTGTCGGGTGGCGTGGCTGTCGTCAAGGTGGGCGCTGCGACGGAAGTCGAGCTCAAGGAGAAGAAGCATCGCGTTGAGGATGCCCTTTCAGCGGCACGTGCCGCTCTCGAAGAGGGTATCGTTCCGGGTGGCGGCGTTGCTCTGCTGACAGTGCTCAGCGAGATTGATGCTACGGGTCTCGAGGGCGATGTGTTCGTGGGTGCTCAGATCTTGAAGCGTGCGCTGGAGGAGCCTATCCGCCAGATTGCGGCCAACGCTGGCCAGGAAGGCTCGGTGGTCATTGAGACCGTGCGCCGCCTACAGAAGGAGAAGAACGACACCAACATCGGCTACGATGTCGTGAACGAGCAGTACGTCAATATGATCGAGAAGGGCATCATCGATCCAGCCAAGGTCACGCGATCTGCTGTCGAAAACGCTGCGTCGATCGCAGCCATGATCCTGACCACTGAAGCCCTAATCACCGATCTTCCGGAGAAGAAGGAGCCTGCGACATCGCCGATGCCTGAATACTAACCGGCGTCGTTGTCGTCGAGGGGGAGTGCTGCGCACCAGCACTCCCCCTTTTCGCGTATCTTGTGTGTGCTTCCTCGAAACAGACGTGCAACCGTAGTTCGCCTTCAGCATGACGGATGACAGCAGGCTTAGACACTAAAACTGGAGTTGTTGCTGTCACCCAAGGATCCCTCGCCGGCTGGACTCAGGTGGCTATCTCTTCAGGCCTTGGCGGCCCTTACTTGCGCTCAGCATCTTCGACGCGGAACAATCGGAGGAATGGGGTCTGCTAGACTGTTGGTGTGGTAGTGTACCCGGGAGCGATGCCCTATGGATCAACCTCTGCGACGCGGTGGAGCTTCGACCGGGAACTACTCTTCGCTTCAGCTCTTCTTTCTCTTACGTCTGAGCAGATTGCTGCGTCTTAAGCGCCAATACGCGGTAATGCCGCACACGGAGAAGTACCTTCTCGAGATGATCAACAAGGCGATGTACTCGACCTTTCTCGACTGCAATGAGATCGGCGTTGCTGAAGACGCTCGCGAGCTCATTGAAAACAACCCGATAGAGCCCAACCGTCCTCCGCCGGAGAGCTGAGGCACTGGTGAGCGCACCCTCAAGTAGCTTGGATCTCGACACCCAACTCAGAGCACGTCTCGTCGATACGATCTTGTGCCGATTGCGAGAAGCGGCACCTGAGGTCCAGGCACTGCTAAGGGGTTCGCTAGCGGTGGGCCGTGGGGACCAGTACAGTGACATCGATATTCTCTGGGATCTACCGGACCTTCAGTTCCTCCTATGTCTGGACCGACTCCAGACGATCCTGGCGGGGATACGGCCCGTCGAGTCGCTGCGGTCCGATCCGCTGTTCCAGCACTCGGAGAAGCACCGGCTGATCTTCGTCCGTTTCGCCGGCGTGCCGTTATTCTGGCGGCTCGACGTAGAGGTCTTCGCCCATTCCATTGGGAGGGATGCGCAGTTTGATCTGGACAACCCCTATGCTCATGGGACAGATTGGTCGCTCACCGAGAGTGCCCTCGTCAGTGTCATCGGGGCGATCAAGGCGCACTTGCGGCATCAAGAGAAGGATGCTAGAGCGCTCCTTGTCCGGGCCTACGATCGGATCGGTCAGTCTGCGAGCGCGACCGAGCTCCGAGAACTATTGCTGAACTTGGTGAGCCAAGTTGCCAGAATAGATCCGGCGCAGGGCGAGCTCGCGGCGCGCGTCGAGGACCTAGCGCACCATACCTTCGGTACGGACTCATCCTAGCCTTCTACCACCAGGGCTTATACCTCATCCCTTGCTGTAGCGCACCACCTCCACTTCGGACAGCGTCACCAACCCCTCCTTCACTATGCCGTCCAGGCAAGGGAGGAAGTCCTGAATCTTCTCTTCCGAGTCGATGATCTCGATGACGACTGGGAGCTCGGTTGAGAGCCGGAAGAGGTGCGGCTCATGGAGGGCGCCTGTGCCCGCGTAGCCCATGACGCCGCGTGCGACCGTTGCGCCTGCCATGCCGTGCTTGCGCGCCTCCTGGACGATGGCGACATACAGGACCTTGCCGTGCCACTGATCGGACTCACTGACGTAGATCCGTATACACCGTCCCCGCTCCTGGTGTTTCATCGCTTCCTCCCCAACTAGACCGAGCCTTCACGGTTCTCCGCCTCCATGCTTCCGATATCCACCCGAACATTGCCGTGACGGCGTTGCCCGTGAGCGTTCAGCCGTTGCAGCACCGCCAGCGCGCCCCGCTCCAGCAGTTCAACCGACTCCCGAGCCACAATCATGCCGAGGCCCACGGCTAGCACCCCGCCGGCAACGCCGGCTTCCAAGTAGATTGAGGCTGCCACCACCCGGCCATGGCCGATCAGCACATCCGTTCCCCAGCCGAAGGTGCTAAAGGTGGTGAAGCCGCCAAGCACGCCAACGGCCACAAACAGGCGCATCGCAGCGGTCAACAGTCCGGCCTCATCGGCAAGCACGTAGACGGCACCGAGGATGAAGGCACCGATCAAGTTGATCAGCAGAATGCTTCCTGGCAGATACCGATCCCAGGAAGCGAGCCCCACAATCATCAGAGCGCGGAGCGACGCGCCAATCCCCCCACCCAAAAACACGAGAATAATCCGCTGCATGTCCTATCCTACGTCTACGCTCATACTATCAACTGTGCCACGCCTGCACCCGCCGCTGCCGCCAGAAGACCCGCTGCCACCGATCCCACGAGGCTCAAGATGGCCACCCGGTGGCTACCGTCCAGGTAGAGCAGGACCCCTTCGAGCGCATAGGTACTGAAGGTGGTGTACCCGCCCATGAATCCCGTTCCCAACAATGCCAGGAGCAAGGCGGCATGAGCCATGCCTGTGGTCAGCATCGTGGCGAGCAAGCCGAGCGCAAAGCAGCCGCTCACATTGATCAAGTAGGTGCCGAGTGGAAAATCGCCGCCATAACGCTCGCCGATGAAACGGCCAATCAGGTGGCGGACGGTAGAGCCTGCCCCGCCGCCAATAAAGACGGCCAGCAACTGCAGCAGTGTCACGCTCGATGCTCTCCTCGATACGTCACGATCTCCACCGGCGACATTGTGGCCGTACCGTGGGGAATCAGTGTATCGAGCAGCCCCACGAAGCGGCGGATGGCAGCTTCGTTATCGACAAACTCCACGACCATCGGCAAGTCGTCGGAAACGTCGACCAGGCGCGTAGTATGCAGATGCCGGTGCATGCCGAATCCCTCTATCGCCCGGAAGACCGTCGCGCCGGCTAGGCCCTCCTGGCGCGCCAATGCCACTAACGCCTCGTACAGCGAGCCGTGTCCACAACGCACCGACTCGTGGATGTAGATGCGCAGCCATAACCCCAGACTTGCTGATTTCATCTCGCTCTCCCTTGGATCGGATGCTCCGGCTCAAGAAGTCACTGTCTTCCCCATCATGTTACAAGGCCCGGATGATCAGAATCGCCAGCACCAGCAAGAAGATGTAGGCGATGTACTGATTGACGTTGCCGGACTGG
>JAMCTA010000054.1:4725-9429 GCA_023381895.1 Chloroflexota bacterium
AAGGGGCGATACAATTCGGGTTCGAGAGGTGGCGGCACTGTCTGCTGATAGACGATCCGACCTACCTGATAATGCGCGGCAAGTTCTCGCGGCTCATACTGTACGCGCGAGCGGAAGATCCCTTGGAAGATGAGACGAATCGGGTTGGCATAGGCCTGTGGCGTGTATTGCATATTCGCCCGGAAGGTCGGAATGCCACCCGCCCAGACCGGCCCACGACGACGTCTGCCTTGTGGTCGGATCGCTCGCAGCGCCAGCAGGAGCAGGGCCAACAACAGCAGCTCTGCCAACACGAGATAGGAGGGAGCGGTGATCGTGTTGAACTTGGGCGAGGCAATCAGCACCAGGCCGTTGACGGGCAGACCGCGGAAGAGGGTGCCGCCCAGCCCGACGAGCGCCTGGTAAGCGCCAGCTTTTCCGGAAAAGAGTGGGGGGACGATAGCATTGGCGACACTGATGCCGAAGAGTGGCGTCGTGACTTGATTGAGCACCGGCAAAATGAAAGTCGGTAGAGCGCCGAGTAAGAGACAAGCCACCGCTAGGAAGGCCATGGCGGCCCGCATGCTGCGGCCTACCTCCGTCGCATGCGCCGCCGCCCTCGTGCGGGGCAGACCGAGAAAGCCGATTCCGACGGCCCGGACAAAGGCGGTGACGGCAATGCCAGCCGTGAGTGCAATCGCCGCCGCTCCCGCCACAACGACCATGCGTGCGCTGACAGCCGGCAGCACCGAGGTGCGCAGCAAAGACTCCAGCAGCATCCACTCACTGACGTAGCCGTTGAACGGTGGCACCGCTGCGATGGCGAGCGCGCCGACCAGAAAGCAGAGCGTGGTCCAGGGCATCAGCCGCACCAGCCCGCCGAGTTGTCCCAGATCACGTGTGCCGGTCGAACGATGTACTGCCCCGGCACCTAAGAACAGCAGCGTCTTGTAGGTGGCGTGATTCAACACGTGATAGAGGGCGGCAATCGCCACGATCGCTGCGTAGGTGGGCAAAGCGGCCGAGCGGAAGGCCAGCGCTGCACCAAGGCCGACGCAGATTAGCCCAATGTTCTCAATGCTGGAATAGGCGAGGACACGCTTGAGGTCGCATTCGACCGTGGCGAAAAGGATGCCGACCACCGCCGTGATCGCGCCGACGAGGAGGAGCAGCAGCCCCCACCAGCCCGGTCCGACGCCGAGCAGGTCAAACGTCACGCGAATAATGCCATAGATGCCGAGCTTGATGATGACGGCCGACAGTAACGCCGAGAGGTTGCTGGGCGCTGCCGGATGCGCTTCCGGCAACCAGAGCTGGAGGGGCAGGATACCTGCCTTGGCACCGAACCCACCGAGCGCCAGGACAAACACCAGGTCACGGGCACCTGGCGACAATTGGGCCGCCCCAGCTCGCAGGTCGACAAAGTCGAAGCTGCCACCGGCCTGGGCGAGCAAGAGAAAGGCCGCCACGATGCCGAAGGTGCCGATCTCGCTCACGGCCAACATCAGGAAGGCAGCGTGAGCGACATCAGCGTCATCGTGCTCGAAAGTCACCAGCAGATAGCTCAGGTAGGCCATCACCTCCCAGGCCATCAAGAGCAGCACAGCATCGGCAGCCGTGACGATGAGGATGAGCGCCGCCACTAAGACGAACCATAGGACGGTAAAGGCGCGTAGATAGCGGAAGGCTGGAGCACCTCCGAGATAGCCCCACGAGTAGAGGCCGATTGGTGCAGTAGCCAGACCGATGATCACCAGAAAGAAGCCGCCCAGACGGTCTGGTTGCACGATCAGCGGTCCAAACGGCAGCGGGCTGGCGACACCGGACTCCGGCGGTGAGGTGCCCGCCAGTAAGGCGGCCCCGCTTACTATGAGTAGCACCCCGACGGCCATCGTTGTGATGACAAACACTGGGATGCTCAGGCGCCGATGCGGGACCAATAGGCAGAGCAGGGCGCCAGTGGCGCAGAGGCCCAGCGCTGTCCAGAGCGCGACGGCAGCGACGGCGACACTCATGCTTATGCCTTCCCATCAGCGTGGTGAGCCAACACCTGCCGGTGCAACCGCTGTTCCGCCCGGCCCAACGTCAGCAAAAGGCCGTGGATGAGCGCGAGCGGCGTGGGCGGGCAGCCGGGAATATAGGTGTCCACCGGCAATATCGCAGAGAGCCGGTCGAGCGTCAGGCAGCTGCGACCAAAGATGCCGCCGTCGCAGGCGCACGCACCGGTGGCTACTACCAATCGAGGCTCCGGCATCGCCGCGTAGGTGCGCTGCAAGGGATCGACCATGGCCCGGGTGATGGCTCCGGTCACGAGCAACAGGTCGGCGTGGCGCGGCGTAGTGGTGAAGAAGATGCCGAGGCGATGGATGTCATAGTAAGGACTGGTGAGCAGCTTGATCTCGGATTCACAGCCATTGCACGATCCGGCGTCGACGTGCCGTATGTGCAAGGAGCGACTGAACAGATGCTGGATCTGCCGGCGCAGGGCGGTCGACGACTCAGTGATGCTGGAGTCGGGCTCATCCGACAGCTCAAATGTGACCATCACTGCTTACCTCCATTTCCAGCGGAACAATCGTCTGCGCATCCTGAGGCGAGCGGACGGCCAGTTCGCCGTCCGACTGCATGTGCAGGGCACCTGTCGGACAGGCTTGGATACAGAGGCCGCACATGATGCAAGGCAGCAGGTCGAGCACCAATCGCCGGTCCAGCCCGTTCAGCGCCGTCTCCAGTCGCAAGGCGCGGGGCAGACAGACCTCGACGCAAACCGTGCAGCCGTCATCGATTCGGCAGCGTTCGCCGTCGAGTCGGGGGCGGCCGCGGAAACCCCGCGGTGGCGGATCCGATCGCGTGGGATACGGCGTGGTGACGATACCCGTCCGCCATCCACGCAGCAACCAGCTAAGTTCCACATTTCCTCCCTCTTATTCGACTTCGATGCACCCTAGCGATCAGCGCCGGCAAAGGACAGACCGAAGCTCTGCTCGATCACCGGAAAATCGGTCAGGATGTTGTGACCGGGCACGGCGGCAGGGAAGGCCTGCCAGTTGGCAAAGGAGCCGGTGCGCACGCGGTAGCGGCGCGCCTGCCGCTGCTCGCCGAATGACAGCCAGTGCACCCCCTCCCCACGTGGCGATTCCACCCAGCCCAGCGCGCTGGCGCCTGCCCGCACCATACAGGCTTCCGGCGGCACCCGCACCGCACTGCTGGGCAGGCTGCCCAGAATCTGGTCAATCAAGCGGAAGGACTGGTGGACCTCTTCCAGTCGCAGTCGGGCCCGGGCCAGTGCATCGCCGTCCGTTTCCAGCGGCACGGCGAAATCCAGCTCGGCGTAGGCCGCGTACGGATGATCGCGCCGGAGGTCGCGGTCCACGCCGACCGCCCGCCCCACCGGACCGACCGCCCCCCACGCTAGCGCCAACTCAGGCGGCAAAGTGCCTGTCCGCTCCAGGCGGTCGATATGGGAGTTGGAGCGAAACAGCAGCTCTTCCAGGGCCGTAAAAGTCCGGCGCTGGAAGCGCAACTCCTCGCCTATGATCCGCCGCTCAGTGTCGGTCAGGTCGCGGCTCAACCCGCCCGGGACGTTGAGGCCAAAGAGATAGCGATGACCGGCCAAGCGCGCGTTGAGGCGCAGTAGCCGCTCTTTGAGCACGTCGAACTGCGCCTGCCCCACCACCAGACCGGTGGCCTGACAGAGATCGGCCTGGTAGCCGTGATGGTTGTAGAGCCGCTCCAGTTCGGCAAACAATGTGCGCAGGTAGCGCGCCCGCGGCGGGGCCTCGATGCCGGCCGCCCGCTCTACCGCCTCGCAAAGCGCCAGGCTATGGGCGAAAGCGCTGGTGCCGGAGATGCGCTCGGCGATGAGTGGCAAATGCAGCAAGCCGCAGCCTTCGGCGCGCTTTTCAATGCCACGATGCTTGTAGAAGAGCTGCAAGCGCATATCGACTAGCTCTTCCCCCGCCGTACGCAGCAGATAATGCCCGGACTCCACCACGCCTGAGCGCACTGGCCCTAACGGATAGTCGACAATGCCGTCCGGCGCAGAGGCCAGTTCCACCGGATGGGGAGCAACCGCTGGTATCTTATCCTGCCAGGAAAAGCCGCCGCCGTGCGGGTAGACACCCTCCGGCCAGTCGTCCGGTAAGCGCAGGTGCAGTGGTCCCGGATGGCCGC
Source organism: Chloroflexota bacterium (assembly GCA_023381895.1). The sequence continues at coordinate 8,878 of JAMCTA010000054.1, forward strand.
TGGGTATAATGCCGCACTCCTCCGCCACCTCCCGTTCGTACCAGAGCGTCGCCGGGCAGACCTCGACCAGTGATGTGTAGTGGGGAGAATCCCCAGTCACGGGAACCACCAGATGCAGCCAGCCGTGCTCGCTATCCAGCGCGAAGAGTAGGCGCAACTGCCGCTCACCGCCCATCTCCACACCGAACATGTCGGTAAAGTGGTTGCGCGGATTGGCGCAGAGCGCCTCGACAGTCGTAGTCAGATTCGCCGGAGTGAGGACGACCTCCCATTCGTTGGGGTGCAGCAGGCGTACCTGCCGCGCCCAATCCAGAATGGACATCCCTCACCCTCCCAGCACGTGCGCTGCCTGTTGCAGCAAGTCCCGCAAGGGCACCGGCATGACGAGGCCCAATCCTACGACGACCACCAGGCAGCACGCCATGGCCACCAGCCCCAAGGGGTTCACATAGCCGCGCGACTGCTCTGCCGGTGGCGCTCCGAAAGCCATGCGGTTGATGGCGCCCATAAACCCGATAAAGATGACAACCAGGGCAAGTAGCACGACTAATG
>JAMCTA010000104.1 GCA_023381895.1 Chloroflexota bacterium
TGGCCACGGCACAGCTTCGCATCCTCATCGCGGAATCCATCCCACTCGTTCGTCTTGGCCTTCGAGTGGCACTGCAACGCAACGATACCTACGTTGTCGTTGCGGAGGTTGAGTCGTGTTCTGCGGCTATGCAGGTTCTCCGCCGGGAGCCAGTGGACCTGCTCATCGCCTGCGTCGAGCTCACGGACCAGGATGGCTTCGCGCTTGTTTCGAGAGCGCGAAGTGTCGCACCACACGTCCGCTGCCTTGTGCTAAGTGAGGCAGAAGCAGAGGATGAGATGTACCGCGCGATGAAGGTTGGGGCGGCTGGTTATCTTTCGAAACTTGTGTCAGAGGATCGTCTGCTCGGGGCAGTAGATGACATTCTGCAGGGCTGTGTGACGGTGAGCACAGAGGATCCGGCCCCTTTGCTGTCCCCTGGACTGACGCTTCCTTCAGTCGAAGACAGAGGACGGGACAACGCGCCAGCTGGGCACACGATGATCACGCCGCTCTCGCCGCGAGAACTCGAAGTGGTTCGCCTGATCGCCCAAGGTTATGGCAATAAAGACATTGCGCAAGAGCTTGGTATTAGCGATCAGACTGTGAAGAACCACATCACGGCTATCTTGCGCAAGCTTGGTGCGAACGATCGCACGGCGGCTGCGATCTATGCCTTGCAACGGGGCTGGATTAGGCTCGCGTAGTACTGACGTGTGCGGCGCACGCCGACTGAAATGTGTAGATAGGTCTCTTCAGAGGAGACAGCCTGAAGTCCCGGCAGCGTACCTCCGATGCGCAGCACTGGACGGCCGTAAAATTAGCGCCCACCGTGAGAGATCACTCGCGCTTTACAATGGTGCCTGTGTGCTGACGGGGAGCGGTGGCACTGATGGGACGCAACGGGGGAGGAAAGTTCGATCATGGGGCTGATGGACGGCAAAGTAGTGGTGATCTTCGGGGTCGCAAACTACCGCAGCATCGGTTGGGGTATTGCTCAGGCGCTGGTGCGAGAGGGCGCCACCGCTGCGTTTTGCGCCCAAGAGCGCGTAGTTCCAGAAGTGCGTAGGCTTGCTGCGTCGCTGTCTTCAGATGAAGTCTACGAGTGCGACGTGCAAAACGAAGACGATGTGCCTGCGGTATTCCGCGTACTGCGCGAGCGCCACGGCGGAATCGATGCGGTGGTGCATAGTCTCGCTTTTGCTAACAGAGAAGATATCGGTAGTAGGCGCTTCGTCGAGACACCTCGGGCAGGCTTCCAACTCGCCCTCGATGTCAGCGCCTATTCGCTCACCTACATTGCGCGCGAAGCTGAACCGCTGCTGGAGGCACGGGGCGGAGGAGCCATCATTACCCTCAGCTACCTGGGGAGCGAACGGGTCATTCCGAACTACAACGTGATGGGTGTGGCGAAGGCGGCCCTCGAATGCAGCGTACGCTACTTGGCCTACGACCTCGGCCCGAAGAACGTCCGCGTGAATGCCATCTCGGCTGGACCGCAGCGTACGCTCAGCGCCCGGGCGATCTCCGGATTTCAGGACATCGAGCGCATCGTCACCGAGCATTCGCCACTGCGACGAAATATCGATGGTGGCGACCTTGGCAATGCCGCTCTCTACCTGTTGAGCGATCTTGGTCGCAACGTGACCGGTCAGGTGATTCACGTCGACGCAGGATACAGCATTATGGGACTGTAATACCTCGGGTTAACGATAGGTAATTGACATTTTCATTGTAAGTCCGTAACTATTGTGGGGAGCAATCACCATCTTTCTCGTCTACGCTCAGGCTGTTGAGAAAGTGCGTAGATAGAAAGCGTGAAGACGGTGAACAAGCGCACAATTCTTGGTTTGCTCGTAGGGTCAAGCACCATTGCGGCAGTGGCGCTCCCTGGAGCAGCATTCGCAGCTGCCCCGGCGGCGCCGGTAGAGGCGGGAACGGCCAGTAACCCGATTGCATTATCCGGATCATATTCTGGCGCACTGACGGCGAACTCTGGTGGATCTTACGACTACTTCCAGCTTCCTTACACCGCTAATAGCTCTGTCAACTTGACACTGTCGCTCCCCAATGCTGTGACCCTGGAAAACGGAGCCTCCGGATTCAACGTGTATCTCAACGGCACCTTGATTGGTAACTCGGTCGAGAACGCTACAACGGCGACTTACACCATCAATGCGCCGGCAAGCGGCACAGCCCTTGTGCAGGTGTACAACTATGATCCAGTAAACGGCATCAACTTCACGTTGAGCACTGGAAGCACTAGTAGCACGGCGGCCACGACCTCACCGACAACGGCAGGCTCGGCAGCAACGACTGGGGCGATCATGCCTCTCGGCGGATCGGCGTCTGGCTCACTCGCCGGTAACAGCGGCGGGAGCTACGCTCTCTATTCTGTCAACTACGCAAACAGCGCTCAAATGCTGACATTGACGATGAGCACGACACCTTCGGTCGACGTGACCCAGGGTGCAGCCGGATTCAACGTCTATGATGCGAGCGGCAACTTGGTTGGTGGGGCCACGCTCCAGTCTGATGGTACGCTGGCACTCACTCTCAATGGAAATCCGACAGGAACGTATACGGTCCAGGTGTACAACTACGATCCCACGAATACGATCAGCTACACCTTGACCCAGTCAGCGAGCTAGTAGCAGGCCTATACTCCCGCTGCGATCGCGGAGCGCGTCATCACGGTGATCCGGCGGCGCGCTCCGAGACCGGCGTCTTCGACGCGGCACGCTGCAGTCCGCCGACCACCCCGGAGAGCACGCCCCAGTGGTCGAGGGTAGCCACGGATGCCGGCCCGCTCGCCCAGCGCCCATGTTCCTACGCGGTTCGGCACGTCCCTTCACTCAGCTTCCTGTGGCGCTATGTGCGCCGAGCCAGGCGGTGATCACGGCGAGCGCCGTCGGAATCGATCGGTCGCGAGAAGGCTGGCCTCCGGACCCAAGGAGTGGTCGAGACCGGGGAAGAGGTGCAGGGTGCGGTCCGGCCGTGGCGATGAGCACCGGCATGGTAAGCGCCGGGGCCAGTTGGGCGGCCGTCGGCAGGGGATGCTCCGGGCGGTAGATGGCCAGGCCGCCGTCTGCTGGATGAGCCGCAGCAACTGCGGCACGAGGTCTCGCTCAATGTCGATCTCCCCGTGCCCGGCGGGGTTGAGCAGAGCCTGAAAGCGCAAGCCGCCGGCATAGCTGTCGCGATCGATCAGCGTGCTCAAGAAGCCCTGGGCGCCGATGCTGCCCTGGGTGAAGCCGCGGCGCAGCGCTGGAAGGGTGAGGCTCGCAAGTGATCGTCGACCAGCGCGCCCTGACGGCCGGAGCGAGCTAAATGATGCATCTACCACTGACAGGCAAGGCAGTCTAGTTAGAGCCGCGACTGCTGCCGACGGCCGACTCTTCCTACTCGTCCGCATACGGCTGGCGGCCGTCGACGCGCCGTAGCCACGCTGTGTACTGGCGGCCTCCTGCCATTGCCCGGTGAACCGGTCGAGGTCCAGCTCGGGCACGCGGCCGCAAAAGCGTCTCCGTCGGGAAAGGTGCCCGCAGGGTACCCGCCGGAGCAGGGTGCGGGCCCTGGTCGGCGCTGTGGGGCCATGCTGTGCGCGCCAACCGCCGGCCCAATGCGCGCTCGATCTCCCGCCACTTCGGTGCGTCTGGCGGGGTAAGAAAGGTGATAACTTCGCCCGGGCGCCCCATACGACCCGTTCGTCCGGCACGGTGGGTGAACAGCGCGGGCGAATCGGGCAACTCGTAGTTGATCACCTGGTCGATGCCGTCCACATCGAGGCCGCGGGCGGCAACGTTGGTTGCCAGCAGAATGGGCAACTCGCCGGAGCGGAAGGCCGCCATGACGCGCTCACGTGCATGCTGGCTGAGGTTACCCTGGAGCGCATCAACAGGGTACCCCTGCGCACTGAGTTGCTGAGCCAGCTTTTTGACCCCGTGTTTGGTTCGCCCGAAGACGAGGATGGGACCGTCTCCCCGCTGATCCAGCAGGTGGCGCAATGCGGCAAGCCGAACGGCCGGATCCATCTCGTAGACGACGTGCTCGATGGTGGTCGGCACGACCGTCTCGGGAGAGACATAGACCAGCAAAGGGTTGCGCAGGTGGCGCGCCGCGGTTGTGTTGACCCAATCTGGCACGGTGGCGGAGAAGAGCGCGGTCTGGCGTTTCGCTGGAGCCAGGGCCAGAATGCGCTCGACATCGGGGGCAAAGCCGCGGTCCAGCATTTCGTCGCCCTCATCCAGCACGAAGCAGTGAAGGCGCCGCAACGATAGGTTCCCCTGCCGGAGGTGATCAAGCGTACGGCCGGGAGTACCGACGATGACCTGCGCGCCGTTGTACAGCGCCTGGCGTTCCGACAACAGCGACCGGCCGCCGTAGAGCAGGGTGAGACTCAGATGTCGCACCCGACAGAGTGCATCGAGCACACCGCCGACCTGGATTGCCAGTTCACGCGTGGGCACGAGCACCAGTGCTTGCACAGCACGAATGCCGGAGTCGATGCGCTCGACCAGCGGCAGTCCGAAGGCTAGCGTCTTGCCGGAGCCGGTCTGAGCCTGGCCGATGACGTCGCGCCCGGCAAGTAGCGCCGGAATGGTCTGGGCCTGGATCGGTGTGGGCGCCGTTATGCCCATGGCAGCCACAGCCGCGCGCACAGCTGGATGAAGCTGCAGTTCGTCGAAGGACACCGCTGAAACTACCAACGGTGGTAGCCAGCACGAAAGGTCAGTTGACTATGGTACATCTTGCGTTGACTCCTTGGTGATTCTTCGGAAGCGACCGGTCAACGCGATTTGCGGGTGAGGAGGAGAGAGGGACTTCCTGATGGAATTCCGCACACAACCTGACCACGACGGTGGGCCGACGATCCATAACATCAAGTATCGAATGCCTCAGCGTACCATATCTTAAGCTTAATGGTGCTTAGGGGTAAGCGGTGCCCATGATGAGCGGTTGAATCGTACATCCTCACGCGATTGCTCGATTGATCTAGGGAAGCTGTCGCCGCGCTGATGTTGGATTGGTGCTCTGGAGCCCTAATGGATGAGGAACCCGGCTAGCGGGTCTCGACGGGATCAGGGAGCGCTTCAAGGAAATGCACGACCTCTCGCGTGATTTGGGTCTTGGTTGAGGCTCCTGAGGTGACGCCGACTACGGAGGCACCCTGGAGCCATTCCGTGCGAATCTCGGAGGCGCTGTCAACACGATACGCTGGTTTCCCCGCGCGCTCACGAACGGCGTCGACGAGCCGGTTCGTGTTGGATGAGCGCTCATCACCGACGACAATGACGACGTCACACAGTTTGGCTTGCTCTACAGCGGCCGTCTGCCGATCCTGCGTGGCCGTGCAGATCTCGTTGTAGACTTCAATGTCTGGGTAGCGCTCTTTGAGCCGGTCGATGATGTCCTGGGTATCCCAGAGACTCATCGTCGTCTGTGTTGTAACGGCACGCTTACCTTCCGGAAGATCGAGTTGGTCAACCTCTCCCACCGTTTCGACCAAGAAGATGCGACCAGGAGCGTTTCCCATGACGCCTTCAGGCTCGGGATGACCATGTCTGCCAATATAGACGATGTAATATCCCTCTGCGACCAGCGTTTTGACGAGATCATGCGTCCGTGTGACATCCGGACACGTGGCGTCGATCACGCGGAGCCCCTTTTCAAGCGCGCGTGTACGCACTTGGGGTGATACCCCGTGAGCAGTGAAGATTACGGTCCCAGATTGAATCTGTTCGAGAATTTTGAGGCGGTCAGGACCATCCACTGTGTCTACGTGGTGTTTCGCGAGGTCATCGATCATATGCCTGTTGTGCACCATCTGACCAAGACCATATACAGGTCCGTCAGTAGAATCTCCGATTTGCTTTGCGATACGCATAGCACGGACTACGCCGTGGCAATACCCCTGCGGGGTAATGAAGTGCACTCTCATGCGAGCCTCTTCTACCGTTGGATGCCCTTCCTCATCCTACCCGCTGAAGCGAAGGAGGCGCTTTTTTCACAGGGCAGGCGACACCGGATTCCTCGGGTGCTTCGGGGTTGCGACGACTTGAGGTGCAAGACTGCCGACTAGCGGGCACTTAAACCGATCTTAACGATCAGCTCAGCGCAAAGCTACGGGCAGGTATACTGCCAAACGTTGGTAGGCAGCCACACAGAGTAAGCGACTGCTGAGACGGTGGTGGAATGGCTCTAAGTACGCCCTTCACACCCTCCCTAGATCGTCCGGGGTCTTCCAATCGCCGCCGGCGATACTGGCGAGCGACGTTGCTTGCCTACTTGTTCATTCTTCCTGCTGCCATTATCATCGCTATCTTTCACTTTTTCTCTGTGGCTTTTGCCTTCTACATCAGCCTGTTCAACTGGAAGGTGATCCGAGGCGCCTTCCTCGGATTGGAGAACTACGCGGTCATTCTCGGCAGTAGCGACTTTCGCACCACCCTAGCGACCACGGTTTGGTATTCACTCTTCACCGTCATTCCGAGCATCACTGTCTCCTTCTTCGTTGCACTGCTCCTGAGCAGATCGCTCAAGGGCATGAGCTTCTACCGGACGTTGTTTTTCGTCCCCTACGTCACATCGACGGTAGCTGCCGCCGCTGTGTGGCGTGTTCTCTTCCGGACGGACGGGATCTTTAGTGCACTCTGGGAATGGGTGGGGGCTTCGAGCCCGCAGTGGCTGAATGAGCCTCGTGGAATCTTCGAGCTTCTCGTCCAACCTTTTGGTGTGACGCTTCCTCACTGGGCAGTCGGTCCGAGTCTCGCGTTGGTGTGTATTGCCGTCATGACGATCTGGTACAGCCAGGGGTTCGACGTTGTCGTCTTCCTAGCGGGCATGACCTCCATCCCGAAGGAGCTGTATGAGGCAGCAAGGCTCGATGGAGCATCGGAATGGCAGATCGTGCGTTTCATCACGTGGCCCTTGCTGTTGCCGACCACATTCTTCATCTTGGTCATCTCGGTCATCGGGAGCTTCAAAGCCTTCAATCAGATCTACATCATGACGGGCGGAGGTCCAGCAGATACGACGACGACAGTTGCTTTGTTGGTCTACAATCAGGCGTTTCGCTATGGCCACCTGGGATATGCCTCGGCTCTCGCCTTCATTCTCTTTGCCATTATTCTGACTCTGACGCTCGTACAGTTCCAAGTGGTCGGGCGGAGTGCGAGGGCGGCCAATGGCTAGCTCTGCTGAGTCACGCGCACTGCCCGGTGTGGCTGCTTCGCACACCATCCGCTCACGACGGCCCGTGACGGTACTGGCTATTCACGCGATTCTCATCGTGGGGGGGCTCCTGGTTGCCTTACCGTTTCTGTGGATGCTCCTCACGTCGGTGAAGACGCAGTTCGAAGCCCTCGCGTACCCTCCGACGTTCCTACCACGCCAATGGCAGTGGCACAACTACGTTGATGCCTGGCGCCTTCCCGGGAGCTGGCCCAAGGGCTTCCCGCGCTACTTCGTCAACACCGTCTTCATTGCGACGGTGACGACGATGGGCGCCCTGGTGACATCGCTGCCCGCGGGCTATGCATTTGCCAAGATGGAGTTCTTCGGCAAGAATGTTATCTTCCTCTGCTTTCTGGCGACACTGATGGTTCCTTTCGAGGCGACGCTCGTTCCAGACTTCATCATCATCAAGTCACTGCACTGGTACAACACCTACTACGCGCAGATCGTTCCCTGGCTTGGCACAGTTTTCGGGATTTTCTTGCTCAGGCAGTTCATCAGCTCTTTGCCGAATGAGCTCTGGGAGGCCGCCCAAATTGATGGTCTCGGGCACGCCGGCTATCTGCGGTGGGTCGTGGCACCATTGTCTCTGCCCGGTCTGCTCACTTTAGGCCTCTTCACATTTCTCGATAGCTGGAACGCGCTGATCTGGCCACTTATCGTCACGAGCAGTGACCAGATGCGCCCGATTCAAGTAGGTCTCTCCTACTTCATTACTGAGGAAGGCACCCAGGTCAACCAGCTGATGGCCGCTGCCACGTTCACCATCCTTCCTATCTTGATTCTCTTCTTGTTTACACAGCGGCAGTTCATTGAAGGGATAGCGCATTCAGGGCTGAAGGGTTGAATCGGAGCGCCAGAGGGAAGTTGCGTATTTCCCTCGCGGGCAGAGTGTTGTGCGTGACAGGTGGAGTCTCGATAGAAAGGTCATGTTCACGATGGATTCGTTGAGCCGGCGAAAGGCGCTTGCGCTGCTCGGCAGCGCGGCAGCATCCATCTCACTTGCCGCTTGTGGTGCATCACCGACCACGACGAGCGCGTCTTCCACTGCCGCTGGCGCTGCGTCAACGTCCAAAACAAGCGCGACCAGCGCATCTTCATCCCAGGAACGCTCGTCTTCCACTGCGACGAGCGCTGCGGCAGCGTCTACATCGAAGGCAAGCGCGAGCACGACTTCCTCGAGCTCGGTCGCTGCGAAGACCTCGTCAGCTGCGAAATCCACGCCAACGGCTGTTCCCATCACGGTACACGGCACCAAGGTGACGTTCTGGCACACCCAGAGCGGACCAAATGCCCAGCTACTCAACAAAACAGTGCTGGACTTCAATGCGAGCCAGTCGACGTACACTATCGTGCCGGAGTACAAGGGCAACTATAACGACCTGTACAAAGCAAACTTGGCGGCTATCAACGCGGGTCAGCCTGTTCCGTTGTCCGTAGCCTATGAGAACCAGGTCGCCGAATACTATTCCAGCAACCTCATCGTTGCCTGGGACGAGTACATGAACAGTGCTCAAGGGGGCCTCAGTGCGAGCGACAAGAGCGACTTCTTCCCGGCTTTTCTCGAGCTCGGGAAGTTTCCTCAGTTTGGCAATAAATTCCTCACCTTCCCCTTCGCAAAGAGCCTTGAGCTCATGTGGTACGACGCTGATCTTCTGCAGAAAGCCGGCTTCGATAAGCCGCCAGCGACGTGGAGTGATTTCCAGACGCAGATCTTGAAGATCAATAGGACAGTGTCGCCCGCGTGGGAGTTCTCCGCCGATGCGTCCCGCTTTGCCACTTGGGTGTTCAGCCGGCACGGGGATCTCATTTCCGCTGATGGCAAGACGCTCACGATTGACACGCCCGAAGCGGAGGATGCCATGGCCTTGCTGGCCGCCGCGGTCAAGGCGAAAGCTGTGCTTGCCCCCCAGGGATACCAGGCAGAGACCGACTTCGAACAGCAGAAGACAGCGTTCTATCAAGATTCCAGCTCTGCTCGCTCCTACATACTGGCAGACTTGAAGAAGGCCGGAAAGAACTTCAACTGGACGGCTGAGATGCCGCCGGTGGGCAAGGTCGGGCAAGACCCGCGGTCAGACCTCTACGGCGGCAACGTGTGCCTCTTCAAGACAAGTCCGGAGGCGCAACAGGGCTCCTGGGCCTTCATGAAGTACTTCAGTGATACGAAGCAGACAGCGACATG
>JAMCTA010000174.1 GCA_023381895.1 Chloroflexota bacterium
TATCGAACATGTTCATCGCGTTGCTCGTCTGCATAACGGCGGGGGTCGGTGCAGATCGATCCTTGACGATCAGGTCCTGGAGAAGCTGCAAGGCTTCCACCGCCGGCGCTTGATTGAGTAAGCATTGTGTGTAGTCGTGGCTGAACACTTCGCCACCGTTGCTCCAGACGTACGTCATCCACTCGCGAGCGTTGGCAGGATTCACAATGTAGCCAAAGGTCTTATTCGGTTCGCTGCCGCTGGTGAGCTGATGAGCCCTGTTCCTGAGGGCACTGAACGTCCAGGTGGTGTCTTTCCAGTTCGCTGGCACGTCGGGGAGCTGGGCTTTACGGAAGAGATCGACGTTGTAAAAGACGGCCTCCATGCCGAAGCCGCGGGGAAGCCCGTAGGTCTTCCCGCCGCTTTGGTACTGCTTCAAGGCAGCGGGAATGAAGTCTTGCACATCGTAGTGGGAGCGTGCCACGTACTGGTCGACCGGCTGGAGCAACTGCTTGGCTACCAGCGTAGGTAGGTCGGTAGGGCTGATAAAGAAGATGTCAGGAGCATCGTTTCCAGCGATCATCGTGAGCAGCTTGTCCATATAGTTGCCAGGAGTCAGGATGAAGGTACAGGAGGCTCCTGGATGTTCTTTGTCGAAATCGATACAAAACTGCTTACGCTCGACAACGGCCTGTGGCGAGCCCCACGCCATGAATGAGACCTTACCCGTCAGCTTCGCCGTACCTACCGCAATGGTGCTCGTACTGGAGCCGGCCGCTCCAGGTAGTGCTGTTGTACGCGGAGCGGATCCGGTGCCGGCGCAAGCGGTAAGAGCAGTGGCGGCTAACCCGCCCGTGGCGGTGCGGAGGAGCCCTCGTCGTGTCATTGTGAGCATGGTTTGCTCCTTACATCTGGGAAGACTGCACGTTGTCAGTTGTGCGATGGTAACAGTCCTGTCTCAGCCCAACACTCGTGCCACCCCTCCTCATTGTTTTGCTTGTGCGAGGATGGGCTGTCCAGCTTGATCGATGATGTCTGCCACCTGAAGTGCCGCCGCCTTGCCGTTCCAGAGGTCGGAGAGGTTCGGTTGCACCACGCGCGAATTGAGCTGTGTGTACGCGGACGTCGGAGGGATAGGCTTGGAGTGCAGTAGGGCATCTAGGATGACGCGCTTGTGTGGCGGCGAGCCAGGCGCGTCAAGCCAAGACTTGGACTGGGCCACAGACTGCAGCATGGGGATGGCCAGCTCGTGCTTGACATAGGCTGCCTGACCGGCTGGGCTGGTGATGTACTTGAGCAGATCCCAGCCAAGGGCATGCTGCTTGCCGGACTTGGTCACACCGAAGTCCGCACCACCGAAGAAGTTCCACATGCCGGCCGGGCCTGATGGTAAGGGGGCGCAGTCCCAGTGGAAGGAGGTAATCGACTGCTGCATACCTTGAATGTCGAGCTGTGCCACGTACATTCCGACGCGGCCGGTATAGAACATCCGGCCGCCGTTGGTTCCCACTAAGTCTATCGGTCGCGGCGCTACATCATACTTGGTGTAGAGATCGGCCAGCCATTGGAGGGCCGTGAGAGCCTGGGGGTTGTCAAAAGTCAGCTTCGTCGGACGTGCCTCATTGTTGAAGAGCGATCCGCCAGCCATCCAGACCCAGGGCAGCAGGTAGTTGATCGGCCCCAGCAGCAGAAAGATGCCGTACTGCTTGGTCGGACCGTGGCCCGATGTGAGCTTCTGTGCCGCTTCCAGCGCAGTCTGCCAGGTCCACTGCTGGCGAGCTGCCAAGGCGTTAGGATCTTCAAGACCAGACTTGCGGAAGAGATCGACGTTGTACCAGAGGATGAGATTGTTGACCATGTCAGGCAAGTTGAGTAGCTGTCCGTTCCACGTGTACTGCTCGCGGAGGTGCGGCCAGTAGTCGGAAAAGCTATAGTGATCCCGCGACACGTAGGCATCCAGTGGCTCATACACGCCAAGTCCTGCGAAGGAATAGAAGTCGCTAGGATCGGCCCGAAAGATATCAGGAGGTACTCCTCCGGCGATCATCGTCTCGACTTGCTGCTGCCAGCTGGCCGTCACGAAGTTGAGGTGAAGCGCCACCTCCGGGTGCTCTTTGAGAAAGCCCTGGGCGATCTCGTGCATAACGGTATTGTACGTAAGCGCACCGTAGTAGTTGATGACGAGGGGCACTTGCTTCCCGCTAGCGTGCCCTTGGAGCACTGTTTGCTGGGTGCTACCGGCCGGCCGGGCCGTAGTCGATGTAGAGGCACTACCCTGAGTCGTATGTGTCGCAGTAGGCGCTGCGCTGGTGCTCTGGGCTACACCAGTGCCTGCCGTGCGGCCGCAGGCGGCAAGACTCAGACCACCGAGTACGGTGGTGCTCACCGCCGTCGCCAATAGAGACCGTCGGGGCATCACGGGATGGCGCCGCGATGACCCACTTGGGATGGTCCATCTCGACCAGAGCGGTTGTTGCATGCGTCTCTTCCCTCCGCAATGATGCGCCGAGCACAGGTTCCGCGGTCTCCACAGCAGCTGCTCTGCTGCGTATGCGGCACGCCATCACGATTGTCATTGAGTAGTCGTGAGTGCTGCCTGCCGTACTGGATTGTGTGACCAGCGCTGCCACGGTACGACGATCGGCCATGGCTCGCCAATATCAGCCGGAGTGCGGGCAAGGAATGGCCGTACCTCGCCTTCGATCAGCGCCTGGACGATATCTCTGCCTTCTAGTCTGCCGGCCAGATTCTCCAGCTCGTTGGGGTCGATCGCCAGATCCCAGAGTGCGATCGGCGCCAGGGTCGCTGTCTCCAGCACTAGCTTGTGGCGCTGGGTACGCACCATGAGCCGGTGATCGATTTCGCTGATGACGGCGGGGCGGTGGTGCTGCGGGTTTGCGCCCACCTCGAGTAAGGGAAGCAAGCTTCTTCCCTGCCCACCATCCAGGCTTGCTCCAGCTAGATCAAGGAGTGTGGCCGGCACGTCCAAGAGCTCGACCAGTGCGCTACTCACAACACCGCGAGGCGCCTCTCTCAGCCGGTCCGGCGGGCGTATGAGCAACGGAACGGTCACCGCCCCCTCGTAGAACTGCCCCTTCCAGAGCAGGCCATGATCGCCGAGTAGCTCGCCGTGGTCTGATGTGTAGATGACCCAGGTATTCTGCAACCAGTCACGCTGTGCCAGCACGTCGAGGATCCGTCCTATGCGGTCATCTATGAGGCTGATGTTCCCATAGTACTGGGCGCGCATCTCCTGGACCACCCGGCGGTTCGCACTGCTGAGTCCGAAGCGCGATAGCTGGCGTGCAGCTACTGGATCGGTGGCCGGTTCCGTGATACCGGGGCGCATGTCTTCAGGGCGGTACATAGAGGCGTACGGCTCCGGCGGATCGAAGGGGTTGTGTGGCCCTGGTGGACCGACCCAGAGGAAGAACGGGCGATCATCGTGTCTGGCAAGCCAGGCCGCTGCCTGGTCGCCGATCCAAGCGTCGATGTGCGCTTCCTCAGGCAAGATCGATGGCCCGTGCTCGGCCGTGGGTCCGGCCGCCACGCGGCGGCGCAGGTCCGCGTAGAAAGGGTAGAGGAGATCACGGCTACGCAAGTATTCGCTGTACTCGCTGGCGCGTAGATTAGCCATGCTCATCTTCCCCGTGGTTTCGTGAGCATTCACGAACCCCAGCTGCCATAAGAGCGGGTGGCTCACTAACATGTCCAGATCGTGGCGCCAGGTGAAATGCAGCTTGCCGATGATCGCCGTATATAGGCCAGCCTCGCGCAGCGAGCGCACGAAGCACGGGCTATCCGGCCAGACGGTCGCGCCGTTACCGAGGACGCCGTGTTGATGAGGGTACCGGCCAGTGAAGAGTGAGGTACGCGATGGCATGCAGACGGGGCTCTGGCAGTACGTGCTTGCAAAGCGGATTCCTTCGGCCGCGAGCCGGTCGAGGTTCGGTGTGGCAAGTGCCGGTTCGTCAGCCGCCCCCAGGGCGTCGGCCCGATGCTGATCTGTCAGGATGAGTACCACGTTGTCGCGGATGCTGCTTGGCATACTGCCTTTTCTAGGCTTCTCGGGACGGCAGCGGACATGAGGCGATGGTAGTGTACAGCGCAAGCGCTTGCAGCGCAACCGTACTTGCGAATCGTTTCACCTGTCAGACGAACCAGTAGGCTCGATACACGATCGCCAAGCACCGAAGCTCCTTGGCGCCCCGCCCCCGGGCGCTTTCCCTGACGTCCACCGTCGGGTCACACGATCAGTTTCGATTGCGCAACTTGGCGACGAAGCGTCGCAACTCTAGTTCCAGATCGCGTGCGACCGCCGGATGGCTGGCCAGAACGTTATGCTGCTGGGTGAGGTCGTTGCGGCGATCGTAGAGCTCCGGAGCGCGCTGCTGCTCATCGAGCGTGTGCAGGTAGGCCCAGTCGTGCGTGTAGAGCGCCCATTGCTGGTTGTGAATCCCTACCAGCGCAAAGTCGCGTATCTGCGTGGTCTCGCCGTGGAGTAGGGGTAGCAGGCTCTTGCCTGTCAGCTCGACAAGATGCCGTTGCCGCACGACGTCTTGAGGAAAGAGAAGTGGACCACGCTGCGGCGCAACGTAGGGTAGGGTGAGCGGCGTTTCGATGTTGAGCGCATCCAGTATCGTGGGGAGGAGGTCGGTTGGCTGGACGAGCGCGTCGACCGTAGCACCTGAGCCTTCACCACCCGGTAAACGCACGACCCAAGGGATGTGAACCAATTCCTCGTAGAGCCACGGGCGTGCTTTGCGAATGATGCCGTGCTCTCCAAAGGGTTCACCGTGATCGGAGACCCACATGACCAGGCTCTGCTCATAGAGCCCGAGGCGGCGAATCTCGTCCAGCAACTGCCCGACACAGGCGTCTACGAAGCTTACTTCGCCGGCGTAGTTCGCCTTGACGTGCTGCACCTCCTCTGGCGTAAGGTAGCCGGCGACGTCACCGGGCACAGGATCCCAGATGTCGATTCCTCGGTAGGCGGGATCGTGATAGAGCGCGGCGTAAGCAGGCGGTGGATCCCAGGGCTCGTGGGGATCGAAGTAGTCCACCCAAAGGAATAGATGATCTTTCTGCTGCAACACCGCCTTCTGCAGCCATTCGACAGCAGCACGAGTGACGCGACTGGCACTGTAGCCGGCTTCCGACTTACGGCCCCCTACATTGCGGAGGTACTGCTCGAAGCGCGGCTGCCAGGTGGCGTCACTCGCATCCCCGCGCAGCTTGTGGTGCGCCCTCAAATCAACGGTCAGATTGCGATCCACGATCCAGGGGTCGTACTCCTGGCCGCGGATGAAGCACACCTCATCGAAACCGCGACCAAAGTTGAAAACGGGCTTATGCAGATGGTAGGTATCCGTGATTAGAGCTGACGTGTACCCCCGATCCCAGAGGATTTCAGGGAGGACGTAATCAGTGAACTCCAGTGGCTGCCAGCCGCGAAAAGGTGACTGGTAGCGACCGGTCCACCAGACCGTCCGGGTAGGGACCGTGGGGAGGTTCTCGCTATACGCGTGGCGGAAGAGAGTACCCTCCTGGGCGAACCGGTCAAAGTTGGGCGTGCGCACCGCGCCTCCATAGGCACCGAGGTGATCCACCCGCAAGCTGTCCGTGCTCACGACGATAATGTTCAGATGCTTTCTCCCTCCAACATCGCCATTGTATGCTGCTCCTCACGGCAGGCTACTGTGCATCTGCGAGACCGTGGCGTCCGTGGTGATCGCCGGCAGTGGGGTGGCAAGGCACCCGGAGCTGCGTATGCAAGCGGTCTCGTCCCATAGCGCCCAACTAAATCCTTCCACGGGGCCTGTTGCGAAAGGCGAGGCCCTCACCTCCTGCCCCTCCCCCTCTAAGCTGTCTGGGGGGAGGAGGGCGTTCCTCACGATTCCGGCTCCCGCCTGGTGATCCCAGGGAGGGTATCAAAGTCGATATCATAGCTGTACAGCTCTGGTTCTTGCCGCTTCTCAAGAAGGGCAGCGTGGTAGCAATCGATGTAGTCAATCGGAACGGTCGTGTACAGCTCAAAGACGCGGTCGTAGGGCTTTTTGTAGGCGGCCTTGAGGTTGCGCAGGTGAGTCAGCGGCAGAAGCAGGTCGCGGATTTTTTCTCGGCTGGGATGATAGGTTTTCTTGTTGGAGAGGACAAACACTACCTCTGCTATCACCAAGTCGGTTGTCCAGCCGGATTGCTTCCCCTCCTCGATTGCGGCGATCAGGCGAAAACAGGCCGCAGACTTGCTGGGATCATCGTTTAAGAGATGCCGGAGGAAGATGTTCGTGTCCAGGAACACGGGATCACTCATGCTGCGATGGGGATGCGGAGCGACCCTCGGCTAGCACCTCCTCGGCAACGCCTTCCTCAAAGATGCGGCGTAATTCTTGGAAGTCTTCGGGACGTTTGCGTGGAGCGACAGCTCCAAAGGTCATCGCGGCGACGGAGCGAGCAGGGCGAAGGGTGGCGTGGAGCTTGCCGGATTCAGCAAGGGAGAGGGCGACTTTGTCACCTTCCTTGAGCCCCAGCGCTTGACGGATCTCCGCGGGGACGGTGATCTGCCCCTTGCGAGTCACCACGGTGAAGAATTCTTTCATGAAAGCATCTCTGGAATGGGTAGTGCATACTATGATACGTACTACGTATATATCATAGGTACTACTCTCTACGACAAAATGCTAGAATCCGCCGAGCGGTAACAAGTCGCATTGTCGGCCGTTCATCAGATTCGGGGCGTCACATGGGCGCGTTATCTCCCTTGACCTTGCGAGCCGTAAGTGTGGGCCTCGCCGTTTCTGCCGTACTCCTGAGCGGAGCCTTTCCGACGGGCGTGGAAGCCATGAGCCTCCAGCAGACCCTGCCACCGCTCGGTTCGGCGCAGAGCTTCGCGGTCCTCGGCGGCGCCACCGTGACCAACACCGGCGCGACCACGGTCAACGGAAACCTGGGCGTCAGCCCGGGCAGCGCGGTCACGGGGTTTCCTCCGGGGACAGTCGTCGACGGGACGATCCACAAGACGGATGCCCTCGCCGCGCAGGCCCAGACCGACACCACCACGGCGTACAACGATCTGGCGGGTCAACCATGCACCGCCAACCTGACGGGTCAGGACCTGGGTGGAAAGACGCTCACGGCCGGAGTCTATTGCTTTTCGTCCTCGGCGCAGTTGACGGGCGCCCTCACGCTCAACGCTCAGAGCAACGCCAACGCCGTCTTCGTGTTCAAGATCGGGAGCACGCTCACGACCGCGAGCGGCTCATCAGTCCTTCTGATCAACGGCGGTTCGCCGTGTAACGTGTACTGGCAGATCGGGAGCAGCGCGACGATCGGGACGACCACCAACTTTGGCGGAAACATCCTCGCCCTCACCAGCATTACACTGAACACCGGCGCCGGCGTGACCGGTCGGGTCTTGGCGCGCAATGGCGCGGTGACGCTGGACACGAACACCATCACCATATCCGGATGTCCTGGGGCGCCAACGCCAACACCCATATCAACAGCGACCGCAACAGCGACCGCAACGCCAACGGCGACCGCAACGGCGACCGCAACGCCAACGGTCACGCCAACCGCAACGCCGGTCCCACCGGGCCCGCCACCGCCAACGGCCACACCAATACCAACGGCCACACCAACGGTAGCGGCGCCTATTGCCACGCAAACGGCAATTGCGGCCTTGCCGTCCGCGACGCAGACGGCGATAGCAGCGGCAACTGCGACGGTAGTGGCAGCGACCAGGACGGCCGTGGCGACACCTGCCGCCACGCAAACAACAATCGCGGCCTTGCGGGCAGCGACGCAGACGGTGGTAGCAGCGGCGACCGTGACGGCGCAGGCCACCTTGACTGCCGCGCTGAAGGCGACTGCCGTAACCACGACGGGGGCTCGCCGCACCGCCGCGACCGTGACGGCGCAGCAGGTGGGGCAAATTCCCTCCCAGCTACCTCACACCGGCAGCGGCGGCACAGCATTCCCGACCATCGGTGCGTTCGGGATCGTCATCGTCGTCCTCTGCATCGGCGTGGCGCTGAGGCGACGCGCTCGTCGCGCGTAGCTCCCTCCGCATGACCACCGGTTGAGCACCACTACCACCACTGGGCCCACCAATGGCGTTCAAAGGCGATCTTCGCGAGGTGCCAGTGGCGCCCGGCGTGGTAGACCCGGACCTGGGGGATGGTTCGGCATAGAAGTTGCCTCTGGCGAAGCTGGCGATACCTCGCCCCATCTCGACGAAGCACTCTCCTTCCCCCGTGAACTGCGCGCTACCCTCGCGCCCGGCGAGACGGTCCGCAATGACGCGAGCGACCACCTCGCCCTGCGCATGCGCGAAGACTCCTGCCTTGGGGAGCGGTTTCCCAAGGGCCAGAGGGATGCCGGTGACGTCGCCAATGGCAAACACGTTGGCGACCCGCGTCTCGAGCGAATGCCGGGCTGCACGACCGGTGGTACCCGATGCGGCGGGACGTAGGCCAGCAGGTCGTAGTCTACGACGTCACCTGACTGGAACACGATCCGTCGTGCCGCTGGATCGACACTTGTTACCACTGCGTTGGGATGGTAGGCGATGCCTCGCTGGTCCAACGCCTCCACCACAGCATGACCGACTGCGGGGCCGGCGACGCCCATGGGTACGGCTTCGGCCGCCCAGACGCTCACCTCGACCTGCCCGCGTCGGCGGCGCTTCCGGAGGTAACCGTCAATCAGCATCGCCGCCTCATAGGGCGCTGCCGGACATTGAACGGGACGCGACTGATGAGTACGACCACACGGCCGTGCTCCAGGGACTGGAGTTGCTGCCAGACGCGCTCCGCACCCGCCGCTGTGTAGAAGGTGCTCCCACCCTCGCCCAGACCAGGGATATCCGTCGCATCCAGGACCGCGCCGAGGGCCAGGATGATCGCGTCACCGGTCCACTGCCGGCCTCCTGCCGTCACAGCCGGCGACTCTGGATCGATTGCCGTGATCGGCTCCTGAACAACCGTGATTCCGCGCTCGCGCAGATCAGCAAAGGGGCGTGTTACTTGCGCGGCATCCCGGGCGCCGGTCATTACCCAGAGCAACGACGGCCAGAACGTGTGTACTGGGCTCGCATCAAAGAGAATGATCCGGTCGGAGTCCGGCAACAGGCGGCGGAGGCGATGCGCGGCGGCGAGGCCGCCAACCCCGCCGCCGCAGACGAGTTGGTGATTACCCATATCTATATGCCGCCTTGGGGAAACGGGTGGTGGGCGGCAAAGGCGAGGGTGGCGGCGATGACAAAGACAGCGCGGATGCCGGCCAGCAGGATGTACGGGCCGTCGCGGTCGATCCGCATGCCGAGTTTGCCGCCCAAGCAGCGCAGCCAGCGGATGGCGTCGTGGGGCCAAGCGACGCCAAGATGGTAGACGAAGAGCGTCGCGAGCAAGACGACG
>JAMCTA010000171.1 GCA_023381895.1 Chloroflexota bacterium
CGAAGCAGACAGCGACATGGGCGTTGGGCACGGGCTACATGCCGTTGCGCAAGTCTGCGACTGAGACTCCGGAGTACAAACAGTTCCTGGCAGAGAATCCCCGGAACAGCGTCGCGATCGATGGTCTAAAGTATCCGGGCAACACCGGCGAGCCCAAGGTAGCCGCCTGGCAGCAGGTGCGCGACATTCTGCAGTCTATGCTCCAGCAGGTAATCGCCGGGACAGCCTCACCGAAGAATGCGCTCGCTGCAGCAAACAGGAAGGCGAATGACGTCATGAAGACGTCGTAGATCCTTGCGAGATGGGGCCACCACGGCACGAGGTGGCCCCAAGCCCTCATTCACTCGGACGTCTTCGCCCCGCAAGCAAAACCGAGTGTTAGCTCTGGGTCGTGTTCCCTGCTAGGTTCGGGCTTGGGTGTAGATGTTCCCTTGACTTCCAGACACAATGGTGCGTGTAGTCAATTTGGTAGCAACCATGGGCTGAGTTACCCAAAAGTTGGCATACTTCCAGCGAAGCGACAAATTAGGGTTTTCAGGGGAGGCGGAAGTGATTGCAAGGGACGGCTCCGGAACACTGCAGCCTATGGGCATGGGAGACTTGTTTTCCCACACTGTTGAGATCTATCGGACGTACTTCGGCAACCTGGTCGCGATTGTTGCCCCGATCCAGCTCGCGCTGGTCATACTGAATGCAGTGATCAGCCGGCAAATGCAGGGAACGGGAATCACCGTCTTCGCTGCACTATCTGGACTCCTCACGCTCGTCTTTACCGTCTTGGCGACCTTGCTGCAGACCGGAGCCCTCACCGTGGCGATTGCCGACGATGCGATGGACCGGCCAATTTCAGTTACCCGTGCCTATACCACTGCTGCCGACCGGATCGGAGCGCTGTTGGGGACTGCTCTGCTGGCAGCCCTCCTCTACTTCGTCATGGGCATCACGATCATCTTGATTCCTCTGGCAATCTACTTCGGGGTGCGGTGGGTTTTCTTACCCCAGGTGGTCATGCTCGAGAACATGAGCGGGATGACGGCGCTCAGGCGTAGTGGATCCATCACGCGCGGCCGCTGGTGGCCTCTTTTCGGAGTGCTCCTGTTGACATTCATCATCATCGGAGTGATTGGTGCACTGCTAGGGGGCATCCTCAGTTTCATCGGCCTTGTCCTACTCCGGTCGGCCCTCCTCTCCCTGTTGTTCACGTTCCTGATCCAGACTGCCATTACTCCACTCGGCAGCATCGTCATTACGCTCCTCTACTTCGACGGACGCGCTCGCCAGGAAGAGCTGACCATGGGTGCCGTCACCGCGCTCATTCCCTAACGCCCGGCGCCGGGGAACGGCCAGTAGACCTTGCGGCTTCGTGGTGAGTGATTCTCGGCTGACCGCAACTCAGACGAGGCTGCCTCTGGTGCCTGAGTGAGGACGCCAGGGTCGGTGATCCTCCGGCATTGGGCTAGCCGGATAACTCGATGATGCGAACGTTTTCCGCCTATCTTTTCGGGAGGCAGCGCTTCCCGGGGATGCCGCGCTAGTCAAGGTGAGAGCATGGCAAGCGCCATCGTTACACTGAGCTCTAGGAACCTTGCCAGCGGAACTCTGGGAAGAACACTGAAGGCTCAGGGAGGACGCCACCGTGACTTGCCTTACCCGCCGGAGGCTGTTGCGCACCATTGCCGGGTTGACAGCGACTTCACTGTCACTTGCCGCGTGCGGTCGGGCTCAGTTGCCGAGCGAGTCTACTTCGTCAACGAGCGTCACGAAGACGCAGACTGCTTCCAAAGTAGCGGCAATAGTGACCACCACCGCGCCGGCGCAGCCAACGCCTACGACGGCTCCACTGACCACGCCGCAGACTGTCGCTGGAGAGTTTCTCTCTTACTGGCCGGCGCAGAAATTCGACCAGATGTATGGACTCATCAGCTCTGAAGCCCAGAGCAGTACTGCGAAAGATGCCTTTATCCGCCGGTACAACGCGATTTGGGATGAGGTCGGCATCGTCGACTTGCAGGTCAAGCTCCAGCCAAACCAGGATGCAAACAGCGTCAATCAGCAGTTTCACGTCCAGATGAACACTGCGCTCGTAGGATTATACGAAGAGGACAACACGATCTCCCTCATCCAAGAAGGGAGCCAGTGGCGGGTCCAGTGGCTGCCGTCGCTCATCTTCAAAGAACTGACAGGTGACAACTTGACCCACATGTTTCCGCTGGCGGAGCCGCGCGGAGACATCCTCGATAGTAAGGGGCAAAAGTTCGCGACTGCAGTGAGCTACACCAGCGTCGGACTTGTGCCCGAGCAGATGAAGGACGTCCCGAGTGCTCTTCAGGCTGTGAGCAAGGCCCTGTCGTACCCACTCGCCAGGCTCGAGGCGCTCTATAACAAGGCTCATGCTCATCCCACGTGGCTCCAGCCGGTGCAGGTCGTTCCACCTGTCGGCGTGGAGAGGGTCAAGCAGGTCCTCGCCAGTGTGGATGGTGTGGTGCTGACGGATGTATCACTCCGGGGCTACCCTCAGAATGAAGGCGCTGCGCAGACGATTGGCTATCTCGGTGAGATCGACGCGGAAGAACTCAAGACGCTGTGGAAGCAGGGCTATCTGTCAGGAGACTGGATTGGACGTGCCGGACTCGAGCGGTGGGGAGAAAGCTATCTCTCAGGCAAGCGAGGTGGCAAGCTCGCCGTGGTCACCCCACAAGGCGATGTCGTGACGACGATCGCTGAGCGGGCTCCTCAGAAGGGCAACAACATCGTCCTGACCTTGGATGCCGAGCTCCAGAAGGCCGCACAGGAGGCGCTGGGCAAGCTGAATGGTAGTGTCGTCGTGATACGGGTGAGTGACGGTTCCCTCCTTGCCTTCGCCAGCTCGCCATCCTTCGATCCCAATCGGTTCATTCTGGGGTTGACGCAACAGCAAGCCGACTCCATCTTCAAGAACCCGGATCAGCCGCTCCTCAATCGCCCCTCACTTGGTGCATATCCTCCAGGATCGACCTTCAAGACGGTGACCATCTCGGCAGCGCTCTTGAGCGGCGTGTTCAATCAGCAGACGATCTTTGACTGTACCGGCGTGTGGAATGTGCTTGGCATCCCCATGCACTGCTGGAAGATCACTGGCCACGGGCACATAGGTCTTTACGAAGGCCTGGCGCAGTCGTGCGACATCGTGTTCTACAACGTGGGACACGGACTTGATGTGCACAATGGCCATGACTACTTTCCTAGCGTCGTGAAGCAGTTTGGAGTTGGTCAACTGACGGGGATTGTCGGAGTGGCGGAGGCACCTGGACTTCTTCCATCTCCTGTCTGGAAAGAGCATACACTCCATGAGCCCTGGTATCCGGGCGATCCGGTCAACTTGGCCATTGGGCAGGGGTCGTTGCTTGTGACACCGCTGCAGATGGCCACCTGGATCAGTGCGATTGCGAACGGCGGCACGATGTGGATGCCACGCATTGTGGATAAGGTTGTATTGTCAACAGGAGAAGTGGCCCAACCTGCCCCCGTGAAGGCAAGGTGGAAGCTGCCGGTAAGCGACAATGATCTGGCCTTCGTCCGAGCGGCCATGCGCCGCACCGTGAGTGAAACGGCGAGCTGGCTGGGCACGGGCGCCTGGGCGTTTCGTGATTTCCCGATTCCCGTGTCGGCCAAGACAGGCACCGCTCAGAGCGGCCAGCAACAGCCGCACGCCTGGTTTGCAAGCTTCGCGCCGTCGGACAAGCCTGAGATTGCCGTCATTGCTATGGCTGAGCACGCAGGCGAAGGTGCCGACGTGGCGGCGCCAATCTGCCGCCGGATGTACGAAGCGTATTTTCACGTCAACTGGGAGTCACTCGTACTACCAGGCCACCATCGAGAGTGCATCACAACAGAGTACCTCTGTCCTGTCTCCTGGCCGCGCGTCCAATCAACGATCGGTACAGATACCTACATTCCGAAGTAACTGACGGCTGATTGCCCTAGGCGTGTCACCCTGAGTGTGCTACGATAACTCTGTCGGAAAGGAGGTGATGTGTAGTGGGTAGTTCTTGTTGTTTGGGCAGCTCCCCTACGAAGTCGCAGCCGATGGAGGTGAGCACATCTTAGGGGGCTGCCCGGCAGCAACCGAACGAAGAGGAGCGGAGCGTTCACTCCGCTCCTCTTCGTTGTTACACGCCAATGAACGCGGACCATATTCCAGCCGCTTTCGCCCGTATTGCGGGTAGCACTGCTCTGTGCCGGCTCCTGCATCTGGATGTCTGTGCGTCCACCCAGGCGGTTGCTGGGGAGTTGGTAGCTGCCGGAGCGAGTCCTTACACCATCGTGCTCACCAATGAACAGACGGCGGGACGTGGAACTCACGGACGGCAATGGCTCCATCAAGGGAGCAATGGGCTTGCTGTGTCGGTGATCGTTCCTTGCCCTCCCCGCGTCGATCACGAGCCGTGGGTGACTGTAGCAGCGGCTGTTGCGTGTGCCCAGGCTCTTCGTGGCGTTGTGCTGCCTCTTCCGCGACTCAAGTGGCCGAACGACATTGTGATTGCGCAGCGCAAGGTTGGCGGCGTTCTGGCAGAGCTCGTGCAAGAGCCAAGGCTCATGGTCATTGGATTGGGGCTCAATCTCCACAGTGTCCCAGAAACTGATCCGTCGCTGCCAGCGACCGCCGTCGCCCATTGGTCGACTCAGACGATACGACGGGAGCAGATCCTCGAGTCCTGGCTCCTCGAGCTCTACCATCTTCTGGCGTATCTCAGGCGAGGCAGGGTCGACGTGATCCGGGAAGCGTGGCGTCTTCTGCTCGATACGACTGGCCGTCGAGTTACCGTCACGCTTGATGGACAGGATCTGACCGGATTAGCGACTGCGGTTGATAGCAAGGGTGCGCTCATCGTTCGACCCGACGGCGGCGGTACCATTCGTATACAGCCTGGCGGAGCCGCGATCATCCGGCACATCTCTCAGAGCGCGGCGGCTACGACGAGACGGAGGGGGAGCAGGCCCGGCGGTGATTGATGACACGATAGTTTCGGGGAAGGAAGCGGCCCAGAGACGGGCCGCGTTGGAGCGCTGGCGGGCGCGCGGTGTCAACCCCTATCCAGCCACATTTCGTCCTTCCCATACAGCTGTGGATGCGGGCGCACAGGCAGACAGTGAAACGAGTGTCGTGATCGCCGGGAGACTCGGCGCCCTACGGGAGCACGGTCGCATTGCCTTTAGCCACCTCATCGATGACAGCGGTTCCGTACAGCTTATGTTTCGAAAGGATGTCTTAGGCGAGGCACACTGGGGCGTACTACGGGATCTCCACGCCGGGGACATTGTTGGGGTTGCGGGCAGTACTTTGCGGTCGCGCGCTGGAGAGCCGTCGGTGTTGGTGCGGCAGCTCACATTGCTGGCGAAGGCGCTCCAGCCGCCTCCTGAGAAGTTCCACGGTCTTCAGGATGTCGAGCTCCGGTTGCGTAAGCGTTACCTCGATCTCATGGCGAATCCTGTCGTTCGTGAGCTCTTTCGCCAGCGCACGCTTCTCGTAACGCTGATGCGCACTGAGCTCGATCGGCGGGGCTTCCTCGAAGTGGAAACGCCCGTGCTCCAGCCACTCTACGGCGGCGCCGCGGCGAGACCATTTGTTACCCATCACAATGAGCTCGAGCAGACCTTGTACCTGCGAATCTCCGATGAACTGTACCTGAAGCGGCTCGTCATCGGCGGGTTTCCGAAGGTCTACGAGATCGGTCACGACTTTCGCAACGAGGGTGTGTCTCACCGTCATAACCCCGAGTTCACGATGATGGAGCTGTACTGGGCCTACGCCGACTACATCGACATCATGGATCTCACGGAAGAAGTGGTCTGTGCCATTGTCCAAGGCGTGACAGGATCGACTTCTGTCACGTACCAGGGAACCAAGCTCGACTTTGCTCCACCTTGGCGCCGACTGTCCATGCGTGAGGCACTGTTGCACGCCACAGGACTCGATTTTGGTCAGTTACGGGATGAAGCTTCGCTGGCGATGGCCTGCCGTGAGCGTGGCCTCTCTACTCAAGGCGCGAAAACCTGGGGCAAAATGATCGATGAGCTGGTAAAGACGTACGTTGAGCCAACGCTGGTTCAGCCGGCGTTCCTCGTGGACTACCCCTGGGAGTTATCTCCCCTAGCGAAGCGCCATCGAGATGATCCGCTCCTTGTGGAACGGTTTGAAGCGTTCGCAGCGGGATTTGAGTTCGCGAATGCCTTCTCGGAGCTCAACGATCCAGATGATCAGAGGTTGCGCTTTCTTGAGCAAGAACGCGCAGCGAAGGCCGGAGACGAGGAAGCGCACCAACTCGATGAAGACTACATTGAAGCTCTGGAGCACGGGATGCCGCCGACTGGTGGGCTCGGCATTGGCATTGACCGGCTCACGATGCTCATCACCGACCGGCACTCCATACGAGAGGTTATCCTGTTTCCACATCTGCGTCGCCTGGAGCAGGAGGGTTAGCGATGCTGGCGCCATCATTAATCCGTGACCATCCCGAGCGTGTTCGGCGGGCCCTTTCTCGGCGCCACGATCCGGGGCCACTTGACGATCTGCTTGCACTCGATGCAAGCCGTAGGGAACTGCTCCAAGAGAGCCAGACACTCAGGCAGGAACGCAACACGATCAATGAAGCCGTCAAGACGGCGGGTAGACCTACCGATGATCAGCGACGGCGTATGCGGGCGCTTGCCGAGCGTTTGAGGGAGGTTGAAACCAAGCTCAACGAGACAGAGGGGTCGTTCAACGACCTGCTTCTGCGAGTTCCAAACATACCCCATGAGACGGTCCCCGAGGGGCGCGATGCCGCAGAGAACGTCGAAGTCCGCCGCTGGGGGCAAGCCCCGGCAATACCGTGCGCCCCACGGCCACACTGGGAGTTGGGAGTAAGTCTCAGCATCGTGGATTTTGATCGAGGCGTCAAGCTCGCGGGGTCGCGATTCTACGTGCTCAAGGGGCTGGGGGCCAGATTGCAGCGCGCTCTCATCGCGTTCTTCCTCGATCGTCACGTGGAGCAGCAGGGATACACAGAGATGGGCCTCCCGTATCTGATTCGGAGTGCTGCAATGCAGGGGTCAGGGAAGCTGCCGAAGTTTGCAGATGACTCGTACTACCTCGAACAAGATGATCTCTGGCTCAACCCGACTGCTGAAGTGCCGCTGACGGACTTGCACCGCGATGAAATACTCGATGGCACCCTGCTGCCGTTGCGTTACACCGCATACTGCCCATCATGGCGCCGTGAGGCTGGTGCAGCTGGACGTGACACCCGTGGCCTGATTCGTGTGCACCAGTTTCACAAGGTGGAGATGTACGCCTTCACGCGCCCTGAGGACTCGTATGATGAGTTCCAACGGATGGTCGGACACGCGGAAGAGCTCTTGCAGGCCCTTGGCCTTCACTACCGCGTGCTTCGCCTATGTACGGGCGATCTCGGCTTCGCCGCAACGGATACCTACGATCTCGAGGTGTGGCTCCCGGCAGCCATGGAGTTTCGTGAGATCTCTTCAGTGAGCAACTGTGAGGATTTTCAAGCTCGCCGTGCGAGCATCCGGTTTCGCCGTGCGCCAGGCGAGCGGTTGGAGTTCGTCCACACACTTAATGGCTCTGGGTTGCCGATCGACCGCACAATTGCAGCAATCTTGGAAAATGGGCAGCAGCCGGACGGATCGATTGTTCTTCCAAAGGTGCTCCAACCGTATATGGGAACCGAGATCATTGCTCCGGAGAACTGATGGCTACCGAGCACGTCGCCGCACGGCTTTATCTGTGGCGCTCACGTGTGTGGCTCCGCACACATCCGAAAGTGTGGGGACCTCTCGCTGTTACGTGCCTGCTGGTAAGTGGTCTGACGGTCTACAGTTGCTTGTACGCCCCCCAACTCGAGGCGTCTCGCTGCATGCCGTATGCAGTACGTGCCGACCCTTCTTGGGATATGAGGCTCATTCCCCACGCAACCTGTGGCGATCCTGTCCTCACGGACCAGTATGTATTGACCTGGCGTGGAGCGCGACTCACGCTGACGGTGGCAGCAGTGCCCTCGGAGAGCAGCCGCGTGAGAGATCAGGCAGAGCTCTCGAAACTTGAGTCGACGATCCATCATACGACCTCTGGACAGGCCTACAGCCTGATCAATGAGCCTCAAGGACCTGTGCCGGTGCTGAGAGCAGCATTGGCCAGCGGTGGCTACAGCTACGTCCTGAAGCTTCAGGGTGGCAGCAACATGCGTGAGGTCCGTGAGGCGCTCGTGGCAATCATTGCGCGCTGGCAAACGCACGTCCTTGAACGTACGTAGGGCTGGATAGGGACTGGGCGATGCTGAGGCTTCATAGGTGTTTATTGGACTTTCATTAGCTCTAACGCGCCTATAATTCCGAGTGTCTACACTGCCAACTATACAGAGACAGCGCCCCAGTGTTCTTCCCGTGACATAGGGAGGTCAACGCTGGAGGCCGCCCCACCTCTGAAAGGAGCAACGGATCGATGAACTTGAACAGATTCACAGAAAAGTCAGCAGCAGCATTGGATGCTGCACGCAGACTTGCCGAGGAGCACCGGCACACACAAATCGAGCCAGATCACTTACTCGCAGCGCTTGTTGCCCAGGACGACGGAGTGGTGCCCGCTGTCCTTAGCTCCCTTGGCGTCGGTACGAGCGATCTCGCGCAACGCCTCGAGACTAACCTCCACTCGTTGCCTCGCGCTTCATCGACGGCGCAAGCGTACGTGGCTCCCGAGCTTGCCCGGGTGCTCGACAATGCAGAGCGCGAAGCGCAGCAGCTGAAAGATGACTTCATCTCTACAGAGCATCTTCTCCTTGCTCTTGTCCGCGATGATGAGCGATCTCGGGCGAGCCTGCTGCTTCGCACCCTGGGGGTCACGCGTGAGAAGGTCCTGTCCGCGTTGCGACAGGTTCGTGGTGGGCAGCGCGTGCAGACTCAGAACCCTGAGACGACCTACCAGGCTCTGCAGCGCTACGGCCGGGACCTCACGGTCTTAGCGCGAGAGGGCAAGCTCGATCCGGTTATTGGTCGAGACGAAGAGGTGCGACGAGTCATCCAGGTGCTCTCGCGCCGGACCAAGAACAACCCTGTCCTCATTGGTGAGCCCGGAGTAGGCAAGACCGCCATTGTGGAGGGACTGGCCCAGCGGATCGCACGCGGGGATGTGCCCGAAGGACTCAAAGACCACCGCGTTGTCGCTCTGGATCTCGGTGCGCTCGTTGCCGGAGCGAAGTTCCGCGGGGAGTTCGAAGAGCGGC
>JAMCTA010000083.1 GCA_023381895.1 Chloroflexota bacterium
CAGACCGGACGATGGAGCTGCTCTTCAAGTACGGCGTCAATCACATCGATACAGCGGCGAGCTATGGCGAGTCGGAAGTGCGGCTCGGCCCGTGGATGGAAAAGCACCGCAATGAGTTCTTCCTCGCCACGAAGACCGGTGAGCGGACATACCAGCAGGCGTACGACCAGATTCGGCGTTCCCTGGAGCGATTGCGCGTTACCGACGTAGATCTGATTCAGCTGCACAACCTTGCTGATCCCACCGAATGGGAGACAGCGCTCGGTCCAGGTGGTGCGCTGGAGGCGTGCGTCCGGGCACGAGCGGAGGGCCTTGTACGCTTCATTGGAGTGACTGGTCATGGCTTGACTATCGCGAAGATGCACCGGAAGAGCATCGATCGCTTCCCCTTCGATTCCGTGCTGCTTCCCTACAACTACCCTCTCATGCAGAACCCTCAGTATGCGGCTGACTGGGAAGAGCTCTACCGCACCTGCCGCGAGCGGGGCATTGCGGTGCAGACGATCAAGTCGATTACGCGTGGACCTTGGGGAGAGCACGAACCTCACGACACAACAACCTGGTACAACCCGTTGCGAGAACAGGGGGACATCGACGTTGCCGTCAGCTACGTGCTCGGCCGCGAAGGTATCTTTCTGAACACCGTCGGCGATATCTACGTCTTGCCCAAGGTGCTAGATGCAGCGAGCCGGTTTGTTGCCGCACCAACCGAGGAACAGATGAAGGGGCTTCTGGAGCGCCAGCAGATGACCCCGCTTTTCGTGTAGTCCGGCAGCCCTGCTGTCAAGTCCGTTCCCGAGGGGGAGGATCAATCCTCCCCCTACCTTCTTCTCGATGGGGCGCATCGATCGGGATAAGGGTTACGTGCAGGAGGCGCCATTATGCGGGCTTGGCTTCAGCCGAGATGAAAGTTGATCACACTCCAGATGCCGCTGGGATGCCAGACGAGTGGACTCCCCCGCACCATACGCAGCGTCTGCCGGAGGGCCACGAAGCCGCGCCGGCGCAGATGGGCGATGGCAGCCGTATTGGCGCTCGGCACTGTCACGATAGTGGTTCCATCGGGTCGCTCGAAAGAGCGGTCACTCAGGCGTAGGTCGAGAAGGGCCTTGCCATCGTGCACGGTGCGAGAGAGAATGGCTGCAGAATGCCATGGGCTCATGACCAGGGCAGCAGCGATGTAGTCACGCGGTTGTGGGGGGAGCCATCCTCGTGCCCCGAAGCTGTACAGGAACCGAGAACGATCTTCTCCGGTTGCCCAGCGGTCAAGCTCGACCACACTGTTCAGATCACTGTCTGTGAGAGGTCGCAGGTACTGGTGGTAGGGTACCTGCGTGAGCGTCCTGCCGCCAAACACTGTGTAGGTGCTCTCTGCAGAGAATCCGAGCTTGCAGTAGACCCGCTCGCCTTCAGAAGTAGCGGCAAGCACCTGAGATATGCATCCCTGCTCCTCCAGCCAGGCTACGAGTGCCTGCGTAAGTAGGGTCCCGTAACCTCTCCTCTGATAGTCCGGGTGGATGAACACAGCACCGAGCCAGCCTACTGGGCCTTTGGCGATGGCAGTTCCGCTTCCGATGGGATCCTCACCGTATGTGACAATCAGTGTCTGGACCTGAGGCATGGGTAGATAGTACTGCAGCCGCTCCTCAAGTCCGCTCCAGCCTACTGACGTAGCCGCAACACTCACTGCCGGAATGTCTGTTGGTGAGAGAGGACGGATCACCAGACCCTGCATTGCTTGCGGACGTGCCTCTCTCGCTGTGTGTCCCCTGGAAGAGTGTAGCGCCTAGAACGCTCGTGGCGTGGCAGTATCCCTGGGCTGCGACGGCAGCTCGCCTTATAAGGGGCTCTGTTTGGTAGCAGCGGTTCGTGGCTGCTTCAGCTGGATACGTGGTGGCCCGATGAATTCCGGATGCTCCGTGAAGAAGATATCGCCGTCTTCCGGCTGGACGTCGCGCGTGTAGAGACCGTGAAGGGGCAACATCACGACCTGGCTCGCCTGCTCGAGTGAGGAGCAGTGGATGACGCCGTGCAGAAGGTCAGGTTGCGGTAGCTGCGCAGTCGCGAGTGTGCGCGTGTCTTCCTGAAGGTGCTTTCCCGTCGCCAGGTAATTCAAATCGACGGGATCGGCCGCGGTCGCGCCGCGGCGGCGAATGTAGGTGTGCACGAGGCTTGCCATGTTGTCACCCTCCCTCTTGAGTCGAGCACATTCCTGCTGTCAGCTCAATCCATTGTCACTCCTATGGTACGGAGCAAGTGGGTTCGGAAGCCCGGTGCGTCGAGTCCGGTCGATACAAGAGTATGGCTGGTTGGGTCGGGACTTGCTCTGTGTTCCGATGCAGCGGTGACTAAGCACTAGCTTAACGCTCCTATGCTGGCAGCAAGGCTATCAAGGGCCCGGCTCAAGAATGGCGCCGTTCGAGATGTGTCACATTGGGCAACTGCTTCCGGCAGACCGGCTGTGACAAGATACCCTCCGCGCTCGCCCCCCTCCGGACCCAGGTCTATGACATAATCCGCGACCTTGACCACATCCATGTGATGCTCGATGACGATGACCGTGTTACCCCGATCAACCAGCCGCTGCAAGGCTACGAGCAGGGTCTGCACGTCAGCAGCGTGCAAGCCGGTGGTCGGCTCGTCGAGGATATAGACCGTGCCGCCGGTGTTCTGGCGGCAGAGCTCCGCTGCCAGTTTCAGGCGCTGGCTCTCGCCCCGCGAGAGGGTGTTCACAGGCTGGCCGAGTCGTAGGTAACCGAGACCCACGCTCGACAGCACCTGCAGAATGTTGCTCGCGGCGGGAAGATTCTGAAAGAATTCGAGTGCTTCGTCGATGGTGAGCTCGAGCACATCGGCAATGGACTTGCCGCGATACTTCACTTGCAGTGTCTGGGCATTGTAACGGCGGCCTGAGCACACTTCGCAGGGCACCGTTACGTCGGCGAGGAAGTGCATCTCGATGGCGATAACGCCCTCACCGCTGCACGCTGGGCACATCCCCTGACGCTCGTTGAAGGAGAAGCGGGCTGGTGTAAAGCCGCGGACCCGACTCTCTGGCAAGTTCGCAAAGAAGTCCCGGATACTCTCGAAGACGCCACTATACGTCGCTGGATTAGAGCGTGGTGAGCGCCCGATCGGCGCTTGATCAATGATGACGACACCGGTGATCTGCTCGACACCATCGAGGCTCTGATGAGCGCCGGGGATGACACTGCTGCGACGAAGGCGCTGTTCCAGCGCTCTGGCGAGTGTGCCAGTGATGAGGCTCGACTTGCCGGAGCCTGAGACGCCGGTCACGGCGATCAAGCGGCTTAGAGGGAAGCGCACATCAATATTCTTGAGATTGTGCGCGCGAGCGCCGCGCAGGAGCAGCGCTCGCACCCCGTCGCCGCGCCGCTGGGGTAGCACGGATGTGAGCTCACCGCGAAGATAGCGCGCAGTGAGAGAGGTGGGATGACGCAGCACCTCGTCGTAGGAGCCAGCAGCTACAATCTGCCCACCGAGACGGCCGGCGCCTGGCCCGAGATCGATGATGTGGTCTGCCCGTCGCATTGTTTCGGCATCGTGTTCCACAAGCACGAGCGTATTGCCGAGGTCCCGCAGTGCCGCGAGGCTGTTGAGGAGCTGATCGACATCGCGTGGATGGAGCCCAACGGATGGCTCATCGAGCACATAGAGGACCCCGACGAGCTTAGAGCCAATCTGCGTGGCAAGGCGGACCCGTTGTGCTTCTCCTCCCGAGAGCGTTGCCGAGGAGCGATCCAGCCCGAGGTAGCCAAGACCAACGTCATTGAGAAAGCCCAGACGGTCACGAACTTCTTTCAGCGGCTGCTCTGCGATGGCTGCTTGAGTCTCTGGCAACCTGATAGCGGCAAAAAAGGTGCGGGCTTGTTGCACTGACAGTGCACAGACCTCCGGTAAGCGCTTGCCGCCCAGAGTGACGGCCCGAGGTACTGGTTTCAGCCGCTCACCACGACAGTCGGGGCAGGTGCTTTCTTGCATGTAGCGCTCCACCCAGGCATATTGCCCCGGATCCTCGCGGAACCAGCGGGTCAGCATCGGGATGAAGCCTTCCCACTCCGCTGAGCGATCAACCGAGACTTGCGACGAGCGTCCGCGACGGCGGAGACGCACGTCAAGGAGCTCACCAGCCGAGCCGTAGAGCAGGACTTGCCGCTGCCGCGGAGTGAGCTCCTCCAGGGGTGTGTCCAAGGTGAAGCCGTAGTGCCCGGCAACGGCGGCGAGGAGGGCTTGGCGCCACTGCCCCTCCTCCAGCCAGGAGTCCCGGAGAACGGGGATGCCACCCCTTCTCAGGCTCTTGCGCGGGTCTGGGATCAGCAGCTCGGGTGACACCGCCTGGACACAGGCGAGACCGTGGCAAGTTGGACAAGCACCGGTGAAGCTGTTGAACGAGAAGTCTCGAGGAGTCAGCTCCGTATCGAGGCGGAAGCTGCATTGAGGACAGGCCGTGTACTCGCTGAAGCGCTCTACCGTCCCCTCCTCGCCGTCCACCAGCACGGTGCCGCTACCTTTTGCCAATCCGAGCTCGATCGCATCGGCCAGTCGACCACGATTGTCTTCCTCCGTCACGGTCCGATCGATGATGAGCTCCAGAGTCTGCGGGGATGCGCCAGGGTCGACCTCGTCCAGAGTTGCGGTGTCACCATCGAGGCGGAGGCGGCGGAAGCCTTCTCGCCGTAGCTGAGCCAGGAGTTCGCTCAGAGGCTGCGTAGTGTCCAGCGGCGCCAGCACGGTAAGGGTGCGCCCCTTCGACTTGAGGAGGGCATCAACGATCGTGCTGCTGGTGGCCCGCTCCAACTCGCAGCCACAGGTTGGACAGTGTAGAGTGCCGCAGCGAGCCCAGAGCAGTCGAAAGTAGTCGTACAGCTCCGTCTGAGTCGCTACGATCGAGCGCGGGCTGCGACTGGCGTGCCGCTGATCGATGGCGATCGCCGGCGCGAGACCGACGAGGCGATCCACTTCGGCAGCGTCCATTCGCCCGAGAAACTGGCGGGCGTAAGCGGAGAGACACTCGACGAAGCGTCGCTGCCCCTCGGCGAAGAGCGTATCCAGTGCAAGCGTAGACTTGCCTGAGCCGCTTACTCCGGTGATCACTGTCATCCGGTCTTTCGGGATGTCCACGGTGATGTGCTGCAGGTTGTGCTTGCGCGCTCCTTCGATGTGGATGACGCGGCCTTCCCGATCATCTGGCGCTGCGTCGAATGGGGCGAACGCCTCCGCAATCTGGCCAAGGCTGCCGGCAGCATGATCTGTGTCCCATTCTCGTGTGAAGAGCTGACGCAGCATCTGGCCTGTGTAGGAGCTCTCGATCTTAGCAACGTCCTCCGGTGTGCCTTCAGCCACGATGCACCCGCCCCGCTGGCCACCCTCGGGACCGAGGTCGACAATCCAGTCGGCCACTTTGATCACATCGGGGTGATGCTCGATCACGAGCACCGTGTTGCCCGCGTCGACGAGACGCTGAAGCACATCCAGCAGGCGCTGGACATCGACCATGTGGAGGCCGGTCGTCGGCTCGTCCAGAATGTAGAGTGTCCGTCCGGTTGCCGGGCGTCCAAGCTCGCTCGCCAGCTTGACGCGTTGCGCTTCGCCGCCTGAAAGAGTGGTGCTCGACTGCCCCAGCTGCATGTAGCCCAGCCCGACATCGACGAGTCGCTGTAGTATGCGATGGAGTGGGGGAATGTTCTCGAAGAAGCGAGCCGCTTCGTCGATACGCATCGCAAGCACGCCGGCGATATTCTTGCCCCTATACATCACACTCAACGTGTCACGATTGAAGCGTTGACCATTGCACACCTCGCAGGGCACTTCGACGTCGGCGAGGAACTGCATCTCGATCTTTTGAGAGCCATCCCCGGCACAGGCCTCGCAGCGCCCACCTTTGACGTTGAAAGAAAAGCGTCCAGGCTTGTAGCCGCGCACCCGCGATTCTGGGAGCTTGGCGAATAAGTCGCGGACGTGGTCGAAGGCGCCTGTATAGGTAGCTGGATTGGAGCGAGGCGTGCGACCGATCGGGCTTTGATCGATCTCGATCACTTTATCGAGATGCTCTACGCCTTCGATGCGCGCGTGTTTTCCCGGAAGCGTCTCCGCACCGTGGAGCAAGCGAGCAAGTGCACGCTTGAGGATACCGTCTATGAGCGTGCTCTTGCCAGAACCAGAGACTCCCGTGACGCCGATGAACGTTCCTAAAGGAAGGTGCACGGTGATGTGCTGGAGATTGTGCTCTGCGGCATCCACTATGGAGAGGGAGAAACCGTTGCCAAGACGGCGCTGATTAGGGACGGGGATACGCAGCGTACCCGCAAGATAACGCCCGGTCAGCGATGCCGGCACAGCTGCGACGGCACCAGGGGCACCTTCGGCGACGATGCGACCGCCCTCGCTCCCTGAACCTGGGCCAACATCGACGATCCAGTCTGCCCCCCGCATCGTCTCGTCGTCGTGCTCGACTACCAGCACTGAGTTCCCGCGATCGCGCAGCTGACGAAGCGTCCTCAGCAACCGCTCGTTGTCTCGGTGATGCAGACCGATGGAGGGCTCATCAAGCACGTAGGTAACACCCTCGAGGCCGGAACCTACCTGAGTTGCCAGACGGATGCGTTGCGCCTCTCCTCCGGAGAGCGTGTCGGCTGTGCGGTCGATCGTGAGGTAGTCGAGGCCGACATTCATGAGGAAACCTAGGCGGAGTGAGATCTCCCGCAAGAGCTGGCGGGCGATTGTGCGCTGATTACCGGAGAGTTCCTCGCGCTCGAGACGCTCGATCCACTGCGCTGCCTGAGCGATGGGGAGTGCTGCCACGTCGGAGATCGACTTGCCTCTGATGAGCACGGCCAAACTCTCGCGCCGAAGACGGCAGCCACCACAGTCCGCGCAGGTTTGTGGGGTCAGGAAGGGTGCAGCTTGATGCTGCCACGCCGTGTTCTGGGCGGCGAGCAGCAGGGTGCTGAGCCCCTCATAGCGCTGTTGCCGTACACCAGATGCTCGTGCACCACCATCGGACCGTACCCAGGACCAGTGGACCTCGAACTTCTTGCTCTTCGCACCGTGGAGAACTAGGTGTTGTTGCTCGGTCGAAAGGTCCTGCCACGGAGCATCAACGGCGATGCCGAGCGTCGTGAGGATGCGCAGCCACTGACCCAGATCGATGTGCATGAGCGTGAGTACGGCGCTCACCGCGGCTCCGGAAAAGCAGCCCTCCAGGATGCTGCGTTGCGGAGCGATGATGACGCGCTCCAGGGCCACTTGCGTCTGCTTCCCTAGGCCATTACACGCAGGACACCACCCTTGAGGAGTATTGAAAGAGAAGCTGCGCGGTTCGAGCTCGGGGAGTGCTAGTCCGCAGTTGCGACAGCTCATCTGGGCACTGAAGACCTGCTCCTCGCCACTAAGCTCGATCGCGCCCAGTCCTTTGCCGAGCTGCAGCGCTACTTCGACTGCTTCTGTCAGCCGGCTGCGATTCTCCTCATCGATGTGGAGGCGATCGACCACCACAGCAATCGAGTGCTTGCGGTTGCGTTCCAGGACGATTGGCTCGTCGATTCTACGGATGTGTCCATCGATCTTGACCCGTGCATAGCCGCTGGCACGCAGCGCTTCGATCTCAGCCCGATACTCACCTTTCCGGCCACGGACGATTGGACCAAGTACAGTGACGTCTTGCCCAAAAGCACGCGTAAAGATCTGTTCGATGATCTCGTCTGGTGACTGCACTTCGATGACCGTGCCACAGTGTGGACAGTGGGGTGTGCCCACGCGGGCGAAGAGCACGCGTAGGTAGTCATAGATCTCGGTAATGGTCCCAACGGTAGAGCGGGGATTGCGGTTGGTTGTCTTCTGTGTAATCGCAACGGTAGGGGAGAGACCTTCGATGTGATCGACGCGCGGCTTCTCCGCCTGACCAATGAACTGTCGAGCGTACGCCGACAGTGACTCGACGTAGCGCCGCTGGCCTTCTTGGTAGATGGTGTCGAAGGCGAGGGAGGACTTGCCAGAGCCAGAGACTCCGGTGAGGACCACGAGCCGGTCGCGGGGGAGGGTGACATTCACGTGCTGCAGGTTGTGTTCCTGCGCCCCCTCAACTCGAATGACGCGCCGTGACACTCTTGCTTCGCCCTCTCGCCGCTGGCAAGACTGATGCCTCATCCCCAATCTTACCTTGGTTTAGAACGCAAGTTCTATGCCTACGTATGCTCTGGCAATAGGAGTAGGAGGACAGCGCCCACGAACTTAGCAACCGTGACCTTAACCGAAGCGCTACGGACCAGGCGTATCCTTTCCTTCAACCGCAGATCCTGCTTTAAGAAGGAGGAGACGGATGTACCTGCGAGCCGCTCTTGCTGGCACCGCGGCGTTGAGCGCAGTGCTCCTTACCGCGTGTGGAGCGACACACGCGGTGCTGCCGCTGGCTCAGAACAGCGCCGGCGGTAGTCCTCTCACACCACCGCCGGCGACGGCGCTGACGCCAGTTCAGGCCGTTCTCGTGAAGCTGCTCCTCACGCCCAGCCAAGCCGGATCGGGGTTTGCATCCAATGGCAGCGCCGGGTCGGAGCTGCACGGTGGTCCGGGCATGGCGAGCGTGGCAGAGCGACTTGTGGCTACTGCGAGCTCTGGTCAGCGCACACTCTACATTCGTGTGAGCCGCTTCACCGCGCCCGGTCCCGCAAGGGCCGAGTTCGAGCAGGAGTCCGGCGACATTAGCCGCAGCAGCACAGTACTCCAGAATATGGGTGTGCAGCTTGGCGATCGATGGATGGCGTATTCTGTTCAGTCGGGTGCTCACAACGGCGCAACGGCGAGCGTTGGTGTGCTGATACAGAACGGAAACTACCTCTGCAGTATTGTGCTGACGGGGGCTCCCGGCTCAGTGAATCTCTCAGATCTCCTCCCGCTGGCCCAGAAGCAGGTGCAGCAGCTGCCCTAGTAGCGCGTTACCTGTGATTTGACTGGCGCCTGACGGTCCCTCACCCTGCCTCTGGCATCCCTCTCCCGCGTGGCGGGCGAGGGATCTCCTTTGGACGGCCTGCGGGTACCAACCAGAAGAGGAGTAACGGACTACTAGGGGGGGGTACGACATACTGGGAGTAGGGTGACCTGGACGAACGGTACGCTATCATCCCACCGTATAGGCAGACGAGCGGTTGCGTGAGCCAGCCGTCCGGAGAAGGGGGAACGCGCTGGGGCATACCACCACTAGCTTGTCGCAACGTGTCAACTTGCCTTCTTGGGCTGTCTCTCCCGCCTACGATGGCCGCGGCTTTGCCAATGTTCCCAATACTGTCTTGCGCCACTTTGGGCTTCCCTCTCCGCTGCCACCGCTCGCTACGGAGATGCTGGCTCCCGATCTTCTTCACGGCTCTCGGGCCATCGTGCTGCTCCTCTTGGATGCTTGTGGCTATGAGCTGCTGACGAATGCGCTGGATCGTGGTGTCTGCCCTCATCTTGCCCGGCGCTTACGATCCGGAACCGCCAGCCTCAGTGCGCTGACCTCGATTTTCCCTTCGACGACTGCCGTCGCGCTTACCACCCTAGCAACAGGCCATGCACCGGGTCAACATGGCATCGGGGGGTACACACTGTGGTGTCCTCAGCAGGCAACAGTGATGAATATGATCACGTTTCGCGCCATCGATGGCAGCAATCGTAGTGTCGACCCGGCAGTGCTCCTGGACGTCCCTACCGTCTTTCAGCGTTTGACCAGTGCAGGCGTGCGTGGCATCTACGCCAATCTCCGCCGCTACCTGGGCTCGGGGCTGTCCGTGATGCACAGCGTGGGTGCGCAGCTGGCACGCTATCACACGTTTGCTGATCTCTGTGTCACCCTGCGTGATCTTCTCGAGATCGATGGTAGTCCGGCGTACGTGCAGATGTACTGGGACACGCTCGACAATTTGCAGCACACCTATGGGCCTGTTGCCGAGGCACTCGATGCGGAGCTGGCGGCAATCGATTTTCTCCTCGAGCGTGAGCTGTTCTCGCGAGTGAAGCGTCCAGACGTGCTCTTTCTTGTGCTTGCTGATCACGGCCAGTGTGCTACGACGGAGGAGAGGGCGGTCTGGCTGCAGCGCGATAGAGCGCTGCTTGATTTGTTCGAGCATCCGCCAGCAGGCGAGCGACGGGTGCCGTATCTCTATCCGCGTGAAGGCAAAGTGGATGAGGTACGTGCGTGGTTTCGCGCAGAGGCCCCGGAGAGTGTGATGCTCCTCACCGCTCAGCAGGTCGAAGCGCTGGAATTGTGGGGGCCTGGTCCGCTTGCTCCAGCAGCGCGTCAGCGCTTTGGTACACTCGTTGGTCTCGCCACCCCCGGGTGGCAGCTGCCCTACCGGGCGGCTCGCGATGGGGCTGACGACATTCTTCCCACTGGGGCGCACGGAAACTTGACACGTCTCGAGGCCTTGGTACCGTTAGTAGCGCTGCGCCTGATGTGACCACTGAGGACTACTGGTGAGAGAGAGTTGCAATGGTAGGCTGTAAGACGCAGAATCGCCGTAATCTCCTGCCCTCATACCCCTCTCAGGTGGCCTCCACGAGGCACCTACTCAGTCGCCGCGTTGTCGTTCGCGGCGTGGCGCAGTCTGCTCTGGGTGTTGGACTCGGTACTCTGCTCAGTGCTTGCAGTGGAGGAGCGGGGTCAGTGAAGAAGCCGCAGGCAACGCTACGACTGGCGACGATGGAAGGCAATGGCCAGGCGTCGCGCACCCAGGCCTACCTGAAGGAGTTCCAGAAGAGTACGGGTATTGCTGTGTCGCTCATCTCGGTGAGCAACTACTACACGCAGAACATTCACGCCATGGTTGCTGGCGGCTTGCCTCCCGATGCGCTGTTCCTTACTCGCACTGAGTTCGATGATCTCACCTCCAGAAACCATCTCGTAGACTTGCAGGCGCGGTTCCAACAGGATTCGTCGCTGGTGCACGCTTTCTTCCCCATCGCCCTTCAAGAGTGGATCCGTGGTGGAAAGCTGTTCGCACTCCCGAGCGGCATACGCGTGCTCTTCGCGACCTACAATACCGATCTCTTCCGGGAGTATGGGGAGCCATTCCCTCCAGCCAGCTGGGCAGCATCAGGATGGTCGACTGCAGACCTGCTGGCTGGTGCAGGGAAGATGAGCCGCCCAGGAACCGCCGCCCAGGAGGCCAACTACGGCTTCTATGTTGCTCCAACCTACCTCGTCTACGCTTCGTTCCTGGTCAATGCTGGGGCGTCCATCGTAGATGTCACACGCAAAGCGATCGACCTCGATGGCGATGGTGTTCTGCAGGTTCTCGGCCAGCTTCAGACTTTGTTTACCAAGAAGGGTGTCACGCCACCCAATGACCTCGTAGCTGCCGATAATGGTCTGGACCTGTTTGCCAATGGGCAGCTGGGATTGACCATTACTGATCCATCGACAATTACTGCTCGCCAGTCGCAGGCTCACTTCGTGTGGGATGTCGGGGTACTTCCTGCTGAGGTCCCAGAGCGCAAGACGACGGGCACTGGTGCTGGCTACGCCCTCCTCACGAGCAGCAAGCAGCAAGATACGGCGTGGAGGCTCGTCACGTATCTGGTGAGTGCGCAGGTGCAGCAACACGAGGCGCCTGTTGGGGATTGGATTCCCTCACGTCCGGCAGTGGCGACTTCCGCCACGTTCCTTCCTGAGATAGATAACGTTGATCTCTATCCTCAGCATGCGAAGCTCTTCGTGGACGTCCTCACCGAGAGCCGGGTTGTCCTTCAGCCGCTGCTCTCCAACTGGCCAGCCGTGCGCTCGGCGCTCGATGCAGCGATTCAAGGCCTGTGGACGGGTGCGCAGACCCCGGAGGAGACTGTCGCCAAGATGAAGCAGATCGCAGGCCCGCTCGTCCAGCAGGGGTGATCGCGCCCCCCATCTCGTGCCAGGACGCTGGCGGCGGCTTTAGTGCTTGCTGCTGCCCCGGTTTGGGAGCTCACCACACGTGCAGTTTACGCCCGGAGGTTGCCGGTGCTTAAGCTGTGCACCCTTGCGAAGGACACGCGCGAGCCCGTACAATATCGCTGTTAGCACTCCATTGCGCGGAGTGCTAAATCCTGTGAGATCTGTTTTGGAATGTGGCGAGGAGAAAGGAAAACACAGTGGCGACCTCTGTGGCGACGAAGCTCAAGCCGCTTGGTGATCGCGTGGTCGTGCGCCCGCTGACGCGGGAAGAGACCACTCGCAGCGGCATCGTTCTACCCGATACGGCTAAGGAGAAGCCGCAAGAAGGAGAAGTCATCGCCGTCGGTCCTGGTCGTGTGGACGATCAGGGGAAGCGCGTGCCGATGGAGGTGAGCTTGGGAGACAAGGTGCTCTACGCCAAGTTCTCCGGCACTGAAGTCAAGATCGATGGTGAAGAGGTGCTCGTCTTGAGCGAGCGTGACGTGCTGGCGGTATTGGGCTAGTCGCGCACCCGATAGAAAAGAGGAGATAGAGTCCGTGGCAAAGCAACTGTTGTTCCGCGAGGCGGCTCGCGCGAAGTTGAAGTCGGGTGTGGATCAGCTCGCTGACACTGTGAAAGTGACGCTCGGTCCCAAGGGCCGCAATGTGGTCCTCGACAAGAAGTTTGGCTCGCCGACAGTGACCAATGATGGGGTAACCATCGCCAAGGAAGTCGAGCTTCCTGATCCCTTCGAGAACATGGGTGCTCAGCTCGTGAGGGAAGTTGCGACCAAGACCAACGACGTCGCTGGTGATGGTACTACAACGGCCACTGTGTTGGCTCAGGCGATGATTACCGAGGGTCTGCGCAATGTGGCGGCAGGCGCAAACCCGATGGTGCTGAAGCGTGGTATTGATCAGGCCGTGACTGCTGTTGTAGCGCGCATCAAGGAGATGGCCCGACCCGTAGAAGGGCAGCGCGAGATCGCCCAGGTGGCGGCTATCTCCGCTGCCGACCCTGAGGTTGGTGATCTCATTGCCGAGGTGATGGACAAGGTTGGCAAAGACGGCGTCATCACGGTTGAAGAAGGACAAGGTCTGCGGCTTGACAAGGACTACGTCGAGGGCATGCAGTTCGACCGCGGCTACATCAGCCCGTACATGGTGACGAACACCGACCGAATGGAAGCGGTACTCGACAATCCCTACATCCTGATCACTGATAAGAAGATCTCGGCGATCAACGATATCCTCCCCATTCTCGAGAAGCTCGTGCAGCTCGGCAACAAGAATCTGCTCATCATTGCCGAAGATATCGAGGGTGAGGCTCTTGCTACCCTCGTTGTGAACAAGATGCGTGGCATCTTCAACGTGCTGGGTGTTAAGGCTCCGGGGTTTGGCGATCGCCGCAAGGAGATGCTCGGGGACGTCGCTGTGCTGTCTGGTGGTACGGTGATCTCCGAAGAGACTGGTCTCCGGCTCGAGTCCGCACGCATCGAGCAGCTCGGCCGTGCTCGTCGTGTGGTTGCCACCAAGGAGGAGACGACTCTGATCGAAGGAGCCGGCGACCGCAGTGCTGTGCAGGGCCGCATGAATCAGATCCGCGCTCAGATTCAAGAGACAACCTCGGATTACGACCGCGAGAAGCTGCAGGAGCGCGCGGCTAAGCTTGCTGGTGGCGTCGCAGTCATCAAGGTGGGCGCTGCCACGGAGACCGAGCTCAAAGAGAAGAAGCACCGTGTCGAGGATGCGCTGTCTGCCACCCGTGCGGCGGTAGAAGAGGGGATCGTGCCAGGAGGAGGCACGGCGTTCATCAATGCGCTCGCCGCCCTCGACAGCCTCACTGCTACTGGTGATGTGCACACGGGTATCAACATCGTTCGCCGGGCTATGGAGGAGCCACTGCGTCAGATCGCGAAGAACGCCGGCTTTGAGGGCTCCGTGGTTGTCGGCGGAGTGCGTCGCTCGTCGGCAGGAGCCGGCTTCAATGCTCTCACCGGTGAATACGTGGACATGTTCGATGCCGGCATCATCGATCCTGCGAAGGTGACTCGTTCCGCGCTCGAAAACGCGGCGTCGATTGCAAGTATGGTGCTCACGACAGACACCATTGTCACCGATATTCCGGAGCCGCCCGCGCCTGCCCCTGCAAATCCAGGTGGCATGGGTGG
The DNA here is from genome assembly GCA_023381895.1 of Chloroflexota bacterium. The sequence goes on from JAMCTA010000083.1 coordinate 14,068, forward strand.
AATGGACTACTAGGCCGGATATCTGCCTGGACTGGCGAGGGGAGAGGCGACTGCCTCTCCCCTCGCATTGTTTTCCTGGATGCCACTGCTCCTTGAGCGTGTGTCCCAAGGTGCCGATGCCCGTCGATGTGGCTCCGGCAGGGCCCCGTGTGGGAGTGCGGCCGGCCTGCCTGGGGATAATCGTTGACAAGGGTGGGCACGGGTCGTATGGTCCCGATGGAGCGCGCCCCAGCGCGGGGAGGTGTGGCAGGAACGATTCCGCCGGTGGTGGCGAGCCAGTAGAGATCACTGGTCGCTGGCGTGGCTGCTGTGGGAGCGTGATGGTGCATCGCCGCAAAACGCCGCTGTGAGCACCGGCTGATGAGAGAGAACGGAGGTGCGAGGCATCGCTGAGCGGCCCAAGATCAAGATGGTGTCCATTGCCGGGACACGGCCAGAGGTCATCAAGATAGCGCCTGTCATCCTCGAGCTCCGGCGGCGAAGCTCGGCATTCGAGCAGCAGCTCTGGCTGAGTGATCAGCACCGGGATATGACTGCTCCCTATCTTGGACTCTTTGGGCTGCAGCCAGACCACGTGTTCACGGCCAGCAGCCACTCCTCGCTGAACCAGCTGTTCGCCGCTTTCCTGCCCCAGGTCGAGGCGCTGCTTGCCGAGCATCATCCCGATGTGGTGCTCGTCGTGGGCGATACGCTCACAGCCACGGTGGGAGCACTTGCAGCCTTCAACCTGCAAATCCCTGTAGGACACGTCGAGGCAGGCTTACGCAGCTTCGACCTCGCCCATCCATTTCCTGAGGAGGGCTACCGCCGGATCATCAGCAGCGTGGCGAGTTTCCACTTTGCTCCTTCAGCACGTGCCCGGCAGCAGCTCGTGCGCGAAGGGGCACCGGCCAGACGCATCATTCTGAGTGGGAACACCGTGATCGACGCCGTGTTGCGGGTGGCTAGTCAGGACCTGTCTCCCTACATCCAGGCGCTGCCCGCCGCTCTGCAGCAGTTGATCACCCCTCCCCAAGAGCGGGTCGACTGCTCGGATGCCCGGCGGCGGCTCGTGCTCGTCACCGCTCACCGTCGCGAGAACTGGGGCGAGCCGCTCGCGAACGTCACTGGTGCAGTGCGCGATCTCGCCATCGAGCTTGGAGACCAGGTGGCTTTTATCTTTGCGATGCATGCCAATCCCGCCATACAGCAAGCTGTCCGCGCAGTGCTCGAAGGCCTGGTCAACGTGCAGCTTGTGCCGCCGCTGGAGTACCCGCAACTCGTTGCCAGCCTGAGAGCGGCGGATATCGTCCTGACCGACTCTGGTGGTTTGCAGGAGGAGGCGCCGGCTCTGGGCAAGCCAGTGCTCGTCATGCGAACGGTCACAGAGCGTCCGGAGCCGCTCGAAGCTGGCGTCGCTGAGCTCGTGGGCACCGATCGGGAGCGTATCCGTCAGCGGGTGCGTGCACTTCTCACAGATGGCGAAGAGTACCGGAAGATGGCGCGCGCCATCTTCCCATACGGTGATGGCCATGCTGCGCAGCTGATCGTCGATCGCCTGGCGCTGCTCCCAGACTGAGCTACTGCCAGCTTCCTGCTACACCGTCTGCCCCCATGAGCAAATCCCGTCTGAGGATGGGGTCTTTTCCCCAATCCTGATGATTCAAGCAAGAGCAGCGGATTACAGCGCCAGTGAACTTGCATTCCAACGATCTTCGGGAGATCGCCGAACTCCCGGACAGAGAAACCATGAAGGATGCCCAACTCCCGGCGCCACGCGCGGGCTACGAGTTTCCCATCGTCACCAGACTGATCGCTGATGTCTTCTCCTCCATCAAGCAACAAGGAGGGTTGCTGCTGCCTGACAGTAATGTCACACTAAAGAAATCGTCTATTCGTGTAGTCGCTATGTACACAACGTGCTGATGAGTTGATCACCCTACGGGGGTGAGCCGTTGATCGTGCACATGACTACCTGTAGCGCTGGCCGCTTACTCCTTCAGATAGCCGTTGAACCAATCGAGCAGGTAGCCGAAGCGCTCGATGCGGTGGCAAGGGCGGCCGGAGCGTGTGAGATCGTGAGTTTCATCTGGGAAGCGGATGAATTTCACCGTCCGTCGCAGCAGCTTGAGCGCCGCGTAGAGCTGCTCGCCCTCACTGATGGGGCAGCGGAGGTCATTCTCAGAGTGGATGATCAAGGGGGGCGTCGTGATGCGGCTGACATAGGTCAGAGGAGAGCGTTCCAAGTAGCGCTCCATGTTCTCCCAGGGAAGGATCCCTCCGAGCTCGGTGGGCTGAAAGCGGGGCCCGATGTCACTCGTTCCCACTATCGTCCAGAGGTTGTTGACGGCACGCTCTGAGCAGGCGGCACGGAGCGGTCCGTATGGCCGACAAGCCAGCTCGTCATGAAGCCACCGTAGCTGCCACCGAGCACACCGATACGCTCCGGATCGAGGAAGTCGAAGCGGTTGGGGGCAGTTTCAAGGCCAGCGAGCACATCGGCGGCATCTTCTCCGCCCCAATCCCCAACTACCGCGTGGGCAAAGGCTTCACTGTAGCTTTGACTGCCACGAGGATTCACGCAGACAACGGCAAAGCCAGCGCCGGACTGGAAGCCCGCGGGGCGCATCACCCAGCCCTGCACGGTGAAGTTGTTCCGCTCGAAGTGGAATTCTTCGTGTGTCATGAGCTCGACCTGGCCCAGCCAGACGTCATTGCAATGCGTCAGCTGGCGCTCGTCGCTACCGTCAGCACGGCAGAGGAACACCTCTGCGGGTGCCGCGGCTGAGCTTGCGGTGAAGGCAATGAGCTGGCCGTTCTGCGAGAGCGAGAAGTCGCCGACCTGACGTAAGCCGACGGTGACGGCGCTGGTGTGAGGCTCAGATCCTGTAGCGACGCGATAGATGTGCACACAGCCCTCGGTCCGAATGAGGCCGTACAGCGCGGAAGCGGCTGGCCACGCGAGCGAAGCATTAGAAGGCACGAAACTGCGATCAAGAAAGTCGGTGAGGCAGCGGCCCGTCCCGCCGGTGGACAGGAGTGTGAAAAGGCGCTGGTGACGGCCGCCGTCATTGGGGAAACGGTCGCCGATGTAGGCGATGTGGCCCCCATCGGGCGAAAATGCGAGGGAACTGATGGCCTCTGCCGTCGCGGTGAGCCGCGTCGCTTCACCCCCCTCAGACGGCATTACCCAGATATCAACGGCGTTGTCATAATCGCGATCGGCGTGGCGAGTAGCGAGAAACGCCAGACGGGCTCCATCCGGTGACCAGCGCGGCGCCACGGCATTCCAGTCACCGCTCGTGAGCTGCTGGGGCTCCCCACCGCTGATGCCGACTGTAAAGATGTGCGGATGAGTGTCATGGATGAAGCTCTCACCGTTGTACTTATAGCGGAGAGTGGTGATGATGCGGGCTGGATGGGACTTGCTGTGCTCCCTCGAATCGGCGTTTGCGGAAGTATCGCTGATCGAGGACAAGAAAGCGATACGGGAGCTGTCCGGCGACCACTCAATGTTCGAGGCGCCGCCTGGCAGATGGGTCAACGCAGAAGCTTCACCGCCGCCGGCAGGCATCACGTAGAGCTGTGGCTTGAGATCATTACCGCGAGTGGAGAGAAAGGCTAGCCAGCGGCCATCCGGTGACCAGCGGGGGGACGTGTCCCGCTTGGACCCCCTCGTGAACTGACGTGCTTCGCCATTGTGGACACTTGTCACCCAGATACTCGTCCTCGTCTACTGACAGATGGGTGATGGCGTAGGCAACGACGGAGCCATCTGGTGAGATCTGGGCATCGCCAACCCACGCTATGCGGGTGATATCGGCTGGCTCGAACGGGCGTCGCGCCTGGTCTGCAGACATGGTGCATCTCCTCAACTCCAAGGTTCTCACCCCAGGGTTGCTGAGGAAAGCTGCCCTGCTGGGTGTAAGCTCGCTGGCCAGTGTACACCACAGCGAGTCTAGATCTGTGCCGAGATCCGGAGCTAGCCCCGGCCGGCGTAGCGCTGCTCCATAGGAAGGACAATCGCTTCCAGCATCTCGACGTTTGCTGGGAGCGTCGCCATGAGCACCGCGATGCGTGCGACGTCTTTGACTTCCATCATCGGCTCGCGGTCCACGGCGTTGCCACCGCTGGCGCGCCGCTCGACACGAACGTTGCCCGGATGGAGGCAACAGCACGTTATGCCGAAGTCGCGGCCTTCAAGGGCCGTCGCTTGCGTGAGACCCCAGATGCCGTGCTTGCTCGTGGTGTAGGGGGCCATGTTAGGACGGGCACGCTGGCCTGAGATGCTACCGATGTTGATGATGCGCCCCCCGCCCTGCGGCTTCATGGTCCGGAACGCCTCACGCGTGCAGAGGAATGGACCACGCAGGTTGGTGGTCATCACCCGGTCCCAGGCATCGACGGTCAGCTCATCCAATGGCCCACCGTCGAAAGCGCCGGCGTTGTTGACGAGGATGTCTACCCGTGCCCAGCGCGTGAGGGTGGCTTGGAACAGGTCGGCAACGGCCTGTTCCAAGCCAATATCTGCGGGAAAGATGAGTGCTTCGCCGCCTGCATCTGTGATGAGGTGCGCCGTCACAGCAAGCTGGGCGGCAGTTCGTGCCGTCAGCGTGACTGCTGCGCCTTCGGCAGCGAGCCCGAGGGCGATACCTCGACTGATGCCCCGACTGGCTCCCGTCACGATTGCCACTTTGCCTGCAAGTGCTTCCACGTTTCTTGGCTCTCTACTCACATCACCATTGAGAGGAGTGTATGCCACCCCCTTTGCGGTGGAAACTTGTGGGATCTTGCACGAATGACGCCGGTCGATCACAATCCCCACGCGCGTTGTAGGGCGGCCACCCTACGATGAGGCGAGCGTGGTCGCGGCGGCTGGCGAAGCACTCCAGTATCATGAAGGGAAGGCGTACCGTGGACTATCGCACCATGGGGTCCTCTGATCTCACCGTGTCGGCACTGGGCTTTGGGGCCTGGGAAATTGGCGGCAACTACGGTGGCTTCGAGGAGAGTGAGGTGATCGCGGCGGTGCGCCGTGCGCTCGACCTCGGAGTGACTCTGTTTGACACCGCCCGTGCCTATGGTGCTGGGCGCTCGGAGGAGTTGCTGAGCCGGGCCTTGGGGCCGCGCCGAAAGGACATCATCCTGGTGACGAAGTGCGGCTTACCGACCAGACCGGGGCTCAAGCCGGATCGGGATGGACGCTACCGCACGATCCTCGAGGACGTCGAGCATAGTCTGCGCGATCTACGCACCGACTATGTCGACCTGCTCCTCCAGCACTGGCCTGATCCCGAGACACCTATCGAAGAGTCGATGCGAGCACTTGTGGATCTTCAGCAGTCTGGGAAGGCCCGCTACGTTGGTGTCTCTAACTATCATCCGCAGATGCTGCGGGAGGCCAGGCGACATGCCCCGATCGTGACTAATCAGACCGGCTACAATCTTTTCGATCGTCGCTGGGAACACCAGATGTTCCCGACAGCGAGAGATCTCGGCCTGGGTGTCATGGCCTACGGTCCGATGGCGCACGGGTTGCTGACGGGCGCTTTCACCGCGGAGACGGTGTTCGAGGAGGGTGATTGGCGCCGGCTCAGACTGATCTTTGGACAGGCGCTGTTCACACCCGAGAACTTCCCCAAGAATATTGCTGTCGTGGAGCAGCTGCGGGAGATTGCCCATGATCTCGGGACGGAACTGGCGCCGCTGGCCATCGCCTGGGTGCTCCGTGATCCCATTGTGTCGGTGGCACTGCTGGGCACGCGCCGACCAGAGGAGCTGGAGCACAACGTCAAGGCCCTCGACGTGCATTTGACGCCGGACGTGCTGAAGCGCATCGATATCATTCTGGCAGCTGCTGCTGGCCAGACGAACGAACTGCCCGCGTAGCGCCAGGTGATAGTTGTTGACCGCTGCCCCTTGGACGTGCGCCCGTAGTGTAATATAAACGGCATGCGGCTGGCTTTTGTAGGCTGGTCCGCCCATTGTACTGTTCGTTAGAGGAGACAGCTATGGAAGTCGAGTCATCACCAGGTTCGTCTATCTTGACCCGTCGACGGTTGATGCATCTCGCTGTGACCGGCGCAACGCTCGCGGGAGGTGCGGCACTCCTGTCCGCTTGTGGCGCCGGCGCCAGCGCAACGTCGTCCACGTCAGCCAGCGCTACCAGCAGCACTACTAGCTCGTCCGCAGCGAAGGCTGCGCTAGCCGCGACCCCCACCCCTCTACCAGGGAAGCCTACGCCCACGCCCCTGCCGACGCCCGCCGCCTTGGCGAAGGGCTCTGGCAGCAAGCCTATTCTGATCTGGCACAACTACACGCAGAAGGCTTATACGGCCTTTGCGCAGTTGATCGACGACTTCGTCGCCAAGTATCCGGAGTACAAGGTCAACGCGGAATATGTGCCGACCAGCTCAGGGAGTCAGGAAAACGAGAAGTTGATCACGGCGATCGCCGGCGGCAAGCCCCCCGATGTGGCCGAGTTCGACCGCTTCATCGTCGGCTCTTTCGCCTTCCGCGGCGCCCTCAACGACCTTAGCTCCATGGCGGCGCAGGCCAAGATCACCCAAAATCAGTACCTGCCCTTCGCCTGGGACGAGGCTAGCCTCGACGGCAAGTTGTACGCTTTGCCCATCGATACTGACGCCCGGGCCTTGTACTACAATAAGACGATGTTCGACCAAGCCGGGATCAAGCCGCCGACGACGCCGGAGGAGCTGGACGCCGCAGCCGCCAAGCTAACGATAAAGTCGGGGACGGGCTACAAACGTCTCGGCTTCATCCCCACCATGGACCAGGGCTGGCTGTACACCTGGGGCTGGGTCTGGGGTGGTCACTTCTACGACAAGACGACGAAGCACGTGACGGCCAATGATCCCAAGATCGTGGAGGCACTCACCTGGATGACCGGCTACGCCAAGACGTATGGCGAGGAGCAGATGGTGAGCTTCCAGTCGGCTTTTGGTCAGGGCGCCCAGTCGCCTTTCATCGCTGGCCTCGTCGCGATGGACCCCAACGGAAGCTGGCAGATTGCGCAGATCCAGCAGTACGGCCCGAACTTGCAGTTCGGTGTCATCCCGTTCCCCCATCCGGCGGGCGTCAAAGACACGACGTGGTCCGGTGGCTGGTCGTGGACGGTGCCGAAAGGCTCCAAGCACGTCGCAGACGGCTTCCTCCTCGCCTCCTTCATTACGAACGAGGCGGAGATGACCAAGTACTGTGTTGCCGTCACGAACTTCCCCACGCGGGTTGCGGCGCTGAAGAACTCCGTCTTTCAGACTGGCGAATACAAGATCTTTGCCGACCTGCTGCCGGTAAGCCACAACCGGCCGGTGATTCCCGAAGGCAACATGCTCTGGAACGACCTGGCCACGGCGACGAGTAATGCCATGTATGGTAAGGTGACGCCAAAAGCGGCACTGGACCAGGTCACCACGCAGGTGAATGACCAGCTCAAGAAGGACAAGTGGTTCGCGTAGGGTCGTTGGAACTGGGCGAGCACGTTAGGAGATGTGCTCGCCCAGTCTGCCAAGAAGGGCACAACTATGGCGGAGCAATCGGTCTCGCTCGGGCAAGCCGTCCGGCCGCGTCATCGCCCATCGTTCTGGACGCGCACGCGTTCGGAACGCGCCGGTCTGCTCTTTACTCTGCCATGGATCCTGGGTATCCTCGCGTTCATTGTCTACCCGACTTTCGCCTCGTTTTACTACAGCCTGACACAGTATGATCTCTTGCAAAAGCCGACCTTTATTGGGCTAGGCAACTACCAACACCTTTTTCGTGACCCCTTGATGTTGACGTCGATCCAGAACACGCTCTACTACATGGTGATCTCTATTCCGCTGAACATTGCGGTGAGCATCATGGTCGCACTCCTGTTGAATCTTAAGGTGCGCGGCATGGCGGCCTATCGCACCCTGTTCTACATGCCGACGCTGGTGCCGCCCGTCGCCACGTCGCTGCTCTGGGTCTGGGTGCTCAACCCACAGTACGGCATCATCAACTGGCTGCTGTCGCTCGCGGGCATCACCGGACCGGGCTGGCTAGCATCGGTGACGTGGTCCAAGCCGGCGATTATCATCATTAGTCTTTGGGGTGGTATCGGTGGGGGTATGATCCTATTCCTGGCCAGCCTGCAGAACGTCCCGCAGGATCTGCAGGACGCCGCGCTGGTGGATGGTGCGAATGCCTGGCAGCGCTTCTGGGCCATCGTGCTGCCGATGCTGACGCCGATTATTTTCTATGAGCTGATTCTGGGGATTATCGGCGGCTTCCAGTACTTCGTCGTGCCATACGTGATCACAGGCGGCACGGGTAACCCAGCTAACTCGCTGACACTCTTCGCCGTCCTGCTGTATCGCAACGCCTTCTTCAACTTCAAGATGGGCTATGCCTCCGCAATGGCGTGGAGTGCTATGGTAGTAATTTTCATCCTCACCTTCGTCGTATTCCGGACATCCAACCGCTGGGTGTTCTATCAGAGCGGGGAAACCCGCTAGCACAGCTACGGCAACAGAGCTTAAGAGCATAGGAGTACGGGGTGGCTACGCCAGCCGCAACTATTGGTTCAACGCGGATACGTTCCCGCGGCGCCGGCAAGAGCATCCGGCGCATCATCGCTCACGTGGTACTGATTATCTTGGGCTTGCTGTTCACCGTTCCCTTTTTGTGGCTGCTCTCCACCTCCTTCAAGACCGATCCGCAGATTTTCAAGTTTCCCCCAATTTGGATACCCAACCCCTTGACTATCAATCAGTATCGACTGGCTTTGACGACGATTCCGTTCTTTCTCTATCTCAAGAACTCTTTGATCTACTGTGGTTTTAGTGTCGTAGGTGACATCATTTCCTGCTCGTTGGTGGCCTACGGGCTAGCCAGGATCCGCTGGAGGGGCCGGGACATCCTGTTCGTCCTCACCATTGCGACGCTGCTCTTGCCCTATCAGGTCACCTTAGTGCCGCTGTTCATCGTCTTCCGCACCCTCGGCTGGGTTGGCACGTTTCTTCCCTTGATCGTGCCGCACTTTTTTGGGTCAGCGATTTTCATCTTCTTGCTACGGCAGTTTATGATGACGATACCGATGGAGATATCGGAAGCGGCCCGCATCGACGGAGCGGGGGAGCTGCGTATCTTCTGGACGCTCATCCTTCCGGCCATCAAGCCTGCCCTGTTCACCGTAGGCTTGTTCCAGTTCCAGGGAGCTTGGAACGACTTCTTGGGTCCGCTGATCTACCTTACCGACCAATCGACCTACACGATCTCGCTTGGTCTCCAGCAGTACAATACTCAGTACGGCACCGAGTGGGGACAGCTCATGGCGGCCTCGACTCTGCTGACTCTCCCGATCATCGTGCTCTTCTTCTTTACCCAGCGCACCTTTATCCAGGGTATCGCCCTGACCGGGATTAAGGGATAAGAGCAACGTATCTGCACGGACGGCGAGCATGATCCGACAGTTACCCTTGCCTTTGCCGTCCACGCGCCTTCTCCAGAGGGAACCATCCAAGGCAGGCTTTCTTGACGCACTACGTTGGGCTTTATAGAATGAGTTTATGAGCCCTCTGGCCGCGCAGAACGCCCTCGCGGTGTCACGTTAGTAGTGAGGAAGCATCTGTGGAACGCACCGACTCAATCGTAGGCCGATCGACGCGCCGGCAGCTGCTCCGACTTACGGTCACCGGGATGGCAGTGGCCGGCGGTGCGACGCTTCTGGTTGCTTGCGGTGGCGGGACGAGTACTGCGACAGCAACGTCATCCCAGCACTCCGTTACGAACTCGGCAGCCGCTCTGGCAGCCACCCCAACGCCCCTGCCGGGCAAACCGACCCCCACCCCGTTGCCGACGCCAGTCACGATCGCCAAGGGCGCTGGAACGAAGCCCATTCTCCTCTGGCATGACTATACGCAGCAGTACTACAGCGCGTTTGTGGTGCTGCTTGACGACTTTGCAGCACGGTATCCCGAGTACAAAGTGACGGCAGAATACGTCCCGATAAGCTCAGGGAGTCAGGAAAACGAGAAGCTGATCACGGCGATCGCCGGCGGCGACCCGCCCGACGTCGCGCAGTTCGACCGTTTCATCGTGGTGTCCTTCGCCTTTCGCGGTGCTCTCAACGATCTCAGCTCCATGGCAGCGAAGGCCAAGATCACCCAAGACCAGTACCTACCCTTCGCTTGGGCAGAGGCGACCTTGGATGGGAAGCTCTATGCGCTGCCCATCGACACCGCCGATATGGCTTTTTACTACAACAAGACCTTGCTCGATCAGGCCAAGATTAAGCCGCCGACGACGCCGGAGGAGCTGGATGCTGCTGCCGCCAAGCTCTCCGTCAAGTCCAGCACCGGGTACAAGCGACTGGGCTTCATCCCTACTCAAGACCAGGGATGGCTCTACAGTTGGGGCTGGGCGTGGGGTGGCCACTTCTACGACAAGCAGACCAAGCACGTGACGGCCAACGACCCGAAGATCGTCGATGCCTTGACCTGGATGACCGGCTATGCCAAGAAGTACGGTGAAGAGGAGATGGTGAGCTTCCAGTCGGCTTTCGGCCAGGGCGCCCAGTCTCCCTTCATTGCCGGGCTGGTCGCAATGGACGCCATCGGCAGCTACGAGATCTCCGAGATCGAGCGCTATGCCCCTCACCTAGACTACGGTGTGGAACCGTTCCCTCACCCCACTAATGTTCCCCCCACCGCCTGGGCGGGGGGGCTTTTCCTGGACCCTTCCAAGGGTGCGAAACACGTGACGGATGGTTTCACCCTCGCGTCGTTTCTCACAAGCGATGCGGAACTGGCCAAGTTCTGCAAGGCGGAAACCAAGTTCCCGACTAAAGTGAAGCCGCTGCAAGACCCATTCTTCCACCAGGGAAAATACAAGGTTTTTGCCCAGCTACTGCCAGTCGCACACAACCGACCGCCGATCCCTGAAGGCAATATGCTCTGGAATGACCTCGCGACGGCCACGAGCAATGCCATGTATGGCCGGGTGACGCCCAAGGCGGCGCTGGATCAGGTGACGGAACGGGTGAACGCCCAGCTCCAGAAAGACGGCTGGTTCTCGTAAGATTCTCGACCGTCTCTGCCCATCCAGATCCCCCCACCCCAGGGGAGTTGCTCTGCGATCAGGTAGTTGGGGAACAAGACAGCACTCCGTGGCGGGACGGTCATAGATGCTCGATGATGCGATACCCTGATGGGCTACCGGCGTCTGGTCGGAGTGGTGGTGCGGCTGCAACTCCTATTGACAGCGGTGTTAACCAGAAGTAGCCAGGATAGGATGGTGATAGGCCGTGCTGGCACCGCCAGCTAGCGGAAGCGCTTTGTGACACCGCGAGGAGCAACGCATGTATCGTTTTGATCCCCAGATTTCGAGTGCAGTGTCCGTCAGTGAGGCGCCGCAGAATGCCCAGACGGCTGCTCCGGCGGGGCCGCTTTCTCCCGACGTCCTCGACCGGATGCATCGCTATTGGCAGGCCGCAAACTACCTCACGGTCGGACAGATCTATCTGCAGGATAACCCGCTGCTCCGCGAGCCGCTGAAGCCGGAGCACATCAAGCCCCGTCTCCTCGGGCACTGGGGTACGTCTCCCGGGCTCAGCCTGCTATACGTGCATCTCAACCGGATCATCTGCGCCCGAGACCTCAATGCCATCTTCCTCGCCGGACCGGGACACGGCGGGCCTGCGCTCGTTGCAAACGTCTATCTCGAAGGCACGTACTCCGAGGTCTACCCGGAGATATCGACCAGCGTCGATGGCATGCACCGTCTCTTCCGGCAGTTCTCGACTCCGGGAGGCATCCCGAGCCACGTCAGCGTGACGACGCCGGGCTCCATTCACGAAGGGGGCGAGCTGGGCTACGTGCTGATGCACGCCTTGGGTGCGGCTTTTGACAATCCAGGCCTGGTAGTCGTCGCGGTGGTGGGTGATGGGGAGGCGGAGACCGGGCCACTGGCCGGCTCCTGGAAGGGCACGAGCTTCTTGAACCCAGCGCGTGATGGTGCGGTGCTCCCTGTGCTCCATCTCAATGGCTACAAGATCGGTGGCCCCACAGTGCTGGCGCGCTCCACAGATGCCGAGGTGCGCGCCTTCCTGGAGGGGCAAGGCTACGAAGTGCACTTTGTGGAAGGTGATGACCCAGCGACTATTCACCAGACGCTGGCTGCCACGCTCGACCACTGCTTCGATCGCATCAGCAGCACCCAGCGCGAAGCGCGGGCGAGAGGGGTGACGTCCCGACCGCAGTGGCCGTGCATCGTGCTGCGCACACCGAAAGGATGGACTGGTCCCGTCGAAGTCGATGGGGCACCTATGGAGGGGACCTTCAGGGCGCATCAGGTGCCCCTTGCCCGAGTCCGCACGGATCGTGAGCAACTAGCCGCGCTCGAGCAGTGGCTGCGCTCTTACAGTCCGGAGACGCTCTTCGACGAGAGTGGCAAGCTGGTGCCGGCCCTGGCTGTGCTTGCGCCGACTGGTGAGCGGAGAATGGGTGCCAATCCGCACGCCAATGGCGGCAAGCTCACTGTTTCTCTGGACCTCCCCGACTTTCGGCGCTATGCCCTGTCAGTCAAAGCGCCTGCTTCCGAGCGCCACGAATCGACGCGGCAGCTCGGGTCGCTGCTCCGCGATCTGTTTGTGCGCTCGACAGACGAAGCGAACTTTCGCCTCTTCTGTCCGGATGAGACGAACTCCAACCGTCTCGGCGCCGTCTTCGAGGTGGAGCAGCGCTGCTTCGTGGGGCCGCTGGTGGACGTGGATGATCGTGTCTCTCCTGCGGGCCGGGTGATGGAGGTGCTCAGCGAGCACCTGTGTGAGGGCTGGCTCGAGGGATACACGCTCACCGGCCGACACGGGCTGTTCGCCACTTACGAGGCGTTTGCTATGGTGTCGGCGTCCATGCTCGTGCAGCACACGAAGTGGCTCGAAGAGGGGATCAAGCTGCCGTGGCGTGTGCCCATCCCATCGCTCAACGTTCTCCTTACCTCGACGTGCTGGCGAAACGATCACAATGGCTTCAGCCATCAAGGCCCTGGGCTGATCGATGTGCTCCTCACGAAGCGTGGCACAGTCGCCCGAATCTATCTTCCGCCAGATGCGAACTGCTTGCTCTCGATGGCGGACCACTGCTTCCGGAGCAAGAACTACGTGAATCTCATCGTCATTGATAAACAGCCGCAGCTACAGTACCTCACGATGGATGAGGCGATTGCGCACTGCACACGAGGCGCATCGGTGTGGCAGTGGGCGAGCAATGATGAGGGCTACGAGCCTGATGTCGTGCTGGCGGCTGCGGGCGACATCCCAACCATGGAGGTGCTGGCTGCAGCGGAGTGGCTGCAGCAGCACATCCCTGAGCTGAAGGTACGGGTGGTGAACGTCGTCGACCTCATGGCGCTGTTCCCACGAGAGTTTCACCCACACGGCATGCGCGAGGCTGCCTTCATCGACCTCTTCACTGAGGACGAGCCGGTCGTGTTCGCCTTCCACGGCTATCAGCGTGCCATTCACGAGGTCATCCATGGACGTCCTCACCCGGACCGCTTCCACGTGCGCGGTTTCACCGAGCAGGGGACGACGACCACGCCGTTCACGATGGTGGTGCTCAACGAGATGAGTCGCTATCACCTGGCCATGGAAGCGCTGCGCCGCTCACCACGAGTGCGCCCACGCGCGCATGCACTCGTCGCCGAGCTCCAACGGCACATTGATGAGGCCATCGCGTATGCCACGCAGCACCTCGAAGACGTGCCCGAGATTCGTGACTGGACCTGGCATCGCTAGGGAGTGGAAACATTCGTGAGATGGTGGATCAGTCTGCATGCCCACGTCTGGGTGCCGTGTCTAGTCTGCAGCCGTGCCAAAGGGCGCCTGGCCTTGCGCTCGCGGTCGCTTCCCATACACCAGCAGCCCTGGCCGGGCGTAGCTCTGACCGCCCAGCTGCTGGTTGTCTGGATCGCGATAGCCGACACGAACTAGCCGGCGATTCTTGTCCGTCGTGTTGATGTAGGAGCCATGGACCGTGTAAATATTGAAGCAGACGACGTCCCCTGCCTTAGCTGGTACCGGCACCGTGCCCTCTAGACGGTACTGCTCGACCGGCAAGTGGGGCGAACAAGGTCCCGCCTCGGTCCGCGTGATGTGCTCTAGCTTGCCTAACTTATGTGAGCCGTCCAGAAAGCGAATCTCGCCGTTAGCGTGAAACGTGTCATCAAGATGAATCAGGGCATCGACATAGCGGTCGTTGGTATCAGGGGTGAGAAGAAGACAATGCCCCCGATGGTCATACAGCGTAGAGAATCCTGCTGCTATGGATACGCCAGCCGGAAGCCGCTGGAAGTCTACTCACGCCTGTCCGTCAACGCAAGAGGGGCACAACGGCGTGATCGGGCGCCTTCCCATCTAGCGCTACTTTGCGCTTCACAGCAGCTCCCGTAACACCAGGCCTCAGTCTGCCGCGGGTAGCGGCTGGATGCAACCTGTGGCTGCGACTTGGGCGCACCACCGTCCGCTGTCTTTGATGGTGCGTTGCTGTGTGGCGTAGTCGGTGTAGACGAGTCCGAAGCGCTTCGTGTAGCCGAAGGACCACTCAAAGTTATCGAGCAGAGACCAGGCGAAGTAGCCGCGCAGATCGACACCCTGGGCAATCGCTCGGTGCACAGCGTGGAGATGGCCAGCGAGGTAGCGGATGCGCGCGGGGTCGGGCACTCTGCCGTTGGCAGGGGTAGGATCAGGCTCGGCGGCACCATTCTCCGTGATAGCGAGCGGGTAGGGGCAATCCGTCTTGAGTCTTATGAGGAGATCCTCGAGACCTTGAGGCTCAACCGGCCAGCCCATGTCTGTGAGCTCCAGGCCTGCGGGCGTGTAGGTGACCAGGCCGAGCGGGTTGCTCGACTGCGGATCAGCACGTACCCACGTCGGGTTGTAGTAGTTAACACCGAGGAAGTCGAGCGGTGCACTGATGGTCGAGAAGTCAGCTTCGAAGTGAGATGGCAGCATGCCCGCGACCTGCCGTGCCAGGGGATCCGGGTAGCCGCGTCCACAAATCGGGTCGAGGAACCAGCCGTTGGCGAAGTTGTCCTGGCGTTGAGCTGCAGCGTGGTCTGCCTCCGTCTGAGATGCTGGATAGACCGTAGAGAAATTGAGCGTGGTGCCAATCTGGGCGTGCGGACTGTTCTCACGCAGCACGGGGACAGCGAGGCCATGGGCTAGCAAGAGATGGTGTCCGGCTCGGATTGCGGCGGTGAGATCGCGCTGCCCGGGAGCGTGGTGGCCGGTGAGGTAGCCGAGGAAGGCGCTACACCAGGGCTCGTTGAGGGTGATCCAGTGCTGGACCCGATCACCCAAACGCCGCGAGACGGCGGCTGCGTAGTCGACGAAAGCTTCCGCGGTTGCCCGCTCCGGCCAGCCCCCAGCGTCTTCCAGAGCTTGGGGCAAGTCCCAGTGGAACAGGGTGACCCACGGGCTGATGCCGGTGGCCAGCAGTGCATCGACCAGGCGCTCATAGAAGTCGAGGCCGGCGCCGTTGACCGCTCCGCGCCCGCTCGGCAAGATGCGCGGCCAGGCGATCGAGAAGCGATAAGCAGAGAGGCTTAGCTCACGGAGCAGCGCAATATCCCCGGGCCAGCGGTGATAGTGATCGCAGGCGACGTCGCCGGTGTCGCCATTGGCGATCTTGCCCGGCGTGTGACTGAAGCGATCCCAGATCGATTCCCCGCGCCCGTCTTCGTGTACCGCGCCTTCGATCTGGTAGGCCGCGGTCGCTGCGCCCCAGACGAATCCGTCAGGGAACGCTGCGCTCGCTACCTGTCCGTCTGCGTGTGCTATGAGAGGACTCCTTCAACTGCGGTGCTCGTCGTGCTCGCCGCTAGTGCTGCGAAGCTATGGGTCGATGGTCCAGTCCTCCAGTCCCATTGGCAGGGGAGCCGGACGTGTGCAGGTGCTCGTGAGGGTGATGTGGCGTCCCTCGGCAGACGATTCGTGGAGGGCATTGATGAGGTCGACGGTGTGGAAGGCCATCTCTCCACTCGCTCGGTGGGGACGGCCTGAGAGGATAGCAGCTGCGAGGTCGGCTACTCCCACACC
Organism: Chloroflexota bacterium; assembly: GCA_023381895.1. The sequence goes on from JAMCTA010000083.1 coordinate 30,125, forward strand.
GCGGCTGTTGCTGTTGTAGCCAAACACCGTGTCGACGGGTTGCAGGTCATTGCTGTCGGGCTTACGGAGGTAGAGCTGCCCTCCGAAGTTATTGGGATCGATGCAGCGGAGTGAGCCTTCACTACCATAGATCTCAATGTGGGGTAGGCCGGTGTTGTAGACGTCCGCGGTCATAAGGAAGTGGCAAACGGCGCCGTTGGCGAAGTCGAGCAGACCGGCCACGTGAGTTGGGGCGTTGACTTTCAGGAGTTTTCCACCGCGTTCCCGCTCCGGCCAGGTGATGCGGGCGCTTCCTGTCACTCTGCGCACAGGGCCGAGCAGGTTGATGAGCGCGTGGAGGTAGTACGGGCCACGATCAAAGGCCCAGCTTCCGCCATACTCGAAGAAGTCGGTCAAGTAGAAGCTGACATAACTTCCTGGCTGTGCTGTCTGGCGCGGATTGACGCGCGCGTGGAGGTTGGCGTAGGCAGCGACAGGCTCGCCGATCACCCCTTCGTCGATGAGCTTGCGAGCGGTCTGCCACGCGCCGCCGAAGAAGGTATCCGGGGCGCCAGCGACACGTACCGCGTGTTCTTGAGCGAGCTGCAGAAGGCGTTGCCCGTCGTGACGATAGACGGCGAGGGGCTTCTCGCTGTAGAGGTGCTTGCCTGCCTGGAGCACCTGGGCACCTACCTGCGCGTGTACCCGATGGGGAGTGAGGTTGATCACGATCTCCACGTCAGGGTCAGCGAGCAGTTCCTCAACGCTGAGTGCCCGGGGTATAGCGAACTCCTCGGCGCGTGCTCGTGCGGCGTCGATGCGGACGTCCGCCACAGCTACTATCTCAAATGCCGTGAAGGGCTTGGCGTTCTTGAGGTAGGTTGCGCTGATCTGCCCGCAACCAATGATTCCCACCTTTGCTGGTTCTGTCTGCGTTGCCACGTGTCTCCCTCCAGGTCTCTCACCACCAGCAGGATACTCAGTGACAGTCGTGTGCGCAATCGTGCCGGGCCCATCCCCGCGTCCCATCCGCACCCATCTCACTCCTTGCAGATTGGATCGCCTCAATCGGAAGGCATCACTGGGTCTTCACAAGCTCGCGAACCGGCGGCTCCGGAGGTGTGGAAAGGGCAGCCATCCGTTCGTATCGGCGCCAGCGTTCGGCGACGTCTTGCTGTGCCAAGCGTAGCAGTTCTTTAGCCGCGGCCTCGTCGCGCTGGAGCAGCATGCGATATCGCTGCTCGTTGTAGACGTAGTCCTCCAATGGTGCGCTTGGCGGCTTGGAGTCCAGAGTGAAGGGGTTCTTGCCCGCTCGAGCCAGGTCAGGGTTGTAGCGGTACAGCGGCCAGTACCCAGTCGCTACGGCCCGTCTCTGCTGCTCCAGACCTTGAGATAAGTCGTAGCCGTGCTCGATGCAGTGGCTGTAGGCGATGATCAGCGACGGCCCACGGTAGGACTGGGCTTCCACCATGGCCTTGACTGTCTGCGCGTCGCTGGCCCCCATAGCGACCTGTGCGACGTAGACACTCCCGTAGATCATCGCCATAGCACCCAGGTCTTTCTTGGGCAGCCGCTTGCCCCCAGCCGCGAACTTGGCAATCGCGCCGCGGGGTGTCGCCTTAGACATCTGCCCACCGGTATTAGAGTAAACCTCCGTGTCCAAGACGAGCACGTTGACGTCGTGCCCGGAGGCCAGCACGTGGTCCAGCCCCCCGTAGCCGATATCGTATGCCCAACCGTCGCCGCCCACGATCCACACGGTGCGTTCCACCAGCACGCCGGCTACGCTGAGCAAGCGACGCGCGTCCGGCGTCTCCATCGCCTGCAATCGCTCCTTCAGCAACCGGACGCGTTCGCGCTGGGCGCGTAGGCCGGACTCGGTCGATTGATCGGCGTTGAGCAGAGACCCGACTAGGTCGTCTCCGATCGGATCAGCGAGACGGACGAGCAGCTCCTCCGCGATCTCGCGCTGCTGGTCGAGCGCCAGCCGGAAGCCCAGGCCGAACTCAGCGTCGTCTTCGAAGAGCGAGTTGGCCCAGGCTGGGCCACGCCCCGCGCGGTTGGTTGTCCACGGTGTGGTTGGGAGATTTCCTCCATAGATCGAGGAGCAGCCGGTCGCGTTGGCGATGAGGGCCCGTTCGCCGAATAGTTGCGAGAGCAGCTTCAGGTAGGGGGTTTCACCGCAGCCCGCGCAGGCGCCGGAGAACTCGAAGAGTGGCTCAAGGAGCTGTGAGTCTTTCACCTGGGCGACGTGCAGCCGGGTCCGGTCAACCTCGGGCAGTTGCTGGAAGAAGGCGAAGTTGTCTCGTTCGGCGGTGCGTAGTGGCGCCTGCGTCGCCATTTCGATGGCCTTCCGTAGGTTGACCTTGTGCATAGCCGGGCAGGCGTCGATGCACAACGTGCAGCCGTTGCAGTCTTCGGGCGCGACCTGGAGGGTGTAGCGCCAGCCGGCGAACTCCCGCCAGCGGGCTGCGTCGGACTTGAACGTGGACGGCGCACCTTCCAGCATAGAAGGCTCGTAGACCTTTTCCCGAATAGCCGCATGCGGACAGACCAGCACGCACTTGCCACATTGGATACAGATTTCGGGATCCCACACCGGGATCTCGGTGGCGAGGTCGCGCTTCTCCCAACGGGCGGTACCGGTCGGGAATGTGCCATCTACCGGCATGGCGCTTACCGGAAGTTCGTCTCCTAGACCCGCGACCAGCTTGCTGGTCACCATCTGCACGAAAGGCGGCGCCTCCGCCGGGACTGGTAGGCGCGGCTTCAAGTCGCTTGTGACGGTCGCTGGGACCACGACCTCGTGCAATCCTTCCAGGCTCCGGTCCACAGCGTCGAAGTTGCGCTGCACCACCGTCTCGCCCTGCTTGCCATAGCTCTTGCGAATGGCGCGCTTGATGGCGGCAATCGCATCCTCACGCGTCAGCACTCCGCTGAGTGCGAAGAAGCAAGCCTGCATCACCGTGTTGATACGCTCGCCCAGGCCGACAGCGCTGGCAACGCTGGTGGCATCGACGACGAAGAAGCGTAGCTGCTTGTCGATGATCTGCTGCTGGGTGCGACGCGGCAGCTTATCCCACACGGCATCCGGGCCGAAGGGGCTGTTGAGCAAGAAGGTAGCGCCCTCTTCGGCAGCGGCGAGTACGTCGTAGCGCTCGAGGAAGAGGAACTGATGGCAGGCGACGAAGCTCGCCGAGGAGATCTGATAGGGGGAATGGATGGGCTCGCTCCCGAAGCGGAGGTGGGACACTGTGAGTGTTCCGGACTTCTTAGAGTCGTAGACGAAGTAGCCCTGGGCCCATTGGTCCGTCTCCCCGCCGATGATCTTGATGGCGTTCTTGTTCGCGCTCACGGTGCCGTCGGACCCAAGGCCATAGAACAGGGCCCGCACGGTAGCGGAGCTCTCCGTGCTGAACGTCGGGTCGACATCCAAGCTCAGGTGCGTGACGTCGTCGACAATGCCGACCGTGAAGTGCTGGCGGGGCCGGTCCTTGCCCAGCTCATCGAAGACCGCCTTGACCATTGCCGGGGTGAACTCCTTGGAGGAGAGGCCGTAACGCCCGCCAATGATGCGGGGGAAGGTGGCAAAGGGCGCCGCACCTGCCATCGCCGCTTCGCTCACTGCGCTCACTACGTCCAGGTAGAGCGGCTCTCCCGCGCTCCCCGGCTCCTTGGTGCGGTCGAGCACGGCGATGGCGCGGACGCTGGCCGGCAGTGCGCGGATGAAGTGTTCTGGTGAGAATGGCCGGTAGAGCCGGACCTTGAGTAGCCCCACGCGTAGACCAGGATCACGGGCGAGTAGGTATTCCACCGTCTCCTGTGCAGTCTCGGCGCCGGAGCCCATCACAACGATCACACGCTCGGCGTCGGGCGCACCGGTGTATTCGAAGAGGTGGTACTGCCGCCCGGTCAGCTGCCCGAAGCGGTCCATGACCTGCTGCACGATGCCGGGACAGGCGGCGTAGTAAGGGTTGGCTGCTTCCCGGCTCTGGAAGTACACGTCTGGGTTCTGGGCGGAGCCGCGCAGGACTGGATGGTCGGGGGAAAGACCGCGGGCGCGATGAGCGCGTACCAGTTCCTCATCGATCATCGCCCGCACGTCGTCGTCGGTGAGCGCTTCGATCTTCATCACTTCGTGGGACGTGCGGAAGCCGTCGAAGAAGTGGAGGAAGGGCACGCGGCTCTCCAGCGCCGCCGCCTGGGCGATCAGCGCACCGTCCTGCACCTCCTGCACCGAGTTGCTGCTGAGTAGGGCGAAGCCCGTGGCGCGGGTAGCCATCACGTCGGATTGGTCGCCGAAGATGGAGAGTGCGTGCGTCGCCAGCGAGCGCGCGGCGACGTGGAAGACCGTAGGGGTCAACTCGCCTGCGATCTTGTACATGTTGGGGATCATGAGCAGTAGTCCCTGAGAGGCGGTGAAGGTCGTCGCCATGGACCCGGTCTGCAAGGCGCCGTGGATGGCGCCCGCTGCTCCGGCCTCGCTCTGCATCTCTTGCACCGTTGGGACGGTACCCCAGATATTCCGCTCACCCTGGGTTGCCCAGGTGTCCGCCCACTCGCCCATTGGTGATGACGGCGTAATGGGGAAGATCGCGATGACCTCGTTCGTCTTGTAGGCGATCCGAGCGGCCGCTTCGTTGCCGTCTATGGTGATCATGCGTCTCGTGCCCATATCCTGCCCCTTCGTCTCGCTACGACTACCGCCTCGAGCACAGGCGAGGGCGCCGGATTCCCCCCGGGTCGGCGGCGCCGACCGTTTCCACAGTTCACTCACCATCCACGGCTGTGTCCGTGCGGTTACAGGTCTTCCTTTGAAGAAAGACTCCACATTATAAGGATAGCAGTTTCCGTAGAAGGTCCTTAGGATGCCGCACTCAACAGCTTTGTGAAGGGCCCATTGGGCCCTTCACAAAGCTCGCCGTCAAGTCGACCCTGGACAGTTCACAGCGCTTACGCTTCTCAGTAAGCCTTGGACCCGGAGTGTTGCACGTCGGGGCGCCAGAGCCCACTCGTAGCTAGGGCAAAGGGGGCGAAGGAGCAAGTCATGGTGAAATTTGGTGTCTGAACGCTACGACGGCAGTGTCTCATGCGTGTCAGACTACGCTAGAGAAGTACACGTCCGGATACTTATCGTCTACACTGATTGTAGGCTGCGAGCGCAGTGCGTACTGTTACAGGGAGTATGGCCGTGGAGCAGTTAGTGTGTGCGGGGGTGAGCTACCGGACTGCACCGGTGACGCTGCGCGAGCGGCTGGCCTTTTCCCCTGCTACACAGTCACAGCTGCTCACGCAGGTTGCTACTGAGGGCTATCCTGGCCTTTCCGAACTGGTCATTTTGTCGACCTGCAATCGTGTCGAGTTGTACGCGACGGGCGGGGATGATGAACTCGAGCAGTCTCTGCTCGAGTACCTGTTAGAGGTGTGGTCAGCGAGCTGTGGCGTAGGGTTTGTTGATCTGGAGCCACACGTTTCCATACACCGCGAACAGGAGGCAGCTCGTCACCTGATGGCAGTGAGCTGCGGGTTGGATTCGCAAGTGATTGGTGAGCCGCAGATTCTTGGCCAGGTCGCGGAGGCATATGAGCTTGCCCGGCAGTGTGGAGCTGCGCGTACGCTGCTTGCACCACTCTTTCAGCGTGCCATCGAGGTGGGCAAGCGAGCGCGCACTGACACTACCATCGGGCAGGGCACACTGTCAATCGGCTCGGTGGCAGCAGCGCACTCGCAGCACGTGCTTGGCGAAGTGCCGGAAGCCACCGTGCTCGTCATCGGCACCGGAGATATGGCCCAGGCGGCGGCGAGCGCTCTCGTGCGGCGGTCGGTGGACCGCCTGCTCGTGACCAACCATGATGCTGCCCACGCGGAAGAATTCGCGGCGGCACTGGGCGGAGTGGTTGTCCCCTATACCCAGATGAGCGGCGCGCTGGAGAAGGCTGACCTCGTCATCAGTGCGGTGAGTGCACCGCACCCCATTCTGCAGCTGGTGGATATCCGGGCCGTGCAGGAGCGGCGGCGGGGCCGGCGTCTCGTCATCTTCGACATCGCGTTGCCACGCAACGTTGAGCCGGCGGTTGGCTCACTGGAGCACGTGCAGCTCTACAACCTTGATGATCTTCAGGAAGTCACGACGGCACACTACTTGGCTCGTCAGGAAGCGGTGCCGGTCGTAGTGTCCCTCATCGACAGCGAAGTTGCGGCGTTCAACCGGGAGCGTGCTACTCGCGCTGCCGTGCCTGTGATTCAAGGGCTTCGGTCTAAGGCCGATACGCTGCGAGAACAGGAATTAGCCTGGCTGTTGCGCCGACTTCCCACCCTCGATGAGCGTAGCACGCGGCTCATTGAAGAGTTCTCGCGCCGGCTGGTGAACAAGCTCCTGCATACCCCGACGCTCAAGCTCAAAGAGAAGTCCGCCGATGGTGAGATGAGCGTGTACGCTTCCGTTATCGACGAGTTATTCGCCCTCGAGCTGCCATGATCACCGCTGTCATCACCGGCACACGAAGCAGCGAGCTTGCTGTCTGGCAGGCCGAGTTCGTCGCGGGCTGGCTCCGTGCGCATTTCTCCGGCCTCGACGTCCGGATCGAGCGCATCGCGACGCAGGGCGATTGGGACCAACGCTCGTCGCTAGTCAGCATTGGGAGTACGGGCGTATTCACGGCGGAGATCGAAGAGGCGTTGCGCGCTAGACGCATCGATATTGCGGTGCACAGCTGTAAAGACCTGCCGGTTACGCTGCACGACGACTTCGAGCTGGGGGCGATTCCGGAGCGCGGCAGCGTTGCTGACGTGCTCATCAGCCGCACAGGAGCGACACTCCAGCAGCTTCCTGCAGGCGCCACAGTGGGAACGAGCAGTCTTCGCCGGACAGCTCAGCTGTTGGCGGCCCGTCCTGATCTCCGTCCAGTTGCTCTTCGTGGCAACGTGCCAACGCGGTTGCGTAAAGCCTTGGAGCAGGCCGAGGTGGATGCTGTGGTGCTGGCAGAGGCTGGGATCGAGAGGCTTGACCTGCGTCGTTACATCTCGGAGGTACTGCCACTGGAGGTCATGCTCCCGGCGCCTGCCCAAGGGGCGCTCGCCGTTCAATGCCGGCACGGAGATACACGTGTGCTGGAGTTGCTGCGTGACTTGGAGCACCAGCCCACACGGCTTGCGGTGGAAGCAGAGCGTGCCTTTCTCGACGCACTTGGCGCGGGGTGCCGGCTACCCGTCGCGGCGTTGGGAAGATTTCTTGATGGCAGTCTGTCGCTGCAAGGACGAGTGCTGCACCCATCGGGAGCACCAACGCTGGAAGCGCGGCGCGCGGCACCGTGCGCGGACATCGCTGCAGCCAGAAGTCTGGGGCGTGCTCTGGCGACTGACGTGCTCTCCCAGGGAGCTGCCAATCTGCTCGCCGGTTGCTCGGTGCCGTGATGGCCGGTGCCTCGATGTCACCTGCGCTGAAGGGTAAGCGGGTGGTGATTACCCGCGCTGCTCACCAAGCAGCCCCGCTCGTTACCTTGCTTGAAGGGCGTGGCGCCGTCCCTATCCTCTTTCCTACCATTGCCGTCGAACTCACCGCCAGCGTTGCACTGCTCGATGCCGCATTGCAGCAGCTCGATCGATTCTCGTGGCTCGTCGTCACGAGCGTACACGGCAGCGAGCTCGTGCTCGAGCGGGGACGGAGCCTAGGATTGCCGCGCGGTCAGCTCCAGGCAGTGCGAGTTGCTGCGGTGGGGCGGGCGACGGCGGAGCCGTTCACGGAGGCTGGCGCTACGGTGGCATTGCAGCCAGCAATCGCCCGCGCGGATGTTCTCGCTGAAGAGCTCCTCAAGAGGATGACTGGCTCGAGAGAGCGCGTACTCTTGGTGCAGTCGGCTCTGGCCGATCCCACGCTCGAACAACAGCTTACTGCCTATGGATGTAACGTGACGGTGATTCACCCGTATACCAGTGTGCTGAGTAGTCCTGATCCGGCAGCCTGGGCTGCCCTGCGAGCAGGAGTCGATGCAGTGCTCTTCACCAGCGCTTCGACGGTGACACACCTGCTGGCGCTGCTCGGCGAAGAGTGGGGAGCCATTCTCGATGAGGCGGTAATGATCTGCATCGGACCATCGACAGCCCGAGCTGTGCGTGAGCACGGGTTGACGGTGCACGGTGTCGCTCGGGAGCAGTC
>JAMCTA010000063.1 GCA_023381895.1 Chloroflexota bacterium
GGCCCCGCCTGGAGCGGGCGGCGAGCGGTCGGCTGATCAGGCGCTGCGATAGCGGGCGATCTTGTCTTCGTCCAGGGCAATGCCAAGCCCCGGCCCCGCTGGCACACGCACATTGCCATCGGCATCAATCCTCAGCGGCTCCTGGAGATACCACTGGAAGAGGTCGCTGGTCATGCCGGGCGGGTCATGCCAGAGCTCGAGGTAGCTGGCGTTGGGGATGGCGGCGCAGAGGTGGAGATGGACGGCCAGGCCAATGCCTCCCTCGCCGTGATGCGGCGCCACCAGCTTGTGGTGCAGCTCGGCCAGCGAGGCGACCTTGCGCAGCTGGCCGATACCCTCGCTGACCAGCGCCTCCGGCTGGATGATGTCGTAGCAGTCGCGCTCGATCAGCCAGCGGAACTCGTGCAGTCCGACATTATTCTCGCCACCGACAATGGGCAGATCCACCGCGGCGCAGAGGCGCGCCAAGCCGTCCAGGTTGTAGCGGTCCAGCGGCTCTTCCAGCCAGTAAACGCCCAGTTGCTCCAGCGCCCGCGCGGTCTGCACGGCGCGCTGCTCGCTCCAGATGGGGCCGGGCGCTTGGTGCGGCGTGCCGGGCTGCTGCGCCTGGTTGGCGTCGGTCAGCAGCGTCAGCTCGTCGCCCACGGCTTGGCGGACCGCAGCCACCTGGGCAATATCCTCGGCCATCGTCCAGTCGTGCAGCCGCAGCTTGACGGCGCGGTAGCCCGCTTCGCGCACCCGTAGGACATCTTCGGCCCGTTGCTCCGGAGAACGCACCTCGACGAAGCTGGCGTAGGCGGGGACGCGATCGGTGTAGCCGCCCCACAGCTTGTAGAGCGGCTGCCCACAGGCCTTGCCAATGAGGTCCCAGAGCGCGATCTCGATGCCCCAGCAGCCCCGCACCATGCGCAGGGTGCGCGCATGCTGCTCCATGGCGAAGGGGTCTGTGCCGAGCAGTTGCGGTTTCACCCAGCGTTCGAGGGCGCCGGTGACGTTGTAGCCAGGCGTGCCGAGGCCGGTGATCCCTTCGTCGGTGCTGATCTTGACGATGCTGCCGCCCCACCGCTCGGTGACCATGCCCGGCGCCCAGGCGGGATGCATCGGGGTAGGCAGCGGCGGCCCGGCCAGGGTGATCGTTTCGATGTCGGTGATCTGCACGCGCCTCTCCCTTGCTGCCGCGCCACTCCGAGATCGTAGCGCGCACAGCATCCTTGAAGGTCGTCAGTCGAGTTGGGCATCACGCAGGCCAGGGAAGAGCGCATTCCTCAAGTGCTCCGGTATACTGAGGGCGATGCAGCGACGCGCCATTCCAGCATGTTACCGTGGACGGAGCGTGTTCAGCCCCGCCTACGCGCGACTATACGCCAACGACAGTCACGCCCCCGGCTCGGTTGACCGGGTGCTGCTGGAGGCGATGACGCTCCTGTGTGCGGCCACCGCGCCGCTGCTCTACGCGCCGCAGGCGCCAACGACGGGACACTATCGGCCAGGTGAGCGGCCAGAGCTGGAGCGCATCGTCGAGGACTTTGCCGACCCGTCGCCAGAAGGCATCGTCGGCGCAGTGGCTCGGTACTGCGCCGGATTGAGTGAACACGGGCCCGCTGGTCTGGACGCGCTGCGGCTGGGTGGGACGGAGGAGGAGATCATCGCCCGTGGCAGCGACTGGTGCACCGATGTCGCTCGCGTGGCCTGCGCCCTCTGCCAGGTGGCCGGAGTGCCCGCCCGCCTGGTGTATCTCGCCGACACGGCGCATGCCTACAGTGGTCACGCCATCATCGAGGCGCAGCATGCCGGACAGTGGGGCGCGTTGGATCCCACCACCAATGTGGTGTACCGGTGTCCAGACGGGACGCCGGCATCCACCTGGCGCTTGCAGCACGATCCGGCGCTGCTCGTCGCTCACCAGAGAGGAGAAGCTACGCCCTGTAGCACCCCCACGCAGTTCCGTGCCGCTGCCATCGCCGAGTACTCCATCGCGGATCGTGACCGGTACGACTTCACCACGAGTCGCCTCAATGCGTACTACCGTGCTATCCTGGAGCAAGCCAGCCGTGGCTGGCCCGGCGGCCTGCGTTGGCTGCATGGCGAAGACGTTTACCTCAACAGGGGAGACCACTGACGGAAGCAACCTGGACGCCTGGCTGGCGGAGGGCCGGCGGCAGCGGCCTCTTTGACGGGTCGATTGACGCGACGGGACTCGCCAAACGCTGGCGCATCGGCCACGCAGGCTACAGCCATGGCGGCGATCTCTCGCCGCGCGGGCTGGCGCAGCATTCCGAAAGCTGGTCGGCCGGCACTTGCCACGGGGGTGTCCTCACCAGGGCGACCGCAGGCACCTGCACGCTGCATTGAGCGTAGGCAGGGTGCGTTCGCTCCGAATGAAGGACGTGTCAAGGTTTGACGAAGAAAGCGGGCTTGACGACCGGGGATGCTCCCTGGCATAGAGCGAGGCCACCGAAGGCGGGCATTGTGATGATGTAGGCGTCTTGATCTGGGCGCCAGCGCCACTGGTGCTATTGGTCGTGCTCGCAGGCCGGACCCCGTTGTCGATCTACCATTGTCGTTTATCAAATGCGGTGGTGTGTCATACTGCCCCCTGACCCGTGCAACGTAAGGGACAACATGAACACGTCACCCGGGCGGCCGCGACTGCTCATCCTGACCGCGCTCTTTTTTCGGATCGGCATCACGGGGTTCGGTGGCGCGTTGGCCAATATGGCCTTGATGGAAGAGGAGTGGGTGAGCAGGCGCAAAGCGCTCACGCAGGAGCAATTCTTGGAAGGCGTGGCCCTCTGCTACCTGCTGCCAGGACCGACCGCCGTGCTGCTCTCCATCTACTTGGGATCACGTCTGCGTGGCGTTTTGGGCGGTATTATCAGCGGTTTGGCCTTCATCGTGCCTGCGGTCGTGCTCACGCTATTGCTCTCTTGGGCGTACTTTCAGTACCATGCCGTTCCTGCCGTTTCTGCCCTGTTCAGCGGTCTGGGGCCCGTGGTGGTAGCGCTGATTCTTTCCATGCTCCAACGCTACGGAAAAACATCATTGAAATCTCTCTCTCGCTGGGCCCTGAGCCTGGCCGTTGGCATCTTGCTGGTATTTCCCGTGCTTCCACAGGCCTGGAATCTCATAACCCTGCTCTTGCTCTCCGGTCTCATCGGGCTAGTCAGCTTCCGCAACCGTACCGTGACGGTAAGCAGTGCAAGCATGCTCGCACTGTCGAGTACGGCGGCCTTCCTGCGGGAAGCAACCCTCTCGCTTGCACCGCCACTACTGGTGCTCCTTCCGCTGGCCCTCGTCTTTCTGAAGGCCAGCCTCGTCATGTTTGGCGGAGGAGTGGTCGCGATCCCACTCTTCCAGCAAGAGCTGGTCCAAACCTATCACTGGTTGACGCCGCAGCAGTTCTTGGACGGTGTGGCGATCGGGCAACTCACCCCCGGTCCTATTACGGTCGTTGCCACTTTCGCTGGTTACGCTGTCGCTGGAATTTCCGGCGCCTTCGTTGCGACCGCTGCGATGTACCTTCCCCCATTCGCTCTGATGTTGGGAGCGGCCCCCCTCGTGACGCGCCTGCGCCAGTCATCGCCGGTTCAGGGCATGCTCCAGGGGATCATGGCCGGGGCGTTAGGCATGATGGGCGCCACCGTGATCCTCCTGGGACGTGCCGCGATCACCAACTGGTGGCAAGCTGCCCTCGCGCTGGCGAGTGTGGTCCTCCTGATCCGATGGAAGGCGCCGCCGGTCTACGTGATCCTGGGAGTAGCGGTGCTTGGCTTGGTCCATGTGCTTCTGCCGCTGTAGGGCGCCGTCATCACCACACCCCAGCGAGGAGGACTGGCGATTCAATTTTGAGTATCCCGGCCGGCTGGATCCCGCGCAGGTCGCGCAGCCCGGTGATCTCGAGAAACCGCCCATCCTCGCCGCTGTGACGGAGCCCGGCTGCGGCGAGGATGCCGATGACCCCGATGCGCTCGCCGGTGTGGCCGCGGAGGTGGATGCCCACTTCGTGGGCGGTACGATCGGCCTCTCCCTTGGTCAGGATCTCTCGCTTGGCCCGCCGGCCGAAGTCCACGACGGTGCCGGGCACCTGCTCCACCCCGGCCACGCACAGCCCGGCATCCGATCCCGGGGCCGCCACGTCGATGAGGAAGGTGGTCGCGACCTCGGCAATCGGGTCGGCCGTGGCCTGGTCGGTCTCCAGCAGGATGCCGGCCGCGCTGTTGTGCGAGGTGTAGGGGATGCGCGGGTCCACCAGCGATTGGCGCCGTGTGACGCCCAGGCTCCGCCCGACCCCGCGCTGCTCCAGCGCCATCGCGAGTTCGCGGGCCAGCGCCCCGGTGCCACGGCTGTGCTGCGTGTAGCCGCCGCCACGACCGTCTCGAACGAGGAGTGCGGCGTAGCCGAAGCTATCGAGCGCTGGATTCTCAACGAGGTAGAGATCGCAAGCGTCCAGGAGTGACACCTTGCGATCCCCCTCATCGTCACGTCGCGCTACTGAATCTCGATGAGCTTCCCAGAGGCCGATGATTCATAGATGGCATCGAGGATCTGCATGGTCACCACAGCCTGCGCCGCATCACTCAACGGCTGCTGGCCGGTGTGAACGCAATCCAAGAAGTGGCGAATGGCACGGGAGTGGGTCTCGGCATACGGAATCGGCTGTACGTGCGGAGATTTGTCAACGAGACGGCCCATCTCCTCGGTGAAGATGGTGAACGGCTCGAGCCGGGCCCCCGCCTTTGTACCGAATACCTCGGTCGCGGTGACATCCTTTTCGAGATTCAAAGTCCAGCTCACTTCGAGCTGCAGTGTGATGTCAGGCTCCATCCGGATGATCGCGAAGGCGAGCTCATCGGCATCGCCCGCCCAGTTCGCAGGGCGCTGGCTGACACCCCGCTGGTCGGCCGGAGTGTACGATCGGTGATCTTCCAGGAAGTAACTGCCGATCTTCTGGCGCGTGATGCCCAGCACCTGGGTAGGCTTCGGGTTGCCCAGGACATAGCGAGCAACATCGAGCATGTGCACGCCAAGGTCGATGAGCGCGCCGCCACCCGATAGCTTCTTCTGGGCAAACCAACCTCCTGGTGAGCCACGCCGGCGAAGCATCGAGGTCTTGGCGAGGTAGATCTCTCCGAACTCTCCCGCTTCCACGTAACGCTTGAGTAACTGAACTTCTGGCCGGAAGCGATGATTGAGACACACCATATAGGTGCGCCGAGCGGCTTCAGCCGTTGCTTTTACCTCGCGCGCTTCCGCCGTCGAGAGTGCCGGTGGCTTCTCGCTCAACACGTGCTTGCCCGCCTTCAAGGCATCGATGCTGACTGGAGCGTGCTGAAAGTTCGGTGTGCATACACTCACCGCCTGAATTTCTGGGTTTGCCAGCAGTTCACGGTAATCCGTGTAGGCATACGGCGCACTAAATTTTGCCGCGACGGTCTTCGCCCGCTCGCCGTTGATATCCGCAACGGCAACGATGCGTACATCAGACTGACGCTGATACCCCGGGAGGTGGTTCATCTCCGCGATGGTACCAACACCAATTACTCCAACACCAATCGTCTCGGCCACTCCACACCTCTCATCCGTGCTATGCTCTCGGCGTGCTGGCCTTGAGCACACAACAGCGGCTAGGATACCAGAGATGTCGACTCCGCCATCCTTCATCAACTGGGCAGCTGTTCCTCCCCGAGACCTCGCCCCGGGCGTGACCCTCCGCATCGTCAGCAGTGAAACGATCATGCTGTCGCTCGTAGAGCTGCTCCCCGAGGCCAAGGTGCCACTCCATCAGCACCCACACGAACAGATGGGCATCTGGCTGGAAGGCGAAGGACGCTTCACCGTCGGTGAGGAAGAGCGCACCGTCGGGCCGGGCGATTCTTATGCCATTCCCGGGAATGTGCCGCACGCTGTAATCGCAGGACCGCGCGGTGGTAAGGCTCTCGACATCTTCCATCCACCACGAGAAGACTACCTTCGGTAGGCACACCACTACCCGCTACAATGGCCAGCGACGATTACGAGTATCGGTAATCGGAAGTAGAAAGAGTGGCCGGGGTGCGGCGTGGTGTACGAATAGCTGGATGGGGGAAGTACGTTCCCCAGCGAGTGTTGACAAACGCCGACCTCGAGCGCATGGTAGACACGTCCGACGAGTGGATCACAACGCGAACCGGTATCAAAGAGCGCCGCCTCGCCGCAGACGACGAGAGCACCAGTAGCATGGCAACTGCGGCATCGCTTGCAGCTCTCAAACAAGCTGGCGCAGACCCTTCACAGGTCCAGTTGATCATCTGCGCCACCATCACTCCGGAGTACCAGTTCCCATCGGTCGCCTGCCTCCTTCAGAGTGCCTTGGGGTGCCAAGCAGCTGCTTTTGATCTTCATGCCGCGTGTTCCGGCTTCATCTATGCGGTCGCCACCGGGAGCCAGTTCATCGAAAATGGTATCTACGAGCGCGTGCTCGTGGTTGGCGCCGAGACGCTCTCGCGCATCACTGATTGGACAGATCGCAGCACCTGTGTCCTCTTTGGCGATGGGGCTGGAGCCGTCTACCTGGAGGCCACTACCAGAGAGAGCAACCTACGCGCCACATGGCTCGGTGCTGATGGCAGCAACCCCAGCTATCTCTACATGGATAGCCAGGCACGCCCCTCAGCGACCACGGAGGGAACTGCGGGGGGAAGCACCTGCGTCAACCTCCTTCCGCCAGCGCCTCCTCAGACCAACGTCATCCGCATGGACGGCCGCGAAGTCTTTCGCTTCTCCACTCGCATCCTTGTCGAGGCTGTGCAACGTGTTGCCGAACAGGCCGGATGGAAGCTCGATGAGATCGACCTGATCGTTCCGCATCAGGCGAACTACCGGATCATTCTCTCCGCGAGCAACTATCTCGGTGTTCCACTCGATCGTTTCTATCTGAACGTCCAGCGCTATGGCAATACGTCGGCTGCCTCCGTCCCCATCGCCCTTACTGAAGCAGTGGCGGAAGGTCGGTTGCAGCCGGGGCACAAAGTCGTCCTCGTGGCCTTCGGGGGTGGCCTCACGTGGGGCGCGCTCGCCCTGCAGTGGCCGAGATAGCGACTACACTATCGCGGGCCGCGACGACGGCAACAAAGCGCTCCGATCATTCTCTGTCCGCTGCCGCCTCTTACTGGCTTGGCGGAACCGTTGACACATCGTAGCGAGCGTGCGGCACGAGCCCCCAGCGAGACGGAGGCCAGTACACCAGCCAGGCTTTACCGATGATCTCATTCTGAGGCAAGAAGCCCCAGATGTGGGAGTCGTTGCTATCATTGCGGTTGTCACCCAGCACCCAGTACTTCCCTGGGGGGACCTTGGTGGGAGGCACGGTGTAGAGGGGCGGTTGCAATATGTACGGCTCGTTCAGCGGCTTGCCGTTCAGATAGACCTTACCTCCGTGCACTGCCACTGTGTCACCAGGGACACCAATGACACGCTTGATGAAATCCCGACTGGGATCTTGCGGATCCTGGAGCACGATGATGTCTCCAGTCTGCGGATGCTGGAACCAGTAGACCGCTTTGAGTACCACCACGAACTCACCGTTGTGCATGGTTGGGTCCATACTGTGACCCTCAACCTGATAGTTCTGGAGGAAGAGCCGGATAGCAAAGAAGACCACGGCGGTGAGGAGGATGGTCTCGATGAGCTCACGGATCGCGGACTTTTGCTTAGTCGTCGCAGCCGGCCGGGTCTGTTCGTCTTTTCCAGCGGTATTTGTGGGGAGAGACTCCAACACATATCCCTTCACTCACTGCAGCGCTACCGTAGGCCCCATCACGCAGGCCCGCCTCGAAAAGCGGGGACCACGAGGAAGTGGGATCACACTCAGCTCGAGGTTCGGTTATCACACTGACCTCAGGCTATTGTACCGACCCCACCTTTGCCACTGCTTCCAACGTTTGAGGAGGCAGCGCGTATTGCCCCTCGGGGAGGGGTTGCAACTCCCCTCATCATCGAGGCTCGGTAGACTGACCACAGAGCGAACACAGGTAGTGAGGGTGTGATGTCCAGCTTCGCCCATTTGCACGTGCATTCTGAGTACAGCCTTCTCGATGGCCTGGCGCGTATTCCAGATCTGGTCGCCGAGGCGAAGGCCCAAGGCATGCCAGCGCTCGCCTTGACTGATCACGGCAACATGCACGGCGCAATCGAGTTCTACAAGACGGCACGAGAAGGCGGCGTGAAACCGATCATTGGCTGTGAGGTCTACTGCGCACAACGAACCATGCACGACCGCCAGCCGAAGCTCGACTCCAGCCCCTACCACCTCACACTCCTTGCCACCGACGAGACGGGCTATCGTAACCTCATCAAGCTCGTGAGCAAGGCCAACCTCGATGGCTTCTACTATAAGCCGCGTATCGATCTCAACTTACTCGGACAGCACAGCGAGGGCTTGGTCGCTCTCTCGGGTTGCCTGGGCGCCCAGGTACCGCAGCTCCTTCTGCAAGGACGTGAAGAGGAAGCTGTCCAGACGATTCGCTGGTTCCACGAGGTATTCGGGCCCGAGCGCTACTTCCTAGAGCTGCAAGATCATCAGATTCAAGAGCAGCAGAAGATCAACCGCTTCCTCATCGATTACGGACGGTGCCACGGCATTTCTCTTGTCTGTACCAACGATGTGCACTACGTGCGCCGGGAGGATGCCGAGATACAGGACATTCTCCTCTGTGTACAGACAGGTACGCGCGTCACAGACGAGAAGCGTATGCGGATGGCGACAGAGGAGTTCTATCTCAAGAGCCCGGAGGCGATGCGTGCGATTTTTGCCGAGCTGCCGGACGCACTGAGCAACACCCTGCGTATCGCCGAGCAATGCAACCTCACCCTTGAGTTCGGGCGCACTGCCCTCCCCGAGTTCACCATTCCCGCCGGTTATTCCGCGGAGACCTACTTCCAGGAGTGCACCTGGCAGCGGTTTCCCGAACGCTACCCGGTCGTGACTCAAGAACTCAAAGAGCGCGTCCAGGAAGAGCTGGATGTCATCTGCCAGCTCGGCTTCGCCCAGTACCTCCTCATCGTCGCCGACTTCATCACCTGGGCACGCAACCGCGGCATCATGGCGGAAGTGCGCGGCTCTGTCGGGGGATCCGTGATCGCCTACATCCTCGGGATTAGTGACGTTGACCCCATCCTCTACAACCTGCCGTTTGAGCGCTTTCTCAGCTCGGAGCGGCGGGAGATGCCCGACATCGACACCG
>JAMCTA010000012.1 GCA_023381895.1 Chloroflexota bacterium
CGCTACCGGATTACTCTTCCCATCCGTGATGCGCGCGGGCATCTGTGTGGCTTTGGGGCTCGGGAGCTTGGAGGGGGGCAGCCGAAGTATCTGAATAGTCCTGAGACCGAAGTGTTCTCTAAGGGCAAGGTGTTGTTCCTGTTCGATCGTGCCCTGCAGCCGGCGCGCCAAGCGGGAGAGATCGTTGTCGTTGAGGGCTATTTCGATGCCCTGGCAGCACACCAGGCTGGCTATCACAACGTAGTGGCGAGCCTCGGCACGGCACTCACGGAGGATCAGCTGCGGCTACTCCAGCGCAGCGCACGGCGGATTGTTGTCGCTCTCGACCCCGATCCCGCGGGCCAAAACGCGATCCGCCAGACTATTCAGAGGCTGCACGCGGTGCAACGCCGCATGCGACCTCGTCGCGAAGATGCACAGAGGACAGAGAGCCGGACCGCGCGCATCTCTGTAGTAGCTCTGCCAGATGGCTTGGATCCCGATGAACTGCTGCGTCGCGATCTTGAGGAGTGGAGGAGGGTGATCGCCGCCGCAAAACCGGCGTTCGAGTTTTGTCTCGATGCCGTGCTTCAGGTTGCTGATGAGACCGAGCGGCTACGTCAGGTGACGGAGGAGTTCATTCCCTTGGTTGCGTCGCTTGACGATCCCCTCGAACGTGGCCACTGGGTTGATGTTGCGGCGCACCGGCTCAGCTTGCCAGAAGCTTCAGTATTGGGGGCTGTCGAGCGCGCACGTCGCTCGGCGAGCGCCAGCAACAGGGCTGAGGCAGGGGCGGCCGACACCGGTGGAGAGCTGCTGGTGCCTGCTGATCAGACGCGATTTCGCTACATCCTCTCGATGTTGTGGAGGCATCCGCGCCTTCTGCCCCGAGTTACCCCGCTGCTTTCATCATTGGAGCCATCAGACAGCCGCCTCCGAGCATTTTGGCAGTTCACCCTTACGCAGCGGAATCAGAAGACAACGGAAGACCTGCTCGCACTTCTCCCGCGAGAACATGACCTTCTGACGCCAGCCTATGCGGAGGCGTTGCTGCGTGAGACGAGCGAGCTCGCTGCTGCAGATGATCCTGCCGTGCTCGCCGCAATTCAGCACGCTGCGCAACTGCTGCGCCGTGAGATGATTCAGCGAGAGATGACCAAGCTGCAGCGATTGCTCGAGGTTACTGAGGATCACGTTGAGCGGACTCTTCTTCTGGAACAGCTCGCACAGCTCACGCAGGAACGGAGCAGAATGGACTACAATCGAGGCCGGTGATGTAGGGTGGTCGCCCAGCGATGACCACGTAGTTCACGAAAGTGTCTGCACGTGCTCCCAGATGATATGCGCCGAGAGCTCTCGGTGAAGAATGATAAGAAGATTGTGTTTTTGGTGCTCGATGGTCTAGGTGATCTGCCCGGTCCGCCTGACGGGACGACGCCGCTCGAGCGGGCAGCTACTCCCAACCTCGATGCGCTGGCGGCTCGATCTGAGCTTGGACTGAGCACACCTCTCGCTGCTGGCCTAACGCCAGGCAGCGGTCCGGCACACTTGGCTCTTTTCGGTTACGATGCGCTCCGCCACAACATCGGACGTGGTGCACTGTCGGCACTCGGTGTGGGCTTTGACCTAGGACCGAATGACCTTGCCGCCCGCATGAACTTCTGCACAGTGGATGACCAGGGTCGCATCACCGATCGGCGTGCGGGACGCATTCCCACCGAACTCAACGAGAAGCTTTGCGCTCGCCTTCGCGAGCAGGTCAAACTACCTGGCGTCACTCTCCACATCTTGACGGAAGAGCAGTATCGAGGCGTCGTCATCTTCCAGGGTGAGGGTCTGGATGCGCATCTCTCGGATTCTGATCCTCAGCACACGGGTGTTGTGCCGCTGACCGTCGCGGCGCTATCTGCGGAGGCTGAGCGAAGTGCGCTACTCGTCAACGAGTTTGTTGCTCAAGCTCGCGCAGCCCTCAAGGACCAGCATCCTGCCAATATGATCCTGCTGCGTGGATTCGCGGGACATCCCTCAGTGCCCACGTTCACGGATCTCTACAAGCTGAGTCCTGGGGCCATTGCGGTCTATCCCATGTACAAGGGCTTGGCGAGAATTGTTGGCATGAAGGTGTTAGGGCATCCGCATGGCACCGAAGAAGAGTTTGCGCTATTGCGCGAGCATTGGTCCGAGCATGACTTCTTCTATGTCCACATCAAGCCCACAGATAGCGCCGGGGAGGACGGGGACGTCGCGCGTAAGGCTGGCGTGGTCGAGGAGGTAGACCGCTACCTTCCACAGATCCTCGAGCTCCAGCCAGATGTTCTCGTCGTCACCGGGGATCATTCGACTCCGGCGCGACTCAAGAGCCACAGCTGGCACCCACTGCCCTTGCTCTTCTCGTCGCCCTTTGTGTTTCCGGAAGGAACCGCCAGATTCTCCGAGCGAACCGCGGCATCTGGGCGTCTTGGCCGGCTGGTGCACGCTGACGTGCTCGATCTTGCGATGGCACATGCCCTCAAGTACGACAAGTTTGGGGCATAGACACCACCATCGCGGTGGGACAGAGATGTGAAGACTTGCAACCAAGCCCGCGTTGTGGTCGCGGGAGGCATGAATATTGATCTTGTCGTGCGGACACAACATCTGCCGCGGCCAGGAGAGACTGTTCACGGCAGCGACCTCGCTCGTGTAGCCGGTGGCAAAGGGCTCAATCAGGCGACCGCCGCCGCGCGTGCAGGTGGGGCGGTGCATCTCATCGGCGTGATTGGCGACGATGAGAATGGCCGCACGCTTCTCGAGTGCCTCCGCGATACTGCGGTCGATTGTTCTGGTATCAGCGTCGTGACGACTACACATACAGGGGTTGCGATGATTGCGGTGGCGGATGATGGAGAAAACCTCATCGTTGTGGCCTCGGGAGCTAACGCTCGGGCCACCGCCGCGACTGTCACTAGAGCGCGAACCGCACTGGAGATGGCGCGAGTAGTCGTGTGCCAGCTCGAATGGCCGCTTCCGGCGGTGTCGGCTCTGCTCGCGGAGAGCCCCCCAGGTACGCTGCGTATTCTGAACGCCGCTCCTTCGGGCCCGGTGGAAGCATCATTGCTGGCGAATGTTGATGTGCTCATCGTCAACGAGATCGAGGCTGAGGCTCTCAGTGGCCTTGATGCGTCGGACATTGACAGCGCCTGCAAGGCTGCTCGTGAGCTGCAACGCCAGGGTCCGCGTGCAGTTGTGGTCACTCTCGGTAGCCGTGGAGCGCTCGTGGCAAGTCCTGATGGACTGATGCACCAGGCGCCACCAGATGTGACAGTGGTTGATACCACGGCAGCCGGAGATACATTCGTGGGCGCACTGGCAGCTTCTCTTGGCAAGGAACGATCTCTATCGGAAGCGTCACGTTTCGCGGTGACCGCTGGCAGCTTGGCATGCACGGTACTGGGAGCGTGGCCGTCGATTCCTCACCGTCGGGATATCGAAACCCTACTCGCTAAGACGCCGTTATCGCGGTCGCTCTTAGGAGTATCGGTCACACAGCAGAGGGGAGGCTGGCGGTGAATCTGAGTAGCAAAGTCGCCATCGTGACAGGTGGCAGCCGCATGACTGGGCGCGAGATTGCACGGGCCCTCTTGTGCCGTGAAGCCCGCGTACTCGTCTGCGCTCGAGGTGAGGATAGGCTCGCTGAAGCCGTGTTGGATCTGCGGCACGCTTCTCCCACGGTGGTTGGGGTTGCCGGAGATGTCGGCGACGAAAGCGATGTGTGCCGCATTGTGGAGCGAGCAGTTGGAGAGTTCGGGGGAGTTGATATCCTCGTCAATAACGCAGCGCTGGGTGGCGGCGGGCGCACCGAACAATGCTCACCAGAGCATTGGGATGCAGTATTCCGCACCAATGTGCGCGGCCCCTTCCTTCTTGCCCGGCAGGTAGTGCCGATCATGCGGCGTCGCGGCGCGGGCGCGATAGTCAGCATTGGGTCCGGAGCAGGCAAGCAGGGATATGCTGGCATGCCTGCGTACTCAGCTTCTAAGTTTGCCCTGCTCGGCTTTTCCCAGTCTCTTGCCCAGGAGGTCTCGGACGACAACATCAAGGTGTCGGTCATCAATCCGGGGACGATCCGCGATCCACAACGCTCTGGTCCTGCTCCCGCTGGAATGAAGTACCTTCTTGCCGCAGATGTTGCGGAGGCTGTCATCGCCCTTCTAAGCCAGAGTGACCGAGCGTGGACCCAGGAGATGAGCCTGTGGCCGTTTCGGGGTGATTAGGGCTCTCGAGTGAGAGACGCGACCGGATGAGTGCGGCCGCTCCAACGACCCCAGCTTGTTCTCCGAAGGCCGCACGTTCGATACGAACAGCACGGTTCGACGGGAAGGTACGGGTTCCGATGGCGCTCTCCACCATCGGGATCCAGAACGAAGAGGCGCTCGAGATGACGCCACCACCGAAGAGCACCACCTCAGGCTGGAGCGTATTGACCAGGGCCAGCACTGCACGACACAGCAGTTGACCGGCCCGGTTGACTTCTCGTTGTGCACCTGGATGATAACTGGCTACAGCGAAGAGCTCTACAGGACCAGCCAATCCAAGGGCGTAGGCTCGGTTCGCCAATGCTGATCCAGAGATCATAGCCTCAAGGCAGCCGCGGCTCCCACAGGTGCAACGAGGTCCCGTCGGAGCGACCATGATGTGACCAATCTCACCAGCCCCGCCACGAGATCCTGCGACGACCCGCCCACCCGTGAGAATGCCACCGCCGATCCCTGTACCAATTGTCATCAACACGACATCGGTGCATCCGCGTGCCGCTCCCCACCATACTTCTCCCAGCAAGGCGACGTTGGCATCGTTATCGATTGCTGTAGGGCGCCTCATTGCTGTAGTGAGTATCTCGGGGAGGACGAAAGAATCCCAACCGGGGATGGCGGTGTCGGCCCCTTGAACAGTTCCCTCAAGTGGGTCCACCTGGCAGCAGATGCCCACTCCGACCCCCTGAACATCGGGGAAGGCGTCCACCAGCCGTCTAGCGTGCGCTATGAGGTTGGCGAGACCGTCATTGGTGCGTGACCCGACGAGCGTAGACAAGCGGTCCTCTGCCAGCACATGCCCAGTTGCATCTACGATTCCCAGCGCCGTTTTTGTGCCACCGATGTCGATGCCAAGCCACGGTCCGGTTGAGGTAGCGCTCGCCATGACATTCACGAGTGGAATGATCTCCCAATAGCATGGTGACTCGCCTCAATCCCAGAATTGTTGAGATAGGTAGCAAACTCACGGAACCCGTGGACTGTGCACACGCGTTGTGGTTGGACGAGACGGACAATTTCCCGGAGCTCATCCCAATCAGCGTGGTCTGATAGAGGGAGCGCCTCATCGGCTTGATGACGGGGAGCTTCATGGTCGAGAGCCCAACCGGAGAGAAAGATAGTGCGATAACGGCGCTGGCTCAGAAAAGGTGCAAGAAGGGCTATAAGACGTGGCCGGCTCCATGCCGGCGGCACGATGAATGGACCAGGTGACTTGGTGTTCTCTTGCAACGGTTCCCACGTCCCGAGTGAGAATCCGCTACTTTC
The DNA here is from genome assembly GCA_023381895.1 of Chloroflexota bacterium. The sequence continues at coordinate 5,538 of JAMCTA010000012.1, forward strand.
ATAGATGCGGTGGTAGGGCACAATTGAAGGATGCACCGCAGCAGGCAGATTTGCTGCGGAGAGTGCGAGGGTGGCCTCCTGTGCTTTACCCACGGGATAGGCGGTGAACACCGGCACGATACCCTCTGCCATCATAGCTAATGCCCGATCATGCAGTAGGGAGACGCAGTCTTGCCACTCTGGGAACTGATACTGCGGCCGGCCAAAGGTCGATTCGATGACGAGGATGTCAGCGTGTGGAAAGCGAGCAGTCTCGACACACGGCCGAGAGCGAAGCTTGACGTCGCCCGTGTAGAGAAGTGTACTGCCACTAGGGAACGTGACATACAGCTGCGCTGAGCCCAAGATGTGGCCAGCGGGCAGAAGCTCGACAGAGTGGTCGCGAATGTGCCAGCACTGACCAAAAGGTAGAGCAACGTGACCAGTCACCATCTCGGTGTCATCAAACGCGAGCTGATGAGTGAGCAGAGCAGCGGGGACTGTTCGTTTGATGGCGGCGAGGCGTTGACTGATGAGAAGCCAGCCTGTGACCGACGAGATGACACGGGAGTGGGCGGCGAGATGATCACTGTGAGCGTGCGACACAAAGCCAAAGGGCGTGCGTCGCGTACTATCAAGACTTAGCCCGAGCGACGGCAAATTCATCTCACGGTCAAAGGTGATTGGTAGCGTCGTGTTCACGTAGTGAGTGTAGCCAATCCGGGAGCATAATCCTTATGCTGTGCTATTCTCGGCCAGGTATCGAACAGGCAGAAAGGAGTGCACCCAGAGTGCGAACGCTCTGTCTATGCTCGACTGGCACAGCAGCTGGTAAGACTTCACTCGCGGTGGCGCTGGGTAGGCAGTTTCTCCGTCAGCGACTGCGGGTGGAGTATGTGCAGACGGTCATGGGTGCCAGTGACATCCAAGAACCGCTGGCTTCGACACAATTCGTGCGCCGTGTGCTCGGGCTTCCCCCTAGTGGCGCGACCCCCTTCCCAGTCTCGGTGACATCGGTGCTCCAGGCCCAGGACGGTGAAACGAGCTTCCTCTCTGATCTGGTACGCTTTGCGGAAGGTAGTGCTCAACAGTGCGACGTGTTGATTGTAGAAGCAGGAGATACTCCGCCGGCAGGATCCCTCGTTGGCTTAGATGCTCCCAGTATTGCAAAGGCACTGGGCGCCTACACGCTTATTCTCTCACGATACACCGGTACCGAAGTCATTGACGCTATCCTCTCCACGAAAGAGATGATCAACCAGAGAGTGGTCGGCGCCGTTATCACTGGCGTGCCCGTGTCACAGCGCGAGAGTGTGCAGCATGCCTTGCGTCCACACTTGGAGCGTCGGGGCCTGCGTGTGTTGGGTATCTTCCCTGCAGATCGGCTGCTGACGGCAGTCACGGTAGGAGAGCTCGCCCGTGAGCTTGGTGGCACTTTCATCGTTGGTGAGGAGCTGGCGGAGGAACTCGTCGAGCGCCTTATGATTGGCGCCATGAATCCGGAGCATGCAGTGAGCTACTTTCAGCGTCAGGCGAACAAGGCTGTCATCACTGGCGGCGACCGGCCGGACATCCAGCTCGCTGCCTTGGAAACTTCCACACGATGCCTCATCCTCACTGGTTACTTCCCACCTGCGCCTGAGGTGATCGAACGAGCGAAAGAGAAAAATGTGGCGATCATGTCGGTGCCTCTCGACACCCTCACGGCCGTGGAGGAAGCCCAAGACGTGTTTGCGCACTCCAGATATCGCCAGGAACGCAAGGTCGCACGCTTCGAGGAGCTCTTCAACGCACATTTTGACTATGCATTGCTGGAGCGCGCACTCGGGTTGAAAGAGTGAGTGACCTTGCACTCCGAGGGATGTCTCGACCCATTTGAGCATTGGAACCACGAGATGGCTCTTCGAGTGCAGCTCGGCGTAGCAGCGCGTGTAGAACGCACCAGCCGGCTCGGAGCAGTGCGGCTCGTGGCAGGAGCGGATTGCTCCCAGATACGAACGCGCTTCGAGGTGCTCGCGGCGATTGTTGTGCTTACCTATCCTGAGTTGATGGTCGTCCAGCGTGCTGTGGCACATCACCAGACGGAGGTTCCCTATGTACCCGGTTTTCTCTCCTTTCGTGAAGTGCCTGCGCTACTTGCTGCCTGGAACGCGCTGCAGGTGGTTCCGGAGCTCATCTTCGTCGATGGCCAAGGCGCCGCTCATCCCCGGCGATGCGGCGTGGCGAGTCATTTAGGGGTCATCCTGGATATGCCTTCAGTGGGAGTTGCGAAGTCAGTGTTGGTGGGGCGACCGGCGGGGATTCTTGGAGAGGCTGCGGGATCCACGGTTCCGCTGGTTGATCGCGATGAGGTCATTGGTGAGCTGGTCCGTACGAGAGCTGGATCACAACCCGTGATCGTCTCAGCCGGGAATCGAGTGAGTCTCGAGGATGCCGTCCGCTGGGTTCAATGGTGCTCGCGCGGGTACCGCCTCCCCCTCCCTGTTCACCTAGCGCATCGATTGCTTTCCGACGCTCGCAAGCCATCTAGCAGCTAACACGTTCATAGTCGGCTCAGAAGCAGCGTTTGACAACAGACGAAGGCTCGCACTTGCCAGCTTGCGGTCGTCTTCCGCCCCTGGGAGCAGTTGCCTTCAGGTATTTTCCTGCTCTATGCTACACTTGCGCAATAACGCCTCAGACACGCTCATCTCAGCCGCTTTCGCCGGTCTATGGCTGGTGCACTGCCAGGACATTCATCGTGCCCAACGCCAGGGCGCGACGTGAAGGGGAGCGACCGATCAGTTCCCCTCACGTGCTCTCCACAGGAATTTGGTATTCCTCAAATGAAGAGTGGCGCCAACACCAATGTCAAGGTGGCCAGGAGCTTTATCAAGACGTGCAGTGATGGTCCAGCCGTATCTTTGAATGGATCACCGACCGTGTCGCCGATGACGGCGGCGGTGTGAGCCGCACTTCCCTTCCCGTGAACCTTGCCGCTCGCATCAAACAACTTGCCTGCTTCGATGAACTTCTTGGCATTGTCCCAGGCACCGCCGCCGTTGTTCATCACGTTCGCCATGATGATGCCCACCATTGTGGCAACCATCAGGAAGGCGGCCTCTGCTTCGGCGCGGAACACGAGACCAACAACGATTGGAGTCCCAATAGCGAGAGCACCAGGAAGAACCATCTCTCGCAGCGCTCCGCGCGTGCTGATGTCGACGCAACGCTTGTAGTCGGGGCGTGCTTTCCCCTCCATAATGCCGGGGATTTCCCGCATCTGGCGGCGCACTTCACTGATCATAGTCTGTGCTGCCCGCCCTACGGCACGAATCGCAAGCGCGCTGAAGAGAAAGATGAGCACTGCGCCGATGAGTCCCGCGGAGAATACGCGCACATTGGAGAGGTCAACCGAGCTGAATGGCGTGATGTGGTGGGCTATCTCGGCCTGACGTGCTGTGTCGATGTACGCACTGAAGAGGAGGAACGCTGCCAGCGCTGCGGAGCCGACCGCGTAGCCCTTGGTCAAGGCTTTGGTGATGTTACCCACCGAGTCGAGCGCATCCATCGTGTCGCGGACGCTGCTGGGGGCCTTGCTCATTTCCGCGATGCCTGCTGCGTTATCTGTGATCGGTCCGAAGGTATCCATCGCGAGAACGTAGGCGGCAGCCATCAACATGCCCATGGTGGCGACGGCTGTGCCGTAGATCCCATAGGTAACAATGTCGTGTGACCCAGCGGGTGCCGCATGGCTCCCGAGAGTAAAAGCCGACAAGAGGGCTATTACGATTGCCACGACGGGTGCTGTAGGTGTCTCAAAGGCAACCGCAAGCCCCTGAATGATCGTCGTAGCGGAGCCGGTAAAGGAAGCGTTAGCGATGACACGCACGGGTCGCCACGTCCCGGCAGTGTAGTACTCGGTAATGTACACGAAGGCGAGACTCAACAGGATTCCCACCAGGCCGCAGAAGAAAAACCACCAGTTGTGGAGCAGAATGTTGGTAAGGAAGGCGAGAAATACTGCTGAAAGACCGGCTGTTACAAAAAAGCCGCGGTCAAGCGCGCGCATGGGGTCGGAGACTGACTGAGGGCGCACCAAGAGGATGCCGATGAGGGAGGCGATGAGTCCCGCAGCCGTGACGACGAGTGGAAAGAGAATCCAGGCGAAGTTCTTATCCGGAGACAGGCGGTAGAGCGCTGCTCCAAGGATCATTGCGCCGATGTTCTCGGCAGAGATCGACTCGAACAGGTCGGCGCCACGACCTGCGCAGTCCCCAACGTTGTCGCCGACGAGGTCGGCGATGACTGCTGGGTTGCGCGGGTCGTCCTCTGGGATGCCAGCTTCGACCTTGCCGACGAGGTCAGCACCGACGTCGGCCGCCTTCGTGTAGATGCCGCCGCCGAGCTGGGCGAAGAGGGCGACGAAACTAGCCCCGAAGGCAAAGCCGACAATGAGATTTGGTGCCTCGGCTGGATGACTCCCAGCCCCGTAGATAAAGAGCAGGGTGAACACGCCCAACACGGAAAGTGCCACGACGAGGAAGCCAGAGACGGCTCCGCCGCGAAGCGCGGTCGTGAGGGCTGCACCAACTGAGTGCTGTGCTGCGGCAGCCGTGCGCAAGTTTGCGCGCACAGCAATGTACATGCCTGTGAAGCCCGAGAAGGCCGAACAGGCGGCGCCGATGAGAAAGGCGACAAAGGTGTGGATGCCCAAATTGACATCGCCGCTGACGAATGAGAGCACTAGAGCAACGACAATTGCCACGAGAATCGCCAATGAGGCGATCGTGCGATACTGGCGATTTAGGAAGGCTTGCGCTCCTTCGAAGATGATGCTTGCGACCTCGCGCATCTCCTTGGTGCCTCGGTCGCCGCTCAGGACAGAACGCGTCAACCAAATCACGAACAGTATCGCAACTGCTGCTGCGGTTGGAGGCAGCCATACGAGCGTCATTGATCGTGCTTCCTTCCTTCAACCCATCTGAAGTACTCCCGGATAGTCACCTCGATTCCCTTCGTCGGCAGAACATCTTGTACCAAGAGTAGCGGTCAATGGCCAAGATCGCGGGCCACTTCTTCAGCAGACCCGCGAAGGTAAGTCAAAAGTATACAGAGATGATGCCCTCGCGGGCACGGTCTTCACACCATGTGGGTAGAAAGGGTACTGAAGAGATTACGATACTCGCTTACGCTTGTTGCGGACATAGTCCACGAGAATGTATTCACCGAGACGCTCTGGGGTCGCGAAAAAGGCTCTCCCCCGGTTGATGCGTGTAATCTGCTCAATGAACTCGGTGAGATAGCGTCCCCGCTCAAGCATGAAAGTGTTGATGATGACTCGGTCTCGAGTACAGCGAACGACTTCACGAATGGTCTCTTCGTAGGTGCGCCACGTAGGGGGATAGTGAAACATCACTTGCCCATCCGCCTCGATGTGGGCGGTTGGCTCGCCATCAGTGATCACGATGACCTGCCGCGTACCCGCAGTATGCCTACTGAGAAGGCGACGTGCAAGCATGAGACCGTGCTGAAGATTGGTTCCGAAGCGCTCTTCGCCCCAGTCGATGCTCGAGAGATCCTCCGGCTGGAGCTGCCGGGCGCGATCGGCAAAACCAACAATGTAGAGAGAATCGCGAGGGTACTGCATCTGGATAAGCGCGTTGAGAGCGAGAACGACACGCTTTGCCGCGACGTAGCAGCCGCTATAGAGCATAGACCGGCTCAAATCGATCATGAGGACGGTGGATACCTCGGTTCGGTGCTCGGTACGAAACACCTCGAAGTCATCCGGCTGCAGGCGTATTGGAGTACCAGGACCCGTGCGGACAATGGCATTGCGGAGCGTCGCCTGTAAGTTGAGGAGGAAGGGGTCACCAAACTCATAGACCTTCGTATCGTCACCGCGTTCGCCGGCAAGACCAGAATGCGTTGTCTCGTGATTGCCGAGCCGGTCTTTCTTCAAGTCAGCGAAGATCTCGCGCAGGGCCTTCTGCCCAATGCGCCGGACGGCCCGTGCTGTGAGCTCCCAACCGTGACCTCGCCGCTTGATGAAGCCCGCATCTTCCAGTAGCTGTGTGATCTGATTCAGCTGATCGAGCCCTTGACGTGCTTGCGGGCCAAGCGCTTGCTCGACGAGCTGTGGATCAACGGCATCGAGCCCGGAGTGTTGGGCCCGCTGTAGCTGCTGCTCGAGCATATCGAGGCGACCGAGCTGTTGCATGAGCTCAAGTGCATCCTGCAGTGCCAGCGATTCGTCACCAGAGAAGCGGTACCGGCGATTATCTCTCGGGAACAGCTGATTCATAGTTGCTGCTAGACGAGCCAGGTCCCATTGCAAGCGGTCGTCTCGGAAGAGTGAGTCGAGCATGCTCTGGAGCTGCCCTTTTTGTTCGCGCGACAGACTGTTCATCAGGCTTTGCATCTGGCTGGCCCGCTGTTGCATCTGATCAAGGATGTCCTGCAAATTCTGCGCGCCAGGGAAGAACTGGCCGTACTTCTTGAGAAATTCCGACGCGTCAGGTTGTTTACCGTCGAGAGCCTCATCGAGCAGCTGGTTGAGATCGCGTACCATGTCGCGCATCTGCTGCATCATTTCAGGAGTCATGCTCTGAATGGCTTCTTGCAGTCCTTGAAAGTACTGTTGAGCCATCTGGGCTCGTAGCTCATTCAGTAGCTGTTCAAACTCCTGACGTGCTTGCTGGTTGAGAAACTCGTAGTCCTGAAGCCGGCGAATTCGCCCTCCCACATCCCGCGGGAGCTGGTCCAGAAACTGTTGTTTTTGGCTGGAGAGACGGCGGAGCATGTCCTTGAGGCGCTGTTCATCTGCCGCTGCGGATGACCGCTCTGCCACGCTCGGGGATTCGGAGTCCTGTTGCGTAGGCGACTGCTCGGACAAGGGCAGGTCAGAGCTTGGGGAAGATCCTACCGGTGGTTGCTCCCCGGCTTTCTCTGGCTGATCTGGGCTTTGAACGCGCTGCAAGCGCTCCTCTACAGTCGACCGCTCCTGCTCGACTATATGGTCGAGGCGCTTGGCGATGTCATCCATGATGGAGCCGAGATTGTAGCGCTCTTGCTGTGCTTTACGCTGCTGCCGTAACTGCTCTAGGAGGCGCTGTATGCCCTCGAGGCGGTTGTCGAGCCGCCCCTGATCTCCGTAGCGCAGCAGACGTTGGAGTGCCGACTCTATGTCATCGTTTTCGAGGACGTCTTCTGCAAGCGCATCGAGAAGCTCCTCAGCGGTGATGGGATCGATCTGTTGGGACCCATCCCAAGCACGGTAACGAAATAGCATTGTTTGATTTCCCCTCTTGGTGTGAGCGTGGGTGTATCCGCTGCTGCGGTCATCACCCTCGATACTGGACCCCCCCCTCACCTCGCTCCTTGTTGAGCTTGCGATTGAGGTGAAGGCCTTCGAGGACGAATTCTGCTGCTGATGCTATCTCAGGAGGTGTGTTCCACAGGTGAAGACGCTGAATGGCTGTCTGCAGTCCGGGGAGATCACGAGCTTGCCGTACGTAGCGCTGCGATGGCAACTCTTCGGAAGCGTCAAATGCTGCTCCCTGGGTGAATGCTGTTACAACGTCATTGAGCTCGCTGAGGTTGAAGAAGTGTTTGAACACGCTGAGCACCGCTCCCTGCAGTAGACGCTCAATTATCCGCTCTTCCTTGGTCTCGCCTGCAGTCTCGAGCTCGATTTTTCCAGCCGTCGACGCCACGACAGCCTGGAGATCACTGATCCGTGGTACTGCTTCCTTTTCTTTCTGACGGATTGCCCGGCGAAGTGCATTGGACACAACATTTTCGTAGTTACAGATCGAGACACGAACACTGACTCCGGATCGCTGGCTGATGTCCGGGCTTTTCCGAGCGAGGTGTGTGAACTCTGCGAGAATCTGTGAGATGAAGGTGGGAACACGTACTTCAAGGCCTTCGTCGGAAAAGCGGACACTCTCGGCCAGCATGATGTCGACCTCATGGTCGACCGTCAGCGGATAGTGCGTGCGAATCTGCGAACCGACACGATCTTTGAGAGGCGTAATGATGCGACCCCGGTTCGTGTAGTCTTCTGGATTGGCGCTTGCCACAACATAGAGGTCGAGTGGAAGGCGTACCTTGTAGCCACGGATCTGAACATCTCTCTCTTCGAGGATATTGAGCAATCCGACTTGGATCCGCTCAGCGAGGTCGGGTAGCTCATTGATGCAGAAGATTCCGCGATTGGTCCGTGGCACGAGACCGAAGTGAATCGTGAGTTCATCAGATAGGTAGCGACCTTCAGCGACGCGGATTGGATCAACCTCCCCAATGAGGTCAGCGATCGTGATGTCGGGGGTGGCCAACTTCTCTCCGTAGCGACGATCGCGCCCAATCCATGCGATGGGTGTGGCGTCACCCTCCTCCGCGACACGTGAGCGGCACGCGCGGCATACGGGAGCGTAGGGATTGTCGTTGATTTCGCAGCCGTCGATAGTTGGTGTCAGCTCATCTAACAACCCCACAAGGGAGCGGGCGATACGGGTCTTGGCTTGACCGCGCTCCCCGAGCAGGATGATGTCCTGGCCAGAGAGGATGGCATTCTCGACTTGGGGAATGACGGTGTGCTCGTACCCCATGACCCCGGTAAAGAGGGGCTCGTTCTTGCGAATCTTCTCGATCAGATTGTTCCGCATCTCCTCCTTGACGCTCAGCACGCGGTAGCCACTAGTACGAAGCTCACCGAGGGTACGGGGAAGAACTGTGGTCAAAGCAAGCTCCTTTTGAAACACGCACGGGGGTGAACTAGCAGCCAGAGCCGGTATCTATAGTGGCTGCAACCGGCTCGGTGGCTTGAGAATGTCCGGTGCAGGATTTGTGCCAACGTTGGGAAGCCTTTGAAGAAGGTCTAAACCCTGAGAAGTCGCTGCCAGCTCCTGCTAACATCTCTCGGATTATACGCGGTACTCGAGGACAGTATGTTGGCAGAAAGAGAGGTCGCGAAGAACGAGTACGGGGGATTCTGAATTAAACTATGGTGCGAGCCGGCTATGCGTGGAGGGTTCTGAGGCGGTGCCGCCTCAGAACCCTCGTGAACTTCCAGAAGGACTACCGGCTAAATGCCGCATCGAAGGCTTGGGCTGAGGGGGCAAAGTCCCAACCCCGCACGAGTCGTGCCGCCTCTGCGGCTCCGTGAAAGCGGTCCATCCCTGAATCTTCCCACTCTACAGAGAGTGGCCCTTGGTAACCGATGCGGTTGAGTGCTCGAATGATGGGCTCGAACTTGACGTCACCGTGTCCAGGGGACACGAAGTCCCATCCCCGCCGCCGGTCGCCGAAGTTGACGTGCGAAGATAGAATCCCGCTTTCTCCATCGACCAGCACCTTTGCATCCTTCACGTGCACGTGGTAGATGCGATCGGAGAAGTGGAAGATGAACTTCGCGGAGTCGATCCCTTGCCAAACGAGATGGCTGGGATCGAAGTTGAAACCGAATTCCGGCCTCCGACCGAGAGCCTCTAGAGCACGCTCAGCAGTGTAGAAGTCATAGGCGATCTCGCTCGGATGCACCTCCAGGGCGAACTTGACGCCGTGCTTTCCAAACTCATCGAGAATTGGGTTCCAGCGCTCTGCGAAGAGGCGATAGCCCGCTTCAATCTGCGATGGGACCTGCGGTGGAAAAGGGAACCAGAGGTGCCAGATGGGCGAACCAGTAAACCCAGTGATGATGTTCACCCCGAGGTTCTTCGCAGCTAGCGGAGCGGCCTTACAGAACTCGATGGCGAACTCACGAATGCTGTCAGGCTTCCCGCGGAGGTCTGGACCGACGAAGCCATCGTGGCGCTCGTCCAGAGGTTCATCGCAGACGAGCTGCCCCACCAGGTGAATACTGAACGCCCACACTTTGAGGTTGTACTTGGCGAGCAGCGCCCGGTGCTCGTCGCAGTAACCTTTGTCCTTGGCAGCGCGAAGGACATCAAAGTGGTCGCCCCAGGAGCATAGCTCCAGCCCGTCGTAGCCCCACTCGGATGCTTTTTGTGCCACCGTTTCCAGAGGAAGATCAGCCCATTGACCAGTGAAAAGAGTTACCGGACGTGCCATGTCTTTTCCCACAGCTTCCTACTAGCAATCGAACGACACGAGCTTCATAGCGCCAGAGCGATTATAGCGAAGCGTGCCCAAGTCACCATGTCAGGCGAATATGGGTCAGATTGTTTGCTGCCACACCTAGACGATCAGCTGAAGGAGACGTTAGCGAGTTTGCCCCGCTGATCGGTGAGACCGATGACTCTCTTAGGTTATGGGGGGGCTGGTACACTGAAGGGCGTCCGCTCCAGTTGTATGGCGGTAGGTGATGACACAATTCCAGCACGAGGCGTCTGGTTCTGTATTTCGAGCATTTCGGGCACCCGCCCCGCGTTCAGGTCGGGGCGGCCCAAGCCGCTGGCAGCTCTTCAGCCACCCTCGACGCTCCTTCCGACTGCTTCGCGCCCTCCTGGGAGACCCACACGTCCCGTGGGTTCGCAAGGCACTCTTTGTCTGGCTCCTGGTCATCCTCGGGGCTGTGCTTCTCGTGCCGGACGCTGGTTCGGAGCTCGTGAGCACTGTAGTGCCTGTGTTGGGGAACCTACTGGATATTCCGGTCGATGCTTCTCTAGACTGGACCGCCGCGGTGCTGCTTCTCCCTACACTTTTTCGCGTGTTCCCTGCAGACGTGGTGTGGGGGCACTGGCTTCAACTCACGGAGACCAATGGGTAGCATCGTATCGCGAAGGTGAAAGGGTCTGGCATGCACGCTGCGAGCGTGCCACAATACCCTCATATGCTCCGGTCACGGAGCGAGCAACGGAGAGGAGCGGATGATGGCAACATTTGGACGCCTCATCACAGCAATGGCCACCCCGTTCGATGAGCAGCGCGAAGTAGACTATGGGCAGGCCGCCCGCCTGGCAAAGGGGCTCATCGCCTGCGGAAGCGATAGTCTGGTCGTTGCTGGGACAACAGGTGAGTCACCAACACTGTCGGACGAAGAGAAAATACGTCTCTTCACGGACGTTAAGGCGGCTGTTGGGACTCGCGCCCAAGTCATTGCGGGTACGGGCAACTACAACACACGAGAGAGCGTCGAGCTCACACGACGAGCTGAAGAGGCCGGCGTGGATGGCATTCTTCTCGTGGTGCCCTACTACAACAAGCCCCCCCAGGAAGGGCTCTACCAACATTTCCGGGCCATCGCCGAAGCAACGCATCTGCCTTGCATCCTCTACAACGTGCCGAGCCGGACAGTCCTCAATATGGCCGCGGATACAGTGGTTCGGCTAAGCGAAATCGACAATATTGTCGGAGTGAAAGAAGCTTCGGGGAATCTGGAGCAGGTAGGCGAAATCATCACGCGTGCGCGCCGGGGATTCCTTGTCTACAGTGGAAACGATAGCGACACGCTCCCGATACTGTCTCTCGGTGGTTTCGGCGTCGTCAGCGTGGCGAGCCATCTCGTGGGAGAACGGATCGCGGAGATGATCCGCCGTGCCGTTGATGGTGAGCTAGAGAGCGCAGCATCTATCCATCGGGAGGTGATGCCACTGGTCAAAGCGCTCTTCCAAACGACGAGTCCCATTCCCTTGAAGGCGGCACTCAACCTTCTTGGGTTCAGCATGGGCACGCCACGGCTACCCCTCATCGAGCTCGACCCGAAGTCCACAGAGTCTCTGCGAACCCTCTTGGGCAGAATGAAGCTCGATTCGTATCTGACAGCGGATGCTGTCGCCGCAGCGCGTGCTGGGTAGCATAGTGCAGACCGAATCACGGCTCGGTACTCTGAGTAGAGTGATCAGCTCCTGCACGAAGTGTGGCTTGTGCCGCACGCGAACGCGAGCTGTACCAGGAGAAGGGGCGGACCACCCCGAAGTGCTGTTTATTGGGGAAGGGCCGGGCTACCATGAGGATCAGCAGGGTCGCCCTTTTGTAGGGGCAGCAGGTAAATTCTTGGAAGAGATGCTGCGCAGTGCTGGGCTGTCTCGGTCTGAAGTATTCATTACGAATGTAGTGAAGTGCCGGCCACCGAACAACCGCGATCCGCTTCCCGAGGAGATCGAGGCTTGCGTACCGTACCTTGATGAGCAGATTGCCGCATTGAACCCTATGGTCATTGTGACGCTTGGCCGCTTCTCGATGGCACGCTTCTTTCCGGATGAACGTATTTCACGTATTCACGGCATTTCACGCGTGTTAGACAGCCGGACAGTGGTTCCCCTCTACCATCCTGCTGCAGCTTTGCATCAGCAAACATTACGAGCCACTCTTGAGGCAGATTTCCGTAAACTACCTGGCATCATTGCAGAGGCGCGAGAGCGCCGAAGCGAGGGAAGCAGAGAAGCAGGCGATTCCTCCGCGAGGGAACCGTCCGTCGAGCAGCTGCGCCTTTTCTGACCTTACGTCACGAGAGTGTGAGGGCGCCCGGTGGCTGCTGATCTGCTGACGTCGCCTCCAGCACAGCAGCTCACGGGAAGCGAAATTCGCCAGCACGTCAACCGTCTGGCCTGGCCCGTAATCCTCGAGAATATGTTTCAGACCGCCCTCGGCGTCGTGGACTTGGCGATAGTGTCCCGGCTCGGAGCGGGCGCCATCGCTGGTGTCGGTACAGCGACGCAGCTGCTTTTCCTGGCCATTGCTGTGTTCACTGCGCTGGCCACGGGAACGACAGTGCTGGTTGCCCACGCAATCGGCGCTGGCAATCGTCGTGGTGCTGACCACGCGACAAAGCAGTCGCTCATTCTGGGCGTGCTCGTCGCTGCGGTCCTGGCAGTAGTGGGAACCCGATATGCGTCGGCCTCTATTGCCATCTTCAAGGTCCCTCCGGCAGTTGTGGCGCTCGGGGGCGTTTACATGCGTATTTCAGCCCAGTTATCCATCTTTTTCGTGCTGATGCTGGTGGCTGCCTCAGCCCTGCGTGGGGCGGGAGATACCCGGAGCCCGATGATGGTGACTGGGTTCATCAATATCATCAATGGTCTCCTCGCCTACGTGCTGGTGTTTGGCAAGTTCGGACTTCCAGCTCTTGGCGTGGCCGGCTCTGCGTGGGGCGCAGCGCTTGCTCGGTTCGTGGGATGCAGTATTCTTCTCCTTCTCCTGTTGCGCAAGAACGGTGTCACCACGATTCGAGGCGGCTGGGGATGGCGACCTAACTTGTCAATCATTCACCGGCTGCTCGAAGTTGGCCTTCCCGCAATGGGCGAGCAGCTTGTCATTTCAGGTGGGTTCGTCATCTACGGATTCATGGTCATTTCACTGGGGACCGTAGTCTACGCCGCCCAGCGGATCACCTTCAATGCCGTTGGCATCTCATTCCTGCCTGCTCTCGGATTCGCCGTGGCTGCGACCACGCTGACAGGTCAGAGCTTGGGGGCACACCGGCCCGAGCAGGCGCGGCGCGCTAGCATGTACTCGATGTGGATGTCAGTGATCTGGATGTCGTGTGCGGGGCTCATTCTGCTTGTGTTTGCAGAACCGATCATGCTGATCTTCACCAACGACCCCAAAATTGATAGCATCGGTGTCCAGGCTCTCCGGGTGATGGCGTTCTCCCAACCCTTCTTCGGGATCTCGAACTCCCTGGCAGGCAGCCTGAGGGGTTCTGGAGATACTCGGTTTCCTATGATCGCCGCCATGCTCGGCATGTGGCTGATCAGACTGCCGGTGGGATGGCTTATTGGAATCCACCTGGGCTTTGGCTTACCCGGCGTCTATGCTTCGAGCGTCGCTGATGCGGCTGTGCGCTCTCTTCTCATCTGGCTTCGCTATAAGCGAGGATTCCAGACGCGAGTTCGACTCGCAGTGGCTTAGTTGACTCCGCTCTCATGAATCGCAAACGGCAAGGCTTCATCGTTCCCAAGAGACACATCGCTCGGGACAAGCAGCCAATTTTACGCTGGGACCTTCAGGCCATACTGCTCGTCGTGTCACAGCCATTCTGACTCACGGTGCTAGCATCGGCGAGGCAGTGGACGAGAAGGCGAGCAAAGTCTTTGTCTAGCGCGAGAGCTCATCACTATTACGAGATTAGGTATGTGCGCCCGCTTTTTGCTATTATGTTTGCGGTGATCCTTGCGTTACCAGCGGAGCCTCACGGTGCAGAGGCGGCTCCCGCTCCATCCCCCTATCTCTTGCCTTGGCCTGGAGGGGAGAGCTTCATCTGCGAGCAGGGCAACAATGGTGCCTTCAGTCACACAGGTCTCCAGGAGTATGCTTGGGATTTTGCGATGCCTGTGGGAAGCGTCGTGCTTGCGGCGCGCTCTGGTACTGTGCGCTATGTCTACCAGGACAGCAACGTTGGCGGCACTGTCTGGTCGCTCGATGCCAACAAGGGCAACTACGTGGTCATTGACCAGGGAGACGGCACGAGCGCGCTGTACCTGCACCTCATGTATCACGGTGCGCTTGTCAAGGTCGGGCAGCGTGTGAGCCAGGGGCAGCCGATCGCGTTTAGCGGTGCGACGGGATTCGCTAGTGGGCCACACCTGCACTTTGAAGTGGAGAAGACCGTACCGTTCGATCCCTTTGCGCAGTCGATCCCTGCATCGTTCGCAGACGTCAGCACAAACAATGGCGTGCCAGTTCAAGGACAAGCGTACATCTCGAAGAACGTGCATGTCTCAGTGACGCATGCTCCGGTCATCATCAACTTGGCACAAGAAAACTTACCGCCCGTGGCTACCTCTGGGGACCCGGCACCACAAGGGCAGCCCAACGACGCCTTTGTTGCGGACGTGAACTACCCCGATGGCACGGCACTCCTTCCTGGCACAGCCGTGACCAAACAGTGGACCATTCAAAACGACGGAACCGTGGCTTGGCCGGCGGGAACACATCTTGAGCTCCAGGGCATCAGCGGCTTCAAGGTCGTATCGCTGGGGACCGTGCCGTCTACACCTCCGGGTCAGAAAGCCAATGTGTCAGTGACTCTACGGACGCCACCTACGCAAGGAGGCGTCGGTGCGTATTTCCGTCTTGCAACGTCTTCTGGCTCTGAATTCGGTGATGAGCTGTGGATTCGAGGACAAGTCCACGGTCACGTTCCTACCGAACCGGTTACAGCTAATCCTCACGGAGGTCTCTATTTTCCTCAGACTGGCCATAACGTTCTTTGGCCGTTCGAACAGTTCTTCTTGGCCTATGGTGGGGTGAACACATTCGGGTATCCGCGCACGGAGGCATTCCATGAGGGTGGCTTCTTGGTGCAGTACTTCCAGAGGGGGCGGATGGAGTATCATCCGGAGCTGCCAGCGGGACAGCAGATACAACTCACGCTGTTGGGCGATACCCTGACAAAGAGCCAACAGCCATTCCCGAAGTCGGCACCTGGTCAGTCGTCCGCTGAGCACGAATATTTTCCTCAGACCGGCCACTGGGTGAACTATGGATTCCTGCACTTCTTCCAACAGCACGGCGGACTTACGGTCTTTGGATATCCGATCTCCAATGAGATGCCGCTACCAGGGGTGCCGGGCGGTACAGAGCAGTGGTTTCAACGGGCTCGGCTGGAATACCATCCTGAGCTAGCAGGAACGCCATATGTCATTCAGCCCGGCCTTCTCGGCGACGAGTACCTGACCCAAATTGGCTGGCTACCGCTACCCCCGGAGACGGCGAACATCGGGCCGGCAACCGTTCCCCAAGCGCAGTCGCAGCCGACGCCTCCTCCGCCATCGCCGTCGCCGGCACCCTCACCAACTGCCACTGCGACACCACCAGCTACCAAGGCAACTGTCGATCTGCCTGCATCGGGTACGGCAACGGTGACCGCCTGGGGCCTGCGAATTCACCAAAGTCCTGACGTGGCCGCGGTCGTGGTAGGTTACCTTACGCATAATGAGGTAGTGCAGGTGTTGGGGCGATCAGGAGACTGGATTCACGTTGCGTATGGTGGATCTCTCAACGGCTACGTGGATGGTCACTTCCTCTCATTCCACCAGTGAATGACCATCCCATCCAAGATGTGGGCGGCGGTGCCTTCTGACACACCCGCGGCTCAGACTTCCTCACAGCCCGCGAGCACAGATTCACTAGCGCCCACGATCCGGTGGTGGACTGACGCTCTTGTCCTAGCAGCCATTGTTGGTGTCTGCCTAGGTGTGCGGATATGGCTCAACATTCGCAGTGACTGGATGATCGACGGCGACGAGGCACTGTTCGGTATCGGAGCAGAACGCATTCTTCGCGGTCAGTTCCCCGTCTTTCTCTACGGTGTGCCGTACATGGGCGTGATCCAGAGCTACCTTGCAGCACCGTTTATCGCTGTATTTGGACCGCGTCCGGCCGCTCTGCGCGTGGCCACTCTCATTGAAGCGATGGTCCTCGTGATGTCTACCTGGCACCTGGCGCGGCTGCTCTACGATCGACGTACGGCTCTGTGCGCTGCTCTCTTCGCGGCATTACCAACTCTGTACGTGGCTTCCCAAGGTTTGAAAGTGTGGGGCTCGTACGTGGGCATCATGGCCCTAGGAACTGAAGTCGCCGCAGTCTGCTGGTGGATACGACAACATCCGAGTACCTGTTCGGCGCGAGTATGGTTCGTGGTAGGCGTCCTGACCGGTGTTGCCGTGTGGTCGAATGACCTTGTGATCTACTACCTCGCCACAGCCGTCATCGTACTTCCGTGGCGGAAGGTCAGGCTGTGGATATTGCGGGCTATGGGAGGATTCCTGCCTGGTCTTGCCCTGGGCGGTGCACCGCTCTGGCTCTACAACCTTCAGCACGCAGGCGCGACATTGCGCTTCCTCTTGGAGGGGAGCGGTGCGGCGAACCCGGAATATGCTGCCGTGACACGGATTCTTGTGAAACAACTCCTACCCCACGTCATCGGCTGGAGTGATCCGTGGCAGACCGGGCGCGCAGCGATGCTTGCAGGTCCCGTGGTAGCGGCGATTGCGTTGAGTGGATTGGTATTCTTGTTCTGGGACACTACGCTTGCAGCATTGTGTCATCGCTCGGCTCAGCGCATTATTGGGAGCTCGTGGCCTCTCGCCTGTTTCGTCGTCATCGTCTTCTTGGTCTACCTCGTCAGCGGGTTCGGGCGACCTTCGTTAGGGCCCTTCGACGCCAGTGGTCGCTATCTTCTTCCTCTCTGGACGGCAGCGGCAATTGGATCGGGGGCGTTGATCACACGTGTGGGTAAGCGTTGGCGCTTGCTGGGGGCGATGATTCTCTGTTTCTACGGTGTAGCTGTGTTGCTGACATACCGAGGAAGCAACCCGCGGCTCGTATTTCAGTCACCCTACTGGAGTAATCTCCCACTTGATAACCGTCCACTCGTGCAGTGGCTCGAGAAATCTGGAATCACGGAGGTGTGGATGAATCATTGGGCAGGAGATGTTGTGATGTACCTCAGCGATGAGCGCATCAAGGCTGCCGACTACTACGACATCGTGGTCGGCCACGGCATTGATCGCTTTCCTAGCGTCTTCGTGGATGTGAGCCGTTCGGCTCACACGGCTTTCGTGGTGATTGCACCTGGAGATCCGCACCCCCCGTTAGAAGCGATATTACGTGCTCGAGGTGTACCCTTTGATCAGCGTGTCATTGGCCCTTACCACATCTTCGCTCCTACTGCGGGACGGGTTGATCCTCAGCGTGTCGTCACAGGGCTGCGTTATCCCTACTGAGAGTCAGGCGATGGACGAGTACGCTCAAGCAGAGTAGGGCGACGTTGCCCGCGTAGCTCGTCAGCACCTGGCCAAGAGGTGGGAGCGAGCGCGCTTTCGGCCAGGTAGGGAGGCAGGAACAGATGCGTATGGGATCTCCGCCACGATGGGGCCAGGCGAGCTTTACGATGCTGAAAGCGCCAACCAGCAGCATTGAGATCATCCCGGTCAGTTTCGGCCGCCTCCCGGTCGCCACAGCGGCACCGAGTACGAGTTCCGTGATGCCAATCAGCCGGGTAATGGCGTCGATGTGATGCAGTGGCACCCCACGAAAGGAGGCAACGTACAACCGTACATCAGCGAATGCGCGGAACTTCCACAAGCCGGCCACCAGCCACAGACCGCCGAGGGCAGCGCAACTCGTTGCCTGCCATACTTTCCTGTCGGGCACGTCGGTTCTCTGCCTTTCCGCCGTTGACCTCAACGGCTGACACCAGCCAGTGTGATGCCTTGAATGAAGTACTTCTGGAAGATGAAGAAGAGGACGAAGATCGGCGCGACTGAGGCGACGGTCATCGCCATCATCCAGTTCAAGTGCAAGGTCGCGTACTGGCCCTCAAAATACGTCAGACCGAGAGATATCGGAAAGTTGCTCTGTGAGGTCTCGTAGATCAGCGGACCGAAGAAGTCATTCCAAGCAAAGATGGCCTGGAACAAGGCGACGACGCCCAGCGCCGGCTTGCTCAGAGGAAGCACGATGCGCCACCAGATGCCAAACTCACCTGCACCATCGATCCGTGCCGCATCATCGAGGTTGCTTGGAAGTCCCATGAAGAACTGGCGCAGGAGAAAGATACTGAATGCGTTCACACCAAACCATTGCGGGACGATCAACGGTAAGAGCGTATTCACCCAATGCATGTCGGTGAAGAGCAGATATACCGGAATGAGGGTGACCTGCGGTGGAAGCATCAGTGTGGCAAGCACGATGAGGAAAATGGGGTCGCGAAGGCGGAAGTGAAGTCTGGACAGCGCATACGCAGCAAGACTGCAACTAAAGAGAACACCGGCGGTCGAAAGTCCAGCGTAAATGAACGATATGAAGAAGAAGTGACCGAAGCCGACTGACGCCCAGGCGTGCGGGTAGTTCGCGAGATCGAAGAAGCTGGGAATCCACGTTGGTGGAAAAGTCATCGCCTCGCTAGTCGGCTTGACCGACGTTGAAAGCATCCACAACAGCGGTATTGCAAAGACGATCGCTATTGCTGCCAGTAATACATATGTGAGGACGCGGCCGATGACGCCAAGCCAGTTGTGCCGACGTACATGCATCGCTAATGTGGCGTCCATGGAGGCAAGCATGCTCATTTTCATCTCCAACCCTAGCCAAAGCATGATCAATGCACATAGCTCCGGCGATTCTTGCGGTTCTTGGCTGCTATTCTGAGCCGTAGAACACCCGCTGCGCGAATCCGCGAAAGATGAGCGCGGTAAACGCGACGATAATGAGGAAAATAACCCAGGCGAGCGCGCTGGCATAACCCATGCGGAATTCTTCGAAAGCGGCCTCATACAGATATAAGACCAGTGTCGTGGTGGCGTGACCGGGGCCCCCGTTCGTGATGATGTAGGTCGGAATGAATACCTGAAACGAGCCGATCAGGCCGAGCACGACGTTGAAGAGGATCTGAGGGGTCAGCATCGGCAGTGTAATACGGCGAAAGAGCGCCAGCGCCGTCGCTCCGTCCACCTTGGCGGCCTCGTAGAGATCGTGCTGGATACCCTGCAAACCGGCGAGATAGATCAGCATGGCACCGCCGATGCTCCAGAAGCTGATGATGATGAGAGAGAGCATGGCCGTGTGGATGCCGTAGATCCACTGTGGTCCCTGAATATGGAATAAGCTGTACAGCATGGAGTTCAGCATCCCGAACTGGGGCTGAAAGATCCACTCCCAGAGGATTGCCGTGGCGACGCCGGTGATGACAGAGGGAACGTAGAATAGCGTGCGAAAGAGCCCCTCGCCCCAGACCCGCTGGTTGAGCAAGACAGCCAGGAGTAGGGCAATAACCGTGCCGAGCGGCACCGCTCCCGCGACGTAAATGACCGTAGCTCTGAGAGATTGCCAGAATAGCGAGCCGCCCACGAACATGTGACCGTAGTTGGCAAAGCCGATGAAACGCGGTGGATGAAGGATGTCGTACTTGGTGAAGCTCAGCGCGAGAGAATCGATCATTGGCCACAGCGTGAACACGAGAAATCCAATGGTCCACGGCAAGAGGAAGAGGATGGCCATACGGCTCTGCGTGCTCAGTCGCCATGGCCACAGGCGTGACGTCGCAGCCTGATGATGGACGAGTGATTCGCTCGTTATTCTTGCCATTGCATTACTCTTTCCGCGCCCAAGACGCCGGGAGTGACCGCACGCCCCCCAAAGAGGGCGTGCGGTCCGGCTCACGTGGCTGCTATGACGCCGCCTTCTTCTCCGCCGTGTTGATCCCGCTGGCCAGCTTCGTGACGATTTCCTGGGGCGTTAGGCTACTCGTCGTACCGTAGAGCGACTCCGTCATCACCGCCGTATAGGCGAGCATGGCCTGGGGCTCATACTTGAAGAGTTGCTCCGGCGTTGCGTAGCCCTCAGTTATGGCATCAGTGAAGGCGTGGAGGTTGACATTCTTGAGTTGCGGATAGGCGGTCTGGGCGTAGTTGATGTAGGTTGGAAGCAGGGACTTCCGGCTCGGCTGGAGGAAGGCTTTGTCAATCATGATCTTTTCGAACGTCGGACTGGTCAGCCAGCTGACGAAGGCCCAGGCTTCCTCTGGATGCTTGCTCTTGTTGATGATGGCATAGCCATCTGTCGTCGAAAGGGTGTTGCGCTTCCCCGTCGGACCAAGCGGCGGCTCTACGACATCCCATTGAAACTTGCTGCCCACAGCATCGATGACGGGCTTGATCATCCACGATCCCTCGCCAAGAGTGGCGACTGTGCCCGTCGCGAACAGGTCCTGCTCGGCAAGTCCCGGGAATTGCGACGACCCCCAGTTGCTCACATTCCAGGACACGCCGGTCTTGTGGGCGAAGACGACATCGTAATACCAGGTAACCGCCTGCAATCCCTCCGGCGTGTTCACGGCGCACTGCGTGTCGTTCTTTGGGTCGACGAGATAGGCACCGAAAGGCGCCAGCAGGTCGGCGGCAAAGCGGTCATCAGGATCCCACGGCAGGAGTGCACCGTACTGGCGCTTGGCGGGAACGGTGAGCTTCTGGAACGTGTCCGCCGCGTCGGTAAATGTCCAGGTCTTTGTCGGTATGGGCACCTTCATCGTATTGAATAGGTCACGGTTGTAGAAGATCACCATGGTCCCGCAGTACTCAGGCAAGGCGAACCTTCCTGGCTTGGGCATGACCATGGCGTCGATCTGAGACTGGAGAAAGTCACTCTGCCAGTTCTTCGGCCAGTCGGCCGTGATGTATGGATCGAGGTCCTGCAGCATACCCTGTGTTGCCCAGATGGGCAGCGTGCTGCAGCACTCGCCGACGACGTCAGGAGCGGTGCCTGCGGCGTACATCGTCACCATCTTTTCCTGTATACTCGTCGTTGGCGGCTCCGGCTCCCACGTCACGTGGATCTTCGGGTTTGATTTCTCAAAGACGGGGATGCCCGTGTCCATCAGCAACTTCCACGTCTTCTGGGATGCTGCTGTGTAGAAGCCGGCGGTGATTGTCACAGGCTTCGTCGCCGGTGCCGCCGCGGACGAGGTCGAGGCCGTTTTCGCGCTGGCGGTTGAGGAAGCCGTGTGGCTTGAGGTAGTCGTCGCCGCGGAAGGCTTGGCGCTAGTCGCTGGCGAGCTCGTCACACCACAGGCAGTCAAAGCGGCGCTCGCAAGCCCGGAAGCTGCCAGTGCTGACATGAGACGCACTATTGCACGGCGGGGGGTCCTTACCATTCTCAATGAATTCAGGCTGGAATTGTGATCCGGACTCGAAGTGTCAGTGCGGTTGTTGCTAGCTGTCATAGCTGATGATCACCTCACAATCAATACTGGAGGAGCAACTGCCCTGCTGCAGGATCGAAAAGTAAATCTGTGGTGCTCCTCCTTCTATGGAAAGAAACACGCAACATCGACCACTATGTGCATGTCTAAATCGATCTACACTGGTTCTACGTGGCGTATATCTGGTTATCTGCCGGCTTCTACACAGATATGATACAAAGGCGCGTAGAAGAACACGTAGATTGATCTAGGTGGCTTGGCCGCCACTACTTTATCTATTATAAGACCTCTTATCAGTCTATTCGTGTGCTACCCGCCAACATTAAGGAGTCTCTAATGACTCCTTACCCAGAATCGACACACACTACATTAGGGACAGAATCAACATCTGCGCGTGAATAACGATAGGTTAGCTAACTTGTGATGGTCCCGTGGTGCGAGCGCAAAATCAGCCTCGATAAGGAGGCGACTGCGTCGCGCCGCCACCGGTTCGATCCTAGCCCGCGCAGATATGGTAGTGAAAGTTAAGCAAGGGGGGTGGCGAGAGGGGAGCTTCGCAACAGTAGCCGCGGTTTCAACCGCCGGGCGTGCTCGGGCGGCGTCAGGAGAGGTCACGAGTACAAGGACGGTCTAGCCTGTGTTGCGTCGAGGCCCACCAGGTGCGGGCCTGGGAGTTACCCCCGTAGAGGCCCCGTAACGCCATACCGTCGATGGCGCGGAGCGTTCCGCGGCAAGTTTACCGTGACCGTGCACACCGTGTGTTGAGTCCCGTGAAGACCCGCTAGTACATCGTTGCGCCGGGCACGCACCGGCGTGGTTGGCTGGCACTCCGGCCCGATCCCGAATTGGCACCAGCGTCTCCGACAGCAGCCCAATAGCTGTAACGAGAAAACCGTGAGTGCTTGAGCTGTGAGGCATGCTGCGTCGGCCCGAATCGTGCTACAACTTACAGCTACGGGCAAGATAACCCTGTTGTGTTCCGCATCATGATCGTGGTGAGGGTTTAGCGCCCAACGGCAGTCGCACAACAGACTGAAAGGATGTTTCCAAGTGAGCACAACCGTAGAGCGAACGATTCTGAGCATCACTCCCGAGCAGCTGCACAGGTGGGAGGAGCTGGGAAAGCAGCTGCGAGTTGACAGCATTCGGTGCACGACGGCAGCGGGGTCTGGTCACCCGACATCTTCGATGTCCGCGTCGGACCTTATGGCCGTGCTCCTCGACGGGTTCCTCAGCTATGACTTTTCTCATCCGGAGAACCCGCACAACGACCACTTGATCTTCTCCAAAGGGCACGCCGCTCCTCTCTTGTACTCGATGTACCGCGCAGCGAATGTCGTATCGGATGAGGAGCTGTTGAGCCTGAGGAAGTTTGGCAGTCGCCTGGAAGGCCATCCGACCCCGGTCATCCCGTGGGTCGATGTGGCGACAGGTAGCCTCGGGCAGGGTCTCCCAATTGCTGTTGGACTCGCGCTGGCTGCCCGGCATCTCGACAAAGATAGCTACCGCGTGTGGGTACTGCTTGGTGACAGCGAGATGGCCGAAGGCTCGGTCTGGGAGGCCTTCGATCACGCTGGTAATCGTAAGCTCAGTAATCTCGTCGCCATTCTCGACATGAATCGTTTGGGGCAGCGAGGTCCAACTGAGCTGCAGTGGAACAGTGCTGCCTATGCTGCACGGGCAATGGCCTTCGGATGGCGCACTGCTGAGATCGATGGCCACGATCACGGGGCGATTGCGCGCGCATACCAGGGCGCGCTCGAAGCGGACCAGCCGACGCTGATCGTGGCCAAGACGCAGAAGGGCTCTGGTGTGTCTTTCCTTGCCAATCAGGAAGGATGGCATGGGAAGGCCCTTTCCGCTGCAGAAGCAGAGAAGGCGATTGCTGAGCTCGGTGGCCCCCGGCATCTCGTGGCCCACGTGACGACGCCAATGCCGGCACAGCCAGTGACCCACCGGAAGGTCGCTCCGAGTCTACCTGCCTATGAGCTCGGGTCCAAGATGGCAACACGGCGGGCCTATGGTGATGCGTTGCGCTCTCTCGGGGCTGCTAGAGACGACATAGTCGCGCTTGATGGAGAGGTGAGCAACTCCACCTATGCCGATGTCTTCGGGAAGGCCTTTCCGGACCGCTTCTTTGAGATGTACATCGCTGAGCAGCAGCTTGTCGCCGCCGCAGTGGGCATGCAGGTACGTGGCTATGTGTCCTTTGCATCGACCTTTGCAGCATTTCTGAGTCGAGCCTATGACTTCATCCGGATGGCTGCCATCTCTCGGGCCAACTTGCGCCTCAGCGGCTCTCATGCCGGCGTCTCAATCGGAGCCGACGGGCCGTCGCAGATGGCCTTAGAGGATCTCGCGATGATGCGTGCTGTACACGGCAGTGCTGTGCTCTACCCCAGCGATGGCAATCAGGCCGCCAAGCTTGTCGCGCTCATGGCGGACCATCCAGGGATTAGTTATATCCGCACCACCCGCGAAGCAACTACTGTCATCTATCCTCCCGATGTCGAGGTGAGGATCGGTGGCTGCGCAATTGTGCGGGAGTCTGCCAGCGATCAGGCCGTCGTTGTCGGGGCGGGCATCACGCTCCATGAGGCGCTACGAGCACATTCCCTCCTCACTCGTGAGGGCATCGCCGTGCGTGTTATTGACCTCTACTCAGTGAAGCCCATTGATGGCGAAGCACTTGCTCAAGCGCTCCAGGCGTGTAGCGGTAGACTCGTCGTGGTCGAGGACCACTGGCCTGAGGGTGGTCTGGGCGAAGCGGTGCTCACCGCACTGGCCGAGCGCGAAGTGCACCCGAGATACACACATCTGGCAGTTCGATCAATGCCGGGATCTGGAGAGCCGTCGGAGCTGTTGAGCTGTGCGGGAATCGACGCGGAACACATAGCTGATGCCGTCCGGCAGTTAACTAAGGCAGGCTAGCACGCCGGATTCCGGCGCGAGCGCGCTTCTGCAATGATGGCGCGAACTCTCTGGACAGTCTCCTCCAACCGGCCCGTCTCATTGGTGACGTAGTAGTCGAATGTCGGAGCAGCTGCCATTTCGCTCTGTATGACACGGAAGCGCTCCGACCGATCGGCAAGCGGATCCTTGTTCCGAAGCTCGACGCGACGCACGGCCTCTGCTACCGAAGGAGGTGCGAGAAAGATCGAGACAGCATCCGGGTACAGTGCTCGGATCTTGGCGGCGCCGCGGACCTCAGGCTTGATGAGCACATCGAGGCCCGCGCGGAGATGGCTGTCGACGGGCTCGCGCGGGATGCCGTAGAGGCGCCCGGGAATGTACTCGGTACACTCAAGCAGCTTGCCGGTTTCCCAGAGGGAGCGCATCTCATCAGAGGTGACAAAGAAGTAGTCACGTCCGTTCTCCTCGAGATTCCGAGGAGAACGCGAAGTGAAACTCACGACATAATGGATAGTGGGCTCGACTTTCTTCAACTCATCAAGCACCGAGTCCTTGCCCGCCCCAGAGGGACCCGAGAAGATGAAGAGCGTCCCCATACGTGTGGTCATTGCCGTGATCCCTCGCTTGTGCCCTACAATTCCGCAGGAGACTCTGAAGAATCCTAACAGGATGACTGGACTATGCACTTTGATGCTCTGGTAGCTCGCGCGATCGCTGACGAATGGCGAGAGTATCTTATTGGTGGCCGGGTCGACCGCCTATTCCAGCCTGATGCGTGGTCACTGACCGTGATTGTGAGGAACTTGCACGCGAATCAGCAGGTGCTCGTCTCTTTCAACCCGGCAACGTCTCTCGCCTATGTGGCACGGTCGCGGAAGCTCGTGTCGGGTTTCGAAGAACCGACGGCGTTTGTCATGCTGCTGCGGAAGTACCTCGAAGGTGCACGCGTCACTGCCGTGGGACAGCCAGCGTTGGAGCGCAGGATCGACCTTCAGTGTTCCCGCTCTGGTGAGTCGCCGGTGACACTCCGCTGCGAACTGGCTGGTCGCCAGGCAAATCTCATTCTTGTCGACAGCAATGAGATGATTCTGGGCCTGGCGAGGCCAGTAACGAGCGCGATGAGTCGAGTGCGAACACTGTTGCCGGGTCGACAGTATGTGCCTCCGGCTCCGGTTGTGGGTGAAGGATCGAAGCGTCTGGATCCACGAAGCATCACCAGCGAGGAACTGGCTCGCTCCCTGACCGCAACTGACACGGACTCGCCAGAATCATTGCGCGTAGCACTGACGCGTATTCTCCCTATCAGTCCGACCGCGAGCGCTGAAGTCGTGCACCGTGCGCAGCAGGCGAAGGAATCCACGACTGAGGACGGGCCAGAAGCGCTGCTGGCGAACGAGATCCGCTCACTGTTTCAGCTTCTCGATCAGCCTCAGGCTCGTTGGGAGCCGTGCATTGCGCTCTCGAGTGGGGACATCAAGGCGTTTGCACCGTATGCGTTGACGTATCTCGCGGCAAGGGGTGATGTGCGGTCCATCAGCTCCATGAGTGAAGCTATCGAACGATTTTCAGTTC
Source organism: Chloroflexota bacterium (assembly GCA_023381895.1). Next base: position 31,591 of record JAMCTA010000012.1, read on the forward strand.
CACGAGCAGCAGAACAACGGCTTGCGCACGAGTGTTCCACTCTGCGCAGTGTGATCAAGCCGGTGCTCGAGCGCATCGAACGTCGCGCCACTGCTCTCCAGCGAGACATCGATAAGTCTGAGCGTGATCTGCGCTATCGCCATCTCGGGGAGCTCCTGCTCACGTTCCGGCCCGAAACCGACACAGATAGCGTCGAGGTCGTGGACTACGAGACCGGTGACTCGGTGCGCATCGCTGTGGACTCAGCTCTTAGTGCAGTGCAGAATGCTGAGCAGTACTTTGCGAAGTATGCTCGGGTGAAGCGGGCATTGGAAGTACTCAAGCCGCAGCTTAGGGGAGTCCAGACAGAGCTCGCGTTCGTGCAGCAGCTCGCCTTCGAGGCTGAGGTCGTTGAGTCACCTGCAGAGGCAGCCCGACTACGTCAAGAGCTGAAGAATCTGGATTTCGCAGACGATAATCGACGCCTCCCAAACTCGGGGCTGCGGGGCAATCCCAGACAGCGGCGAGAGCGGGTAGTAGCTCCTGCCGCGTCGCAGCCAGATTCGTTCATATTCGAGGGATTCGAGATTCTCTATGGGAAGACCAGCCACGCGAATGACCTGCTGACGTTCAAGATTGCCAGCAAGCACGACGTGTGGCTCCACGCCAAGGGTGCGCCTGGCTCACACGTGGTGATCCGGACGCAAGGTCGGGCCATCCCCGAACACGTTCTGGGACGTGGTGCACAGGTCGCAGCGTACTTCAGCAGCCGCCATAGTGAGTCGACAGCACCAGTGGATTACACGGAAGTGGGGCGAGTCCGTCGCCAGGCTGTCGGAAAACCAGGGTTGGTGTGGTATTCCGGTGAGCACACGCTTGTCGTGCAACCAGCGCCACCGAAGCAGTAGAGAACTGGACGTCGATGGAGAGAACGCCAATACAGCACGAGGTGCTTCCTGCAGCAGAGCTTCTGGATCAGCGAGAGGAGGTCAGGATACAGCTCGCCACAACAGCGCCTATTCCCTGCGTCGCTTACCGCGCACGGGATCTGTTTTTTGGAATGAGGGTGAGGTCAGCCCTCCGGCGTCTCGGGCTGACCTCAGAAGAAGTGGCGACTGACGCTGCGCTTGTGCACGGCCGGCATATGGTGTTGCTGCTGGAGCTCGACCCCGCGGGCGACGGCTGGGGTCAACTGGCGCAGCGAGCTGCTGCGCTTGGCATCCCGACGCTCGCCTTTGGGACTCATGAAGATCAGGAGCTATGGTGCCGAGCAAAAGCCGCCGGTGTCACGCGCATCGTTGCAAAGTCAGCGCTCGTTCGTCATTTCGACACGCTAGTTGCCAGACTGCTGCACCAACAGCAGGCTAGAGGTATCGGTCAGAACTCTGTACCCGAGATCCAGATCGTAATGAGCGAAAAAGGAAGGTGCCGGTCATCGTGAACCTGATCGTCTACACCCTCTCAGACTGTCCGGTGTCGCAACGAGCTGTACGACATCTTCGGCAGCACGATATCCCCTTCGTTGAGCGACAAGTCGATGATGATGAAATGTGGCAGGACGAGGTGGTGCGACTCACCCACCAGAACACTGTTCCAGTGTTCGTACGCCCAGATGGCTGCGTCGAAGTAGGCTTTGAGGGTGAGAAAGGTTGAGAGTTCTGAATCTGACTGGCCGTGTTGCCAGCTCTCAGCACAGCCTACTATCAACGGGGATGTGACTTTTAGACCACCCGAGAGCCACTGAGATACGTGACACACTACCGTTCCACACGTCATCTGAAGTGCAGTGAATAACCGTAATGAGCAGGATGACTACTATGGCGGTGCTTGCGAGAAAGGGAGGCGATGACGAGGCGGCGAGCGTGGTGGCGTTGGATTGCATCTGCCGTCATCCTGGTCAGTTCGCTGACCTCGTTGGGCTCGACGGGTGCCTCAGCCCAGGCAAGCTCAAGGCACGAGAAGATCCAGCTCTCACCGGGCTCCGCGCTGACATTCATTGGAATCGGCGCAGGTCACGGGGTGGGAATGGATCAGTGGGGTGCCAGGGGGCGAGCTCTTGCCGGAGAGACCTATCAGCAGATCCTGAGTGCTTACTATCCTGGTACACAGATCTCCAACAGTGGCAATGATTCGGAACCCATTCGAGTGTTGTTGTCCTCCGGGAAAGTCCTCATCCTACCCATGAGCCAGTACCTAGGGTCGGTCGTAGCATCGGAGATGCCGGCAGACTTTCCACCAGCCGCCAAAGAGGCGCAGGCAGTGGCCAGCCGTACCTTTGCGCTGCACGCCATGGATCCTACGCGACCATACGATGTAACCGGTGGCGTAGAGTCGCAGGCATTCGGTCAAGCTGCGCGCTCCGACGCGATCACGGCGGTCGCTGCCACCTCAGGTCAGGTGCTGACCTTTGACGGGAAGCCCATTCTCGCAGCGTACTTTGAGTGTGCCATGGGGAGGACTGAGAGTAACCAGTACGTGTGGGTAGGACCGCCACTACCCTACCTTCAAAGCATCCGAGATGTCAGTCCCCAGGGTCAGCCCTATTCGCTGGGATGCCCGCGGGCGACCTGGTCTTCTGGACCAATTACAGAGCCGGAAATCTCGACGATTCTGGCGACCGATCCGCGGACTGCCGTGGGTACGGTCACGGACCTAGACTTCACAGATTTGAGTCCAAATGGTCGCTGGCAGCACGTCGTCATCTCGGGAACCGCAGGTGTCCACGAGGTTTCACTGGCAGTGTTCCGTATGGTGGTGAACAACGGAGCGCCGTCCTCTCGGACGATTTTCAGTCCAGCCTTCACGGTAGCGGTGAGTGATCATTCCGTTCCGCCATTGCCCGGGCTAGACTGGCAGACGCTGCCCTCGGCGCCGCTTATTTCACTTCTCGGGGAATAGCTTAGCTGCTGGCGTGCAGACCAGTGCTTCCGTACCTGCTACGATAATTTCGGGCGCGTTCGCTCGTGTGAACGTTTCTGAGAAGGATACTCGTCGACCTTGAGAAGGGTGGCTTTCGAAAGGGACCCACTACGGTGATTCTGGGATTCAATCCCCTCTTAACTCCTGTGAATCGCCGCTCGTTTACGAATCAACTCAAAGCAGCGATTCAGACGGCGAGGACAGGCGGATTTCGCACGCTGGAGATCACGTGCACGGAGAGCATGTTTGATCTCGGCCTAACGACTGTGTTTGGCGGCGAGTTCTTGGAGACGCTCATCGCCACACAGGATTTACGAGTTCACCTACACCTTTTCTATGGCGATCATTCCCTGGAAGAGATCGCTATTTCCGATACCTTTGCTCCGACCCGGGCAGCATATCTTCGCCGCCTCGTGCAGATTGTGGAGTTCTTCGAGCGCAATCGATCGATCCAACTCTACGTCGTGCACACTGGGCCTCGGACGCTTCCATTGTCGGAACACCTCGGCGCCCTGGCCACGAGCCTCGACGTTATGCGCACGCTCTATCCGCATCTGACCATCGCCGTGGAGAACGGCCGGCGTGGCTCGGTGATCGAGACTCCTCACGACATTCTATCCCTGCTCGAGAGGCACCCGGAGATTCCGCTGGTATTCGACACGGGCCTTGCCTTTCAGGCGGTCGGATTCCAGCGCCATGTGTACACCGAGCTACTACGGGCTCTTCAACGGTTTGATCGGCAAATTGTCGAGGTGCACTGGAATAATACGGCACCGGGGTATCAGCCCAATCGCCCACTACACGTTCCACTCGAAGGAGGGATTGACATCGACTTGGTCGCGAGGCAGTTGGGGCACAATCCACGGGCCACTCATCTGATCGAGACGATGTCTACTCGAGACAGCGAAGCTCTCATTCGTGACCAAAGAGCACTCTACCGTGCACTGTCCGCAGCCTAACAGCGGCGCGGTTCGGGGGACACGGGCCGAGTTTCCTTCAAGAGGGCGCAACACTCTCGCCGTGCTCCTCCTCAATGGGATCTGGTGCGCCATTTTGGTTGGATGCGCGCCAGGACTTTCCACCGGCGTACCTCCCACGTCAGTGGCAACCATTGGTACAACAAGCTCCATTGCCTCTTCGACCACACTGCGTCGCTCTCAGCGTTTAACTCCTTCTCCGACAGCAGCGATGGTCTCAGTGGTGAGTTCAGGAACCTCTTCAACATCGACGACGCTCACGTCGAGCGCGGTTTCAGCACCGCACAAGGCTCTAACAACGCCCACGCCTGCTCCCGATGCTGACTTACGGCTTGTGGAAGATACTTACCGGAGCATTCGTGAGCTCTTTTTTCGACCTGTCACACCGACAGCGCTACTCCAAGCCGGATGGTCTGGAGCCAAGGACGTTGCGCAGAGCCAGGGCGTCAGAAAGATTCCGGCACTCCAGCTTAGCGGAGATGAAGCAGAGCAGCTCAGTCAGTTCACCGCCGCATTTGAGGAACTCTTAGCGGAAACGCCCGTCAGAAGTCGGAATGCGATCGCGTTTGCAGCGGCAGGGGCGATGACGCAGAGCCTACACGAGCGACATACCTACTTTCTGCCGCCAAGCGACGCACAGCAAGTGACAACACTCACGCAAGGTGGTGCCCCATTTGCCGGTATCGGCATCGAGTTGAACACAACACAGCATCCGGCAATCATCACGGACGTCTTTCCTCAAGGCCCTGCAGCGAAGGCAGGATTAGCGCCCGGCGACGAGATCATTGCGGCGGGTGGACACAACCTTGCGGCTAGCTCAGCAAGCCAGATCACTAATGCGCTCTCCGGGGCTGTAGATTCTTCGCTCGTGCTCACCGTCCGAACACCGCAGGGTAACGACAAGTCAGTCACGCTCGTACGAGCGATCGTTCACCCACCTGTCGTCGAGCATCGCCTCCTTGCGGGCGGTTACTGCTATGTACGTTTGCGCTCCTTTCCACCGGCAGATGTCGTCCTGGCCGCGGGAGGAACCGATGTTAATGAGATACGTAAAGCGCTGATGCAATGTGATGCGCAGGGTGCGACGGCTTGGCTGCTCGACTTGCGAGGCAACCCGGGCGGTGCAGACGTCGATCGGGTCGCTGCACTGTTTTTGACCCGCGGTGTTGTGAGCACGGCTCGGGATCGTGAAGGTGCTCGCTACCTGCTGACACCGAATGGTCAACCCCTCGAGCCTGAGCTCCCGCTGGCAGTTCTTATCAACGCTAACTCTGCCTCCTCGTCGGAGATGCTTGCCTCGGCGATCCAAGACGAGCACCGGGGCACAATCGTGGGCACGCACAGCGCTGGGATCGTCAATGGTACTGAACTGGTACCACTTCCACTTGGAGCCGTCGTCGGAATTGCCGTCGAGCAAATTCTGCGCGGTGAGACTAATCAGCCACTCGACGGCACAGGTGTCACTCCCGACGTCACGGTTAATCCCCAGAGCCCAACCCCTAAGCAACTCTCGCAAGGTGTCGACAACGTCATCCTGGCAGCTGAAAGTGCTCTCGCACATGGCCCAACTGCTGTACCTGTTCCTATATTGGAGGCAGATCCACAGCTGTGGAGTGTGTCTCGTGTACTGAAGCTGTTGGGTCCACTTCTTCCGTCGGGCGCGACGATCGATGACCACGTTGCCGAAGTGCAGCGCGAAGATCTGGTTACAGATACGTTGAGTGGCTATGCGTCAGGCTTTCCGAGCCTAACTCAAGCTGAAGAACGGGGTATCCGTCTCGGTTTCCAGGGAGCAGTGTCGCGACGGTATGGCAATGTCGATGATCCTGACATCACCGTGACGGTGTCACATTACCGCACTGCCGCGGGTGCGCACGATGACATCGCGAATGTGTACCTTCCTGGGGAGCATCACAATCCTCTCGAGGAAGCGAGCGAGTCAGTGCCTGTGGCGCTGGGAAATGAGACCTACTTTCGCGTCGGCACCGGCCCGAGCTCGGGCCTGGTAGATCTCCAATGGAGGGATGGCGGCTACCTCTTCGATGTGCAACACCAGGGTACTCCGGGTGATGTGCCAACTGCACGCATGGTGCTCGTGGCAGAGCGGGTCGCCCAGCTCTTTCAGCAGCAGCGCGCCGCTGGTGGACTGCTTCACAGCATTCCCTGACGCTGTGCGTCGTGAGTTCCTGGGCGTGTACGGGATGGTACACTCTCTCACTGTGCGTCGTTATACGTACGGAGTGCGGTCGGGCCCTACGTGTTCTGCCCTCGTATAACCTGAGGGATGAGGCAGCCCGGCATCGGTCGTTGTGCGAAGGACACGGAGGAGTTCAGTTGCCTGAAATTGTCTTGCGCGACTTTCTTGAAGCCGGTGTGCAGTTTGGCCATCCGGCACGGCGCTGGAACCCGAAGATGGCACCATTCATCTTTCGGGAGCGCAACGGGATCCACATCATTGATCTCCGCCAGACTGCGGAGCGGCTTCACCAGACCTTTGCAGCGGTGACGGATACCGTCCGTC
>JAMCTA010000131.1 GCA_023381895.1 Chloroflexota bacterium
CGCAAGGATGCCGCGCTCTGCCAACTCAACCGCCAAGTTCAGCCCCGTCTGACCGCCAACAGTGGGAAGCAGCGCTTGAGGACGTTCCTGATCAATGATCTTCTCGAGAATTTCAACGGTGAGCGGTTCTATGTACGTGGCATCGGCAAGCTCCGGGTCAGTCATGATCGTCGCGGGGTTCGAATTCACCAGGATGACGCGCAAACCTTCACGACGTAATGCCTTGATCGCCTGCGTCCCGGAATAATCGAACTCGGCAGCCTGACCAATGATGATTGGGCCAGAGCCCAATACAAGGACCGAAGCCAAATCCGTCCGACGTGGCATCTTAGTCCACTCTCTTACTATGACTGACCGGAGCGCAGCCAGACACGCTCCTTGACACTGGTGACGAACTCCTGAAAAACTTCATCGGCATCGTGCGGACCAGGGGACGCCTCCGGATGGTACTGAACGCTCCATATAGGGCGGTCGAGCAGCCGGAAACCCTCCAGGGTTCCATCGTTGAGGTTGATCTCCGTGGGTATCGCAAACGAGGGCAAGGACTCCGGTACGACAGCGTAGTTGTGATTCTGAGACGTGATTCGAACGCGGCCTGCCTCGACGTCCTTGACCGGCTGATTCGCGCCGTGATGGCCAAACTTGAGCTTGTAGGTACGACCTCCCAGAGCGAGACCGATGAGCTGGTGCCCGAGACATATTCCTAGCGTGCAGCTACCACGCTCAATGAGCGCAGCAGCAGTCTGCGCTGCGTAGGGGAGGCCCTCGGGGTCTCCTGGTCCATTTGACAAGAGATACCCGTCTGGACCGAGACCGTCAGCCACGCTCAGAGGTGTCTTAGCCGGAACGACCAAAACGTCACACCCGAGTGAGTGCAAGCGTCGCAGGATGTTCTGTTTGACTCCATAGTCATACACGACCACCCGTGGCCGATAAACGCCGTTAGCCCCTGCAAGTCCCCACTCTATTCGAGACGGCTCCCGCCACTGGTGCATGTCTGTACACGTGACTTCTACCGCCAGATCTCTGCCGGCAAGGCCGCTCCAGGCACACGCTTTGTCGACCAGGTCACGAGGCCGCGCCTCTGGAACGGTAGAAAGCGCACCGCGCAGAGCACCGTGCGTCCGCAAGTGTAAAGTGAGCGCTCTGGTGTTGAGGCCGGTGATTCCTGGAACATTGCCCCGCTTCAGGTAGGCGTCAAGAGTTTCCTGACTCCGCCAGTTAGAGGCAACCGAGCTCAGCTCACGCACGATGAATCCGGCAACGTACGGGCGGCGTGACTCCTCGTCTTCGAAATTGACTCCTGTATTGCCCACCTGAGTCGCCGTCATGACCACCATCTGGCTGTGGTATGACGGATCGGTTAGGACTTCTTGGTACCCAGAGAGGGCGGTATTGAAAACGACCTCGCCGACGGTTTCAGTGACGGCTCCGAAGGCATGTCCGGTCCAAATAGTACCATCCTCCAGGGCGAGTATGGCCATCGAAGCTCCTCTCACGCAGCATCCGCTACCGTGTTGGCCTCAGAGTCTCGGTGTAGGCATCCTGGAGAGGCCTTCACACTATACCGCCTAGGTAGAGGAAGACGCCCGGACATCCACGACGCTAAGTCATTATCGCTGCAGATCGTCTACACTTCATGATGCTCTATACGGGCATTCTCGATGCCAGGCTGGGGGGAAAGGAATGGGCTCGTGTCTGAAAACCTGGGGTTTCTTGACCATGCAACGATTGCGGTCAACGAGCTCGAAGCATCGCGCCACTTCTACGGTGAGCTGCTAGGGCTCGTCGAGATCCCGCGGCGGTTCTACATTTCCGCTCCGGGGACCTGGTTTCTGGCTGGTGACAGGGAGATCCATCTGCTCGTCCACCCTAACGATGACAAGCTGACAGGAAGCTATCACATCGCCTTTCGCTGCAACGATGTGGCAAAGAAGATTTCTGACCTCGAAAGCGCGGGGGTGAAGATTACCGGATATCCGTCTGTGCGCACAGACGGTACCATTCAAGCCTATATCGAGGATCCCAGTGGGAACCGTATCGAGCTTCAGCAGCGTCCATCCTAGCGGGCCGCTTCTTGCGTGAGGCGACGCGCGAACGGCGGCGCGATGACGCAGACAATGTTGAGAGTTTCGTGCCCTGTGCAAGTCTGGCCATGTGGCACATTACTAGAGATGTAGACCGCTACTCCAGGTTCGAGGTCGATATGTTCCTCACCCAGTGTCATGACACCGCGCCCGTGACATACATAGTAGAGTTCTTCTTCAGGGTGCTGGTGAATCTTCACTGATTCACCAGGGTTTTGATAGACGACAGCGAGGGTAGCGTTCTCACAACCACACGTCTGGGGATAGAGCACTCTCTTAACCAGGCCACCATTGTCTCGAAAGTCAATACCGTCTTCGACCCTCCACACGTTCTTGAGAGATCGTTGAAGAGACGACGATTCTCTGGACACAGAAGCCTCCTCACGGAACCGCGCGCTCCGCTGACGAGACGCACTCGTCACGGACACGTGAGCGGAACACTACCCTTCCGAAGGCGCGGGGGCGGGTGCGGGAGATGAAGCCTGCTTCTCCGCAAGCTTCTGGTCGATGTAGTCCCAGGCCATCAGACCTGCCACCAGGAGAACGAGCAGAAGAATGAGGGACGAGCACCCGATGAGGCTGATCTTCAGCAACCCTTTGAGCATCTCACACTCCCCTATACAACTCAATGACTTCAGCCTACCCCCCTGCTCGACTCCGTGCAAGTTTCCAGCGCAGAAGAGCTAAGAGTAGCTATAAACGCGTGAAAATGTGTAGCATGCAGCATCACGGTTCGCGTGCGAGAGGTGAGAGAGCAGAACTTGGAAGTGAAGTTCACCCCCTGGCGCATGGCATACATACTGGGCCCACGAGAAGCGGGGTGTGTCTTTTGCGCAGCGGTGGCGTGCCTGGACGACGACAAGACCTTCATCCTTCACCGGGGAAAGACCTGCTTCGCCATTCTCAATCTCTATCCATACAACAACGGCCACCTCATGATCGTTCCGTACGAGCACACGGCGAACCTGGCGGACTTATCTCCAGACACTGCCGTAGAACTCTGGGGCCTGGCGCGTACCGCCGTTCGTGTTCTCGAACAGGGAATGCGTCCCAACGGACTCAACATCGGTATGAATCTGGGTCACGTGGCCGGAGCGGGCGTCGACGATCACCTCCACATGCACGTCGTTCCGAGATGGGAAGGTGACACCAGCTTCATGGGGGTCACTGGGAATACTCGACTCATCCCTCAAGATCTCTCGGAGACGTGGAGACTGCTTCGCAGTGTGTGGGCCGCCTAAGGCTCAGACGATCGCGAGGCCGTCATTCTCAGAAGGTATGCTCATGGGCCGAGAAGGCGTAGCTTCGAGGAGTCAACGGTTGACCAAGATGCCAGCCGCCCCCCGCCAAGGGGTTCCTCTGGGTGCCTTGCTGATCAGTCTTCGTCCCCAGCAGTGGACGAAGAACTTCGTGATCTTCGCAGGTGCGTTCGGATCAGGTCAGCTGTTTCACGCGGCGAGCCTCGCCCGGTCAACTGCAGGGTTCCTCACCTTCTGTCTGCTCTCTGGCGTTGTCTATCTGGTCAATGACGTTACTGACGTGCAGCGAGATCGCGAACACCCCCGTAAGCGCCACCGTCCCATCGCTTCGGGAGCGCTCCCCATACCGTGGGCTGTTGTGGGAGTGGTGGTTCTCCTGTGCGGCGCGGCAATCGCTGCGGTCATGTTGAGCACGGCATTTTCGTTATTTTCACTTGCCTATATCGTGCTCATGTTCAGCTACTCTTTCTGGCTCAAGCGCGAAGTACTGCTGGATGTCCTCGCGATTGCCGCCGGGTTCGTGATCCGTGCTGCGGCAGGCGCCGCTATCGTAGACGCGTCGCTGTCTCCCTGGCTACTCGTATGCGCTGCCCTCTTGGCGCTGTTCCTCGGATTCTCTAAGCGTCGCCACGAGCTTCTGTTGCTCGGCGAAGGTGCTACACGCTACCGTCAGGTCCTCCACTACTATTCTCCTGAGCTACTTGATGAGCTCATCGCCGTAGTGACCTCGTCGACGATCGTCGCCTACTCTCTCTACACATTCTTTGGCGAGACCGTCCCGGCGAACCATTCGATGATGCTCACGATTCCCTTTGTGCTCTATGCGGTCTTCCGCTACATGTTCCTAACTCATACGCCCGATGGCGGCGGCAACCCCGATGAACTCTTACTCCAGGACCGACCGCTTTTGATTGCCATCCTGTTCTGGGCCATTACCGCAGTGTCCGCTCTGTATCTCTTACCGAGCGGACATTGAGTGCTACGATAGGTCTTCGATTCCGGTAGCTCGCAGGTATGATCCCTAGTCAGGACGCTGAAGACTTGAGAACGGTTCTTCTCGAGCCACTCGGACGTCAGGTGGGATCAGTAGGTTGGGGATTGGGGAGGCTCCTCGGTAGATCAGCAAGACATCTTGATGATCTCCTGCCGATCCTACACACGGCGATTGATCTCGGCATCAACTTCTGGGAAGTATCCCCCCGCTACGGGCAAGGGCTAGCCGAGCAGGTTGTTGGAGCGCTAATCAAGGAGCCAGACCAGGAAGTCGTCCTCCTTTCCCATCTCAACGATACCGACGGTGGCTTCGAAGGTGGGTTCGATGCCACTCTCTACTGTGTCGATGGAACGCTGCAGCGACTTGGCTGGGATCACCTTCCACTTCTCCACCTCGTTGTCCGCGATGACCCGCCACTCGATTGGCTTCTCCACCATAGAGGTGCATTGGGAGCGCTGTCTCGGCTACGCGCCGAGGGCATCGTGGAGCACATCGGAGTAAGTGGCGCAGATGTCCTGCTCCTTCGCAGAGCGCTCGCAACCGGAGAGTTTGAAGCAGTGCTGAGCTTCGGACATATACATCTACTCGATGACTCGGCGCTTGATCCGCTCTTTGCACAGGCAAAGAGGACGCACATCCTCACCATCAACGGCGCACCTTTTGCTGGAGGCCAGCTCACACCGCCAGGAATTGACGAGATCATTGATGCTCCCGACACTCCCGAGGACGTCTTAGAGCGTGTGGATGAGCTCTTGGCGCTGTTGGATCAGCATGGACTCAGCATTGAAGAGGCCGCGCTCGGATTCTCAACCAGCCAATCTCTCATCGATGTCACGCTTGTCGGAGCGAGCACGGTCAATGAACTCGAGCAGTGCCGGCTTATCCTGGAACGGGACCCGACAGCACTCTTAGCTTTCGTGATGGAATGGGCTCAGAGGTTGCATTCCACTTCCGAAAGCACCAGCGATTAGAGAGGTCGAGTAGCATGCGCCAAGTGTTTGCGGTCTATCCCGGAACATTCGATCCGGTGACCAATGGACATCTCGATATACTCGTACGTGCTCGCCGCCTCTTCGGGAGCATTGTGGTAGGTATCGGGCGCAATCCGGCGAAGAAGCCGGTGTTCTCCATCGACCAACGTGTCATAATGCTACAAGAAGCCCTGAATCAGGCGGATATCGACAAAGTCGACATTATTCCATTTGACGGTCTGACGGCCGACTTTGCCCGTGAGATCGGAGCGCGGGCCATCGTTCGCGCCTTACGATCGATGACTGACTTCGAGTCAGAATTCGCATTGGACATCGCCAACGCGCGCTTAGCGCCAGAACTCGAGACAGTTCTGCTCATTGCTCGCCCAGAATACACTCACTTGAGCTCCACTCTGGTACGCGAGGCCGCTGAGCAAGGTCGGCGTATCATTCCGGGTTCAGTTCCACCGTGTGTAGAGCACCACCTGCGCGAACACTATGGCTTTTGACGCATCCAGGTATCAAAGTATGCAGTCAGGTGTCTAGAGCCACGGACATACCCCATATGAGAGACAATCCGTAAGGAAGGAGAGCAGTAGTGCCACCAAGCTTTCACGCTATCACGAACCCCGAGCATCATCACGTTGCGCTAAGGGTGAGAGATATGAGTCGTATGATGCACTTCTATGGTGAGGTGCTCGGGTTGCCCTACATTCGTCACCTCGGAAGTACAGATGCTCCCCGTGTCGTGTGGTATCAGGCCGTCCAGCTGGTGCAAGCCGATGGCAGCGAGCGGGCGAACGGGACCACTATGGATCATCTCGCAGTCTCGGTGCTCGACATCGAAGAGCTTGCCGAGCGGCTTATCGCAGCGGGTGTCACGCTGGAATCTCCGATTGCGCACCAGGATGTCTCGGAGGTAGGTCTCCACCTCGACAACGTGTTCTTTCGCGACCCCGAAGGCAATCGAGTGGAGCTCGTCCAGTGGGTCCCACTAGCGCGATGAAGCCCAGCGCACCACAACGCTTCGATGGCCTCACCGCAGAGAAGGTGGTCCTCATCGTCGTTGACGTTCAGGATCGTCTCATGCCAGTGATTCACGCCGCCAGTGAGGTCATCGCAGGATGTCGTCGAGCGATCCGCGGCTGCGGTGTTCTCCAGGTTCCTATTGTACTGACCGAGCAGTATCCGGTCGGGCTCGGTCATACGGTCGAACCCGTGCGTGAGGTGCTAGGTGATATCTCTCCTATCGAGAAGCTCGACTTCGGGTGTTTCACTTGCGACGACTTTCGAGACCAACTTGAAGAGCTCAATCGACCTGTTGTGGCGATCTGTGGCGTTGAAGCGCACATCTGTGTCTATCAGACGGCCCTGCAGGCACAGTTGCTGGGCTACCAGGTGTTACTCCTCGAAGATGCTATTGGCGCGAGAACGCGCTCAGCTCGCGAAGTGGGGTTGAGAGCTGCCTATGTCGACGGAGCGTGCCCATCGCACAGCGAGATGCTCTTGTATCAGCTTCAATCCAGAGCTGGCACACGAGAATTCAGAGATCTCCTGAAGATTGTCAAAGAAGAGCAGTAGCACAGCGAAGCGCCGCCCCACACATCAGTACAGCCGATACGGCTTGACCAACGGTCCGGCGATTGGCGCAATGTAGTCCATAAACGAATCCGCTACGTCGTAGCGATCACGTACGATGAAGTGATCATCGAGAGTACGGGTTACGTTGGCGATAGTATCGAGCGGCTGCAATCCGTAGTCAATGCTGTACGGTGTGGAAGATCGGCGCTGGAGCGCGACCATATACCCTGACTTGCCTGCCTGGGCGGCCGTCACAGCATCTCGCCCCGCCTGGCGGGCCTCCGCAACGTCGATCGGTGAGCGCGCGAATGATGCTGCTCGCTGAATGTACCCGAGAATGTCACTGTTTGGGGTGCTAGAGAGCCCTAGACGTTGTTGTATGAACTCTGCCAGATGCCGTCCGATGCCACCCAGACGCACGTGTCCAAAGGCGTCCACAATTCCTAGGTTCGCGCTTCCCTCAGGAAGCTCGAAGCCCTCGGCGACTGCCACGATACAGTGGCCAAACGACTTCAGAGCGTGATCGACTCCTGAGACGAAGCGATCCTCATCCCAATCGTGTTCTGGGAGCATGATGAGATGAGGTGCTGCACCATCCTCGTCACGTGCCAGACGGCTCGCCGCGGCGAGCCAGCCGGCGTGACGGCCCATGATCTCCAGAAAGTAGACGCGCCGCATCGCCCGCGCATCCAGGCCTACGTCGCGAACGACCATGGCGACGTATCTTGCTGCACTGGGATATCCAGGACAGTGATCGGTAAATGGAAGATCATTGTCGATCGTCTTAGGCACCCCGAGAACATGAAGCGGTAAGCCTCGCTGGACGGCTACTCGGGCGAGTTGATCAGCAGTGTCCATGCTGTCATTACCACCAATGTAAATGAAGGTCTTGATCCCTCGCTCCTGGAAGGCACAGACGATGCGATCGTATTCCGCCGGCTGGACTTTGTAACGAATACTTCCCAAAGCCGCTGAAGCGGTGTCAGCTAGTGCATCGGTGTCGACACTCGTGAGATCGACGACATCGTCGTTGAGTGCCCCCTGAATCCCGTAACGAAGTCCTAAGACCTGGCTACCAGCAACACGCGCGGTCTCAATTACGCCCGCGAGGCTGGCATTGATGACGGCAGTGGGGCCACCAGACTGCCCAACCGCAACGGTACCCAGATCAGACATGCTCGCCTCCTTGGTCTTATTGTCATCACAACAATAGCGCACACAGAGCGAGCGGTCCAGCCGTAAACTGTTACTACACGAGTTGCACAAGCCGTCCGTCTTGGATCTCATAGGTGACGTGGGCTATCTCGTTGATGGTCGGATCGTGCGTCGCGACTACCACGGTGACTCCGTGATCGACGACGATCTTGCGAAAGAGGCGTAAGATCTGGAGTCCAGTCACGCTGTCAAGCTCGCCGGTCGGCTCGTCAGCCAAGATGATCAGTGGATTGTTGGCAAGCGCACGAGCGATGGCAACACGCTGCTGCTGTCCACCGGAGAGTTCAAATGGGCGGTGGTCGAGGCGGTGTCCTAAGCCAATGAGCTCCAATAGGTCGCGGCTCCTCCGATCACGGACAGCCGCCGGCAAACCAGCGATGCGCATGGCCAGATCGACGTTTTCCCGAGCCGAGAGCACCGGAAAGAGTGCATAAGACTGGAAGACGAAGGACATTTTTGATCGGCGTAGAAGAGTCGCTTCTCGATCAGTGAGTGAACTGATAGTCTGTCCTTCGATACGGACTGATCCCGCCGTGGGCCGATCCAAGCCGCCGATGATGTTGAGCAGCGTAGTCTTGCCAGAGCCTGATCGCCCACGTAGTGCGACCATTTGTCCGGCTTCAACACTCAGAGTGATCCCTGTGAGCGCGGGCACGTCATTCCCGTGAAACCGATAGGTGCGTGTCACATCACGCACGTCAATGATGGGACCGTCATACGTGCTTCGCTCCAGCGGTGCCAAGATGTCTGAAATGTCTGTCGGAACCGACCGTGCCCGTGTTCCACTAGGTCGCAGCTGAGGCAATCGCAGTCGGATCACTGAGACCTCCATTGTGGGGTCTTTCCACCTTCGTCGGCGGGGCGGATCTCGATCTTGCCGTCAGTGACTTCGAGCTGAACCTTCCGATGAATGTTGAGGCGCTCCATCATCTCCCTTGGAAGCTGCAGCCGCCCCGCGTTGTCGAGGACGACGAATTCCTCGTGTGTGCTCCCAAAGTCTAGTGGATCGTCAAGGTTGACGTCAGTGCGCCGGAGGCTCTCTGTGCTCGTCTTGCCATCGCGAATGGAAACCACCCGATCAACGCGCGACGTCACCGTCCGATCGTGAGTAACGATCATCACACTGGTGCCATAGCTCTGAACCAGGCGGCGAAAGATCTCGAAGATGAGATGCGCTGTCGCCGTATCGACGGACCCAGTCGGCTCATCCGCGAGGAGTAGTGGAGGGTTATTGGCGAGCGCCACGGCGATGGCAACGCGCTGCTGCTGACCTCCAGACATCTGCAAGGGCAGATGGTGCATCCTGTCAGCCAGTCCTACCTGCTTCAGGAGCTCTTGAGCCCAAGCACGGCGCTTCCGCGGTGACGCACCGTAAATGATCATCGGCACCTCGACGTTCTGTAACGCCGTCAGGTAGGGAATAAGGTTCCGGGACGTCTGTTGCCACACAAAGCCGACAACCTCCCGCTTGTAGCGTACGAGAGTCCGCTCAGGAATCTTGAGGAGGTTGTAACCGGCAACCATCGCACTTCCCGCAGATGGCCGATCAAGTCCACCAAGCACGTTCAGCAGGGTCGTCTTGCCCGAACCGGAGTTGCCGACAATGGCCATGAGCTCTCCTCGCTGGACGGTCAGATCGAGCCCCTGCAAGGCCATAGCTTCGAGATCTTGCACCTTGTAGATCTTGACCAGGTTTTCGCACGCCACCAAAGGCTCATCGTTGGCGAGATCGAGTCGGCTCACCCTTGCTCCTCACCCAACTTGGTTGCTTCATAGATTCTCATGCGAAGCAGCATGCCAATCATCACAGGCAGCGCCAGAATGAGCATGATTGCCAGAACTGTGTACAGCTTGAATACCTGATCCCACGGCGTATGCACCAGGAAAGGAGGAACGTTGGCGTGGCTGTCCAGATCGATGTGCAAGAACGGGATGAACAAAGAGCTTGCATAGCGCCCGATAACCGTGCCGAGACCCACGCCCAGGAATATGAGGAAGAGTTGCTCGAAGCCCAGCATAGCTACCAAGCCCCATACCGATAGGCCGATTGCACGCATGATGCCGAACTGCTGCATTCGCCGTTGATAACTTAGGAAAGAATAGAGTAAGAAGCCCATCACCGTAAGCAACGTCGCCACCAGGAAGCCTACGGTCAGCGTTCCAAAGAGTCCAGTGGTCTCGGGAAGGCTCCGCGCTTTGAAGATCTCCGACTGTGTATCCGTAACTTCATAGATAGGATACTCTGGCAGGTTTGCAAGCTCATTGCGCACCATTGTCGGCGATGCACCTGGAGCGAGCTTGAGCAGCACCGTCCACGGCTGCTGACCCTCTATGCCCAGGACGTAGTCAATGTTGACGAGGAAGAAGTCGCCATCTTGGGGGTAGACCGTAGGCCAGACGTTGACGGTCCCCTTCAACACGAGAGGAATGGTCGTGACCGGAGTAGTGTTTCCTCCGACGGTAACGAGGATTGTCTGTCCTGGACTCAGATGATTCTTGCTCATGAAGGAGCTGCTCACGACGACAGCATCATCTTCAGACCGGAGCATCGATAGGACGTCATTTTCGGTCTCGGGAGCATTAAGGCCATGTCGGTACCAACCGTAGGAGGCGTACGTGTACGGGTCGATCGCTACCAGCTGTACCGTGCCGCTCGAATGGCCAGCCGTAGTGACGACGGTTGCTTTGGAATCCACCAACATTCGCGTGGCTCCCAGAATCCCTTTCAGGCCCTGATAGCGCTGAATGGGTTCTATATTCCACACCTGATGCACTTGGTCATACTCCCCCCGCTCCAGGAACGTGAGGTCGGCACCATTCTGGTAGTAGAGATGATCAGAGACGTTCTGATCCAGCGTCTGCGCCATAGAAGCGCTGAAAATACCCAGACTCATCGTTAGAGTGACCAGCAACACGAGACGCGTGTACTGGCTTGGCGTCCGGCTGATCTGGCGAAAAGCCAGGAGCATCCAGAGCGGAGCGACCCGGTGACTCAGTCGGGCAACAGCCTCCGAGAGAATTGGAAACACGCGCATACCAACAAGTGCAAGCGCAAACATGAAGAAGGCAGGTACCAACAACAACACAGGATCCTGGACGGCGCTGCCGCTCTGGCTGATCGCTAGCAGCGACCCATTCTGTTGCAGCAGCTTGTAGCCGTATATGGCCACACCAAGAACGGCAAAATCTAGGAAGTAGCGCTGCCAGAATGGCTTTCGCGAACTGCGCGCGACTTCAGCCTTGTAACCGATGATCGTATAGCGTGCCGCTGCTGCCGCAGGAAGCAACATAGCAAAGAATGAGAGTCCGACGGCTGCGAGTGCGTAACGATATGTGTCGGATGAAAGCCGGACAGGAAGTAGTCCCCTATTCACGAAGACGAGGAACGTGTAGGTGAATCCGATGAACTGTGCTACCAGACCACCTATTAGCGGCCCGAGAACAAGGGCGACGGCACCAAAAAAACCTCCTTCCACAACATAGATGCCAAGAACTTGAATGTTACTGGCACCACGGCTCTTCAGTACCGCGATTTCATTTCGCTGGCGGTCGATCAGCATCGTCGAAGCGAGCAGAATATAGTAGAGCACGATGGCGAGTGTGGGAACGGATAGTGCGAACAAGAGGATCTTGAGGAAGTACGAATCTGTCTCGAATTGCTCGAGCACTTTGACTGGCGAGATATCGAGAGTAATCCCACTCATCAACGAGGACGCCGTTGCGGTTAGCTGCTGTGAGCCGCTAATCACCTGAGCAGCATTAGTGGAATGAATATCGCGCTGATTAAAAATGAAGAACCAGTAGTATTCGTACTCGGCATTCGGGTTTACTTTAAGGACACCATTGAAATAGTTCTGTTCTGGCACAAGAACGTAGTCATTAAATGTGTCTGGGCGGTAGAACCAGTAAGGTTCATTGGGATTCTTTGGTCGCCAGGTGCCGACAATACGAACCTTGATCGGGACCGCTTGGAAAGCGCCTTGATTCGCAAAGGTCACTACATCGCCCACATTGATCAAATACTTTTCGGCTCCAGCCTGAGTCATGAGCCCTTCAACGTTGTGCTGGCTATCAAATACGTGGTCAGGGAACTTGCCCTGGGTAATCACGATGTGTTGCTGTAGGTCGCTGAGGAAGCCGATAGCGAGGTAGTTCTTGAACTGGTTGCCATTCGCTACTGTCCGCTGCCCGAGAGCATACACAGGAAGCTTGTCGGTTGCTCCGTAGCGCACCCCTTGTTGCAAAGGAAGATCCACGGCACTCGGGCCATTCTTCTCCAGGTAGTTGTTCGCTGCCCAGTATTGCGACACTGGCGGTGGAGGCGTCGCGTTGCTTGGCGCTGCATTGGGACTGTTTGAATTGAAAACCCAGTGAAAGAGCAAGCTTGCCGGTGGCTGAGCTTGATCAGTCTGACTCTGCAAGCGCTCATGGAGCAGCTTCTCCGAGATGCCGTCAGCGTACAGTGGAATAGCGGACACGAGCGCTACACTGATCACGAGGCCTAGGGTGGTTGCTGCGACGAGACGAGCGTTCGCGCGGGCACGCTCGAGCACCATGACCAGTACGGAGGCAGCGTTACCGAAAACCCCCACGCCCAGCAACGACAAGAGCCTACCGACCGTGCGGATCCCCGTATGCAGGAGCGCTCCCGACCGTTGGGGGAAGGTGCCGCTACGAACTCCCAAGCGGAGCTCCCGTCAGGAGAAGGACATCTGCAGTGACGAACAACCAGAGAGGCCGATCGCACAGCCAGCAAACTGGGATGAGAATCGTACGGTAGGGCGCTCTAAATGTTGCGTGCAAAGACACGCTGCCCTTCTTTGAGACCGGAGACTACTTCTGTCTCTTGGTCATTTTGGACGCCGATCTGAATGTCCACCGGTTGCTGCCTACCACCTTCATCGAGCAGCACGAAGGTCCGGCCATTGATGGTGTTAACAGCACCCGTCGGGATGAGCAGAACGTTGTCTTTTCGCTGAATAACGATCGTGACGCTGGCCAGCTGACCAATCTCAGCCCCTGATCCTGGCCACTGAGGCATGATGCGTGGTGATTGGTCTATAGCCGTTCCTGGAGGAGGTGTGGAGCTCTGGCTCGATGAACCGGTCTGATCGGGCGAGCTTGACGAGCTTGTCGAGGCGGCGCTGACTGTGGGTAGAGCGGAGACTGTCCCTTCGAACTTCTTTCCGGGGAAGATACCCATCGTGATCGTAGCCTTCTGCCCGACCACGACCTGAGTGAGCTGAGACTGCGGCACACTCACCGCCAGCTCGAGCTGAGTCGGATTCGCCACGGTGATCACTGCTGTATATGCTGCCACCTGATCACCCGGCTGACCCTGAGCCGCTACGACGATTCCATTGAACGGAGCGACGAGCTCCATCTGATCGAGCTCGTCGTTGTCTTGAGCGAGCTGTAACTGCGCTTGGTCGACCTTCTTCTGATAGATCTGCAGGCTAATGCTGTTCGTATTGCCTTGGGCGACTTGCTGCTGTGCCTTCTCGAGCTGGGCCTGCGCGACGGTGATTCCCGCTGCTGCCTGGGTCACACCATCATTCTGTTCCTGGACGGCGTTGGGGGAAGGATTGGTCAGGCTGTTATACGCAACCTGGGCCGACTCCAACCCAGCACGAGCGCTGGCTACAGCCTGTTGAGTCTGAGCAATCTGGGCGGACGTAGGTGTGAGCGCCGCCTGACTGGCCCTTGCCTGCGCTAGCGCAGCTTGAGCTGCTTGGACGGCCGCCTGCGCCTGAGCAATATCAGTCGGGGTGGCCTTGGCCACTACCTGCTCATAGGTTACCTGCGCCGCTGTCAGTTGAGCCTGCGCCTCTTGGAACGTTGCGCTGGCCTGCTGGGCATCCGTCGGCAAGACCGTATTCAAGGTGGCGAGCGTTTGATTGGCCGCATCCAAATTTGTCTGGGCGGTATTGACCGCAGCATTCGCCGCCTTACAACTGGCAGCGCTGGTGCTCTGTCCACACGCGGCGTCGCGTTGTGTCTGAACGGCATATAGTGCATTCTTCGCTTGCGTTACTGCAAGCTGAGCCTTTTGGACTTGGGCAGGGGTCGGGCCATTTTTGAAGGCCTGATACTGTGCCTGCGCCGCATCGAAAGCAGCCTGGGCAGCCTGGAGCTTCGCCTTCGCGAGAGCTACATCCTGTGGCTGCGGCCCTGCTTCGAGCTGAGCCAGATGCTGTTGGGCTATTGTCAACCCAGCCTGAGCAGCTATCACTGCTGCCTGTGCTCGCTGTGCGTCAGCAGGGTTTGGTCCCTGTTGTAGCTGTTGGAGCTGCAACGTTGCCGCGTTTAGCGTTGCCGTCGCTGCATCGACTGCGGCCTTTGCCTTTGAGACATCGATGCTTGATGGGTGCAGGAGGCCATTGAGTTTGGCCTCGGCCGCATTGTAGCTGGCCTGAGCTGCGGCAAGATTTGCCTCGGCCGCCTTGACATCGTCTTCGAGACCCAAGTTCGATGCTGAAAGGGCCGCCTGGGCCTGTTGGAGACTGAGTTTTGCAGCATCCGCAGCAGCTTGATCGCGCGCAATCTGCTTCCGGAGCGTCGACGTATCCAACGAGGACAGAACCTCGCCCTTTGTTACTTTATCTCCTACCTGCACGTTCATCGCTTGCAGGTTTCCTGGTACGCGGAAGTAGAGATCTTGCTGTTGCACAGCAACGACGCGTCCCAGAGCCTTGATACTGTCCACAATAGAGCCCCGCGTCACGGTGAAGGTAGGGCGAGGCGGGGGTATGGGTGTCGGCACAGGAGTTGGTGTGGGAGCAACACTCGCCACGATTGGATTCGCACATCCTGCCAGCAGAATGCTACCGGCGGCTACGATCGCCGCTGCGCGCGCTATTCGGAGCCTCAACACAGCCTAATCACACTCTGGTTTTGATCCTACAGACTCGACTTCAGCGAGCATACAATTCGGAATGTTCTGAAGCTATCACTCCAGAGAACTCCCGTCAATCCTTTCTGCTGCTGGTGTCTCGACAATCCTGCGCAATTGTCAGGAACGAACGTAGTGCCGCGCAGAACTGCTCAGGCGCCTCCAAATTACTCAGGTGCCCAGCACGCTTGAGCTCGATCATCTTCCCTCGCGGAGAGATGCGCGCCATAGCCGCCACAACTGCTGGAGGCGTGACGGCATCATCGTGTCCAGCGATGAATAGACTTGGGTAATGCAATTGTGAAAGCACCTGAGTACGATCAGATCGTTGTTCCATGCCACGTAAGGCCCCAACCGCCCCAGACACAGAGGTATCGAGAATCATGTCGCGTACCCAGTGCTTCAGATCCTCTGCTGCTGCGGCAGAGACGAGTCGCGGCAGCTGTGCCGGCACGAGACTCGGCACGCCGTTTCTCAAGACAAGCTCACGCTGAGCGCACCGTGCCTCTCGCACCTCCTCTGAATCGGGCTCGGCTTTCGTGCTGGCTAGAACCAGCCCCTGAAGCCGCTGTGGCGCCAGCTCCGCCAGAGCCAGCGCTGCATATCCGCCCATCGACAGCCCCACCACGACCGCTCGCTGCACGCCCACAGCGTCGAGCACCGCCAGCGCATCACCGGCCATCATCTCCATCGGATAGGGATCAGGCGCCGAATCCGACTCGCCGAATCCACGCCAATCAAGGGTAAGACAGCGAGCAACACTTTTCAAATACTCTACCTGAGGGCGCCACATGTGCCGGTTCAAGGGAAAAGCGTGGAGGAAGAGCAGCACCGGGCCAGTACCAACGTCGTCGCAGACTAACCGCGTCGCTCCCCGATGAACGATCATCTCATCTTCCCTACCCTCCAACTCTGGGAGGGATTCCGTCCCTCCCCGGAAAGAGTGCTACATCGTGTGCGCAATCAGTGGACACTACGACAGGATTCAAACTTCTTGCAAAGCACGTTCGTAGACCTCCTCGAGCCGGCCGACGATGTGCGGCCACGTGAAGAGGCGGCTGATAGCCGCTGTCCCTCTCGCAGAGAGCAGTCCGGCCAGGCTCGAATCCCCTAACACTCTCCCAATCGCGTGTGCCAGCGCCGTCGCATCACCTGGCTTCACAAGCAAACCTCCACCTGTCGCCGAAACAACACTTCGCACTCCCGGAATGTCACTAGCGACCACCGGCGTCCCACTCGCGAGCGACTCCAACAGCACGACACCAAACGCTTCTCCGCGTGTCACCGACGGCAGAACCGTCACGTCAGCAGCTCGATATAACACGGGAAGATCCCTGTCCTCAACGCTATCTGCAAACGTCACACGCGCAGCGATGCCAAGCTCCTGTGCCGCAGTGCGATACGCTGGCAGCAGGTCTCCTCGCCCGACGATGACGAGCCGGGTCCCCGGCTGTGCGAGAAGCCGGACCGCCTCCAAGAGCACCCGGACGCCCTTGAAGAAATGAGCACGGTCGAGCGCCCCTACAAACAGAACGATGCGCTCGTAAGTGCTCCATCCGAGAGTGGCTCGCTGCTCGGCGCGGTCTCGCACGGGATGGAAGCGCTCGGTGTCGACTCCAAGTGGAAGAGGGGTCACACGACTGCTCTGCCGCGATAGCATCGGTGCCAGTCGACTAGATGCCGCGTAGTCTGCCGAGGTAGGCATGATGGCTCTGGCTCCGCGGAGAACGGCTCGACCCATGGTCGCGTGATGTGCCAGTACGATCACGTTGGTGACACCAGGCAAGGCAACGTCCTGGTGATAGGTGACGACGTACGGGATGTGCCGCATCACAGCTCCCAACCAGGCACAATCTCCACCCCCGTAGAACGGATAGTGAAGGTGGAGAAGGTCAGGCTTATCCATCCATAGCTGCTGGAGGGTGAGTGCTGCATTCCCATAGACAAGCTGTGGAGCGAAGCGCACTACCCGCAGCGTCGCACACTCGATGACAGTATGACCAGAGTAGGCAACGGTGTAGACAGCGACGTCGTGGCCACGATGCGCGAGCACGGCAGCCTGCTCGCGACAAACTCTCCCGGTGCCACCGTAGTAGGGCGGATATGTCGCCGTGACGTGCGCGATCTTCAAGCTCGCCTCCGTAGCGCCATTATCCGCGCCAGTACGTAGGGAATGGCAAAGAGCGGTGTCAACATGACCTCGCCAGCGATACCAGCAGTCTTGCCCAGTTGCTGACGCAGTAGCACGTGGGGAGAAAGAAGCCTGAGTAATGCTGCATCGCCCACGACCCGAGTGGTAGCAATCTGCGCCCTCTGTTCAAGCACGTGGTGCCGTACTTGCCACACGTGCAGATAACTTCTGAGCTTAGCACGCAAGAATGTTGGACCTCGAAGAGCAGAATACGCAAGAGCGCTAAGGTCTGCCAGTATCAAGCCGGGGAGTAGCGTGAACAGCAAACCCTGCGAATAGTGCTTGAAGAGCAGCTTCCAGCGGTTCGCTTCAAGCTCCCCCAGCTTGAAAGGGGTGAAGTTCCAATGATAGTCGTGCATCGCGATGGCATCCGCAACGCACCAGCACGTCCCACCTTGCTCAATAGCACGTAGTGAGAGATCGGTATCCTCAAGGTACATAAAGAAACTCTCATCAAAGCCACCGAGTGCTTGGAAATCTGCTTTGCGGGCAGCAAAGGCGGCCCCTGATACTGCTGGGACAAGATGCCATCCAACGTCGCGTAATGACCGGCCAAGCCCCCTACAATAGGTCAAGAAGGCGTACGTCACGTGATTACCTTGGGTGTTGATGAGACCATTGGGCAAAAGGAGCGTTGGAGTCGCCAGTGAGAGAGACGGCAGTGAGTCCAGAGCTCGTGCGAGCTTCTGCAGGCAGTCCGGCTGCACAACGACGTCAGGGTTGACAAAGAAGAGAAAATCTCTAGAGGCGCATTCGGCCCCCAGGTTATTCCCACCTCCGTAGCCCAGATTCTGACCTGATGACACCAGCTTGACCCGGGACCACTGGCTGGCGAGAGAAAGCAAGTCAAGATCGCCACGATTGTCGACGATGATGATCTCGTCACCGCCGGTGAGTGCACGGTCCAGAGCCGCAAGGCACGCCTTGAGCTGTTCTAGATTCCGCCAGAAGACAACAACAGCCGACCAACGCCCCGTCACCCCCTCAGGGCTGACGAAGGTCATCGATCATCACCCTCAACGCGTGCAGAATGATGCCAACGAGGCCAAAGAATACCCCAACGATGATGAGCGCCGTACTTAATATGGCAAAGCCAACCGCCAGCTGCTCGTTGAGTGCATAGGTGGCCGTGACCTTCACACCCAAGATCAAGCCGATGATGATGAGTGACGTGCCCACCACGCCAAACAGATAGAGCGGCCGGCGCCGCTCCAGTTGATCGAGGAGCGAGTGCACAATCTGAGTGCCGTGGCGCACCGGGCTCCGCTTCGCGGGTTCGGCATACACTACGTGAATGGGCACCTCAGTGACTCGTAGGCCCGCTTGATATGCGATGAACTGCATTTCAGATTCCACAGCGAAGTGTGTGCTCCGAAAGCGCATCTTCTTGATCGCCGCCCGCGAAAAGGCGCGGAAACCGCTCTGAGAGTCAGAAATGGCCACTCCCGAAGCGACGTTGGTCAGCGTGGTGAGGGCATGCTGGCCGAACTGCCGATACGTGGGGATGCGACTCTGCACCTCAGAGAAACGAGTACCCACGACCATGTCGGCTTCGTCCCGAAGAACAGGCTCGACGACCTGCGGAATGTCGGCTGGATCATGCTGGCCATCCCCGTCAATAAGCACTAAGCAATCGACTCCTGCTTCCTCCGCCCAGCGAAATGAGGTGGCGATGCCTGCAGCCTTTCCACGATTACGCTCATGGCGGATGACCGTTGCCCCTGCGGCTTCCGCCACTTCGGCCGTACGATCCCGAGAGCCATCATCCACAACGACCACGATGTCGGCCACTTCCTTGGCTTTCAGCACCACAGAGCCGATGAACCGATCCTCGTTGTACGAGGGAATCGCAACTGCCACCACGCCTCGTGGAGGCTCGCCTTCAGGTGACGAAGCCACATCAGCAGATACAGACATTGTGTCGATCACGAGTATCTCCAGTGCAATGTCAGGTGCTCATCCGTACGCAACCTAGTATCCAATTGCCACACGCTTGGTGCAATTCGCTTCCAATCCGACGGGGGATCGACGAGGTGCAGCTGCGGTGCCAGATGCACGTCAACAGTGATAGGATTGGCAACAGTTCCAGGCTGCTTCTGAAGCGTGAGCGCATACTCATCGGTTGCAACCCTCGAAATGTCCGGCTGGTAGGTGAAGGTCAACGAGCGTGTCTGTCCGGGGCGGACGACGAGATAGGCAGTGAGCTGAGACTTGCCATCAGCGATAACGTAGCCAGGGGTGTCGTCACTGCCGGTGATCTGCTCCAGGTGAGTGTGTAGGGGAGTGAGCACCCGCACATACGTCGCGAAGATGCCTGTGCCATTTTGCATGGTATTGGTACGAAAATTATACAACTCACTGTGGAGCTCCTTCCACACGCGTAGCGCACCGAGCTCATTGTAGAGGTTCTGATAGGTAGTCGTCAGCGTGTCGCGGGTAACCTGGCCGTCGGGCCCAATTTCCACGGTGAGATGCTCGGATTCCTTCATCACCGCGGTCATCTTTCCGTATGACACCTGAGTGTCCACTACCTCGACGCCATCTCCTGGTGACGACCATACTGAGCCATCCGCGTGGGCCGCTTTGGCAAAGGCTTCGAGTGATGGATTGTTGAAATAGACTTGCAGGTGCTTTTCTTGAATCGATGTGACCAAAGCAGCGCCGAGCTTGGTGAGGTTAACGTTGGTCGGTTGCTCGAGCTTGGCAACCACGGTCCGAACCAGCGCTGAGAGAAAGTCAGTCTTGTCCATCTCACGCTGCGGCGTGATCGAGCCCGATGCGTTGATGTTCTTCCAAAGCTCTGCCAGCAGATTATCAGCAGAGATTGTCTCAGCATACTGTGGCACGTACACAGGGCCGATCGCTCGAAGCAGATCCTGAACGGCGTAGGTGTCCACTGCGATTACGCCGTTGACTTGGACGTGTTGATCTCGTTCAAAGAACTGTTCCTCGAGCTTGGCTGAGGTAGGAAAGTTTGGCGACCAGTTGGCATCACGGAGGTACCAGGTCGCGATCCCCATGTAGTGCTCGAGCGGGAAGGGTGGCGTAAGGTGCGGCTGACTCGGTGTCTCGAAGTCAAGAACCCCCCTATAATCGAGCTTGGTGATCTGAGCATTCGAGACGTCCACCAGCCCCATACCACCAACGAACCCCCCCGTCGCCCGCAGCTCGAACGGATCTTGCCCAAGAACTAGATAGCTCTGACTGTGGTCCATACCAAGTGCTGTCTGGGCGGCGTGAGGCAATAGAAGTATCAATGATGTCGCCTGGTCGAGCTCGTTCAACACTGCGTCCTCCTTGGCAATCAATACGTTCAGCCTTGAAGAGATCGCTGAAAGTTGAGGTGAGAATCGCTTGCGCTGAGCCACTGCACACGAAAACTGGTCTCGCGCTTGCTTGATCCGATTCTCCTCGTGTTGAAGCACGAGCGCTGCATCGTGGAGTGTTTGCAGCGGTGGCTGACTCTTCGCGATTGCGGAGAGCGATGCGAATACATCAGACACATCAGCAGCACTCGCCGTCAGGCATGCTGTGCTCTGGAGCAACGGAGAAGCGCTCTGGAATAGCGGACCCCAGTGAGGTAGGTGCCCCAGAGCGGTAAGGATTGGAGACCACAGCGGCAGCGGGACGACCGCTCGACTCAGGTCGCTCGTCGCGGATTGGAGCCGGCTGTCAAGGTCTTGCAGCTTTGCGGGCTGTTGCAGCAGCAGAGCAGGACTGGCATCAGCGGCTACCTGTTGAAGTGCAGAAGTCCCACGCCACGTTTCGATTCCTAGGAATACACCAGAGAGCACATACAGCAGGAGCAGAACGCCAACGCAAGAAGCGAGAACTCGTAGGATGCGGCGTCGAAGGGCACGCCGTGACACGCGTCGCTGGGCCGCTTCGACCTGCTGACGTAACCGTGTGCGCTGTTCCTCAGTGAGCATCGTAACGCCTCACTGCCAGTTCATAAGCCATAAGGGTCTTTTGGTACCAAGGAAATGCTTGAAGTCGAGCGTCTACGACACGCACGTCTGGGCGAAGCCCCAAGACGAGCTGAGCGTACCACAATGCGAATGTCTCTTGGTCCGTTGACGACTGAATGGTCGCTCCTGGAGGAGTAGCGGCAAGCACCTGCCGCACCCATCTGATCTCCTCGGTATCTCCGCGCAGCGAACTGACGTGCACTCCGATCGCCAGACTTCCAACCAAACCAATAGCAATGACACCACTCCAGATGAATACCTTGACTCGCTCCCGCTCCAATCCAGCGACAAGTTGGGCTATCCCCAACCCTGCACAGAGGCTGAGAAACACGACCAAAGGCAATTGATAGTGCTCCACGCCGGCAGCAGCGTAGAAAGCGGGTAAGGCGATGTAGAGTGGAATGAGGGCAAGCCAGGGGCGAAGACGCAGGTCCTTCCAGGTTCTGGCCAGTCCCACGAGCGCCAATGGCCAGCCCAACCACGAGAACTGGATTACGAGGTCGTGAATGGAAGCGACCAGGCGCGACAGTGCCAGGGGAACGTCGGACACTAGCAGAAGGTAACGATATTGTGCTCCCGTCACCGTCCGCCACAGCGCTGAGAAAGTCTCGGGATCTCCCCAGTTCAATGGTGGATGCGCTCGCGCCCGCAGAACCAAGACGGCGTAGAGCATAGCACCGGGGAGGATAAACGCGAGCGACGCTACCTGAGAGATCCGTGGAAGCTGGTTGCGCCACAACCCAATAAGCGCAGCCGGAATCCCGGTCACATGGTTGGCCATAGTCAGTCCGAGAAGGAGTGTGCTCCAACCAGTGACAGCCTCGTTGATGGCAACAGCGACAACCAGAGACATGAGGAGGGTGTGGAGGGCATAGGTCTCGGTCACAACGGCAACATTCCACAGTCCTGTTGATGTTCCCAAGGTCAATCCAGCAACCACCCCTCCGACGAGAGCGACTGTCTGCCCACCGCTGGTGCGCAGGAATGCTGCTGTACCAAACGTGACCGTCCCACAGGAGAGAGCTGCTGCAAGGGCGGAAAGCAGCGCCAGGCGTCCTGCTGGATCTCCGACCAGTGGCAATCTCAGAAATCCCACTGCGAGGAGAAGCCAGAGAGGATACCCTGTGGGATGGGGAACACCAAAGACGAAAGCCGCAGCCGTGAGCTCGGCGCTATCCGTAGAGTCGTGCTGCCAGGTCACCGTGGGAGCAGCGGTCAAGGCATAGACAATGAAGAAGAGCAGCGTGACAACGGCGCTACTGGCGAGCATCTGAGCCCGGGGAGATCGAAGTATAAGCCTTACCTGACTCACCACGTGCCTACCTTCGCAGATCAAAATCAGCATGGTACGTTAGCGCCGGAGCAACGCTGTGTGCGAGAGACAGCAGCCAGTGAGGAACATGAGGGCGTGACTCGCTACACACCGTCAGATGCCCACGATCCAGGAAGGCCTTTCTTCTGCGCCAAATGCGCTTCGCCGCTCCGGATGATGAACAGGGGAGGTCGGGAGCGCCCCATTTGCCCGCTCTGTGGTTGGACCTACTATGCGAAGAATGCCACAGGTGCTGCAGTGGCTATCACTGAGCAAGGAAGGCTGCTCTTGGTGCAGCGCAAGTATCCGCCCTTCGCTGGCAGATGGACGCTCCCTGCCGGTTACGTCGAATACGGCGACTCGGCTTGGGACACAGCGGTGCGGGAAGCGCGTGAAGAGTGCGGGCTCGAGGTTCAGCTCGATGGGTTAGCCGGCGTATACTTTGGAGCCGACGATCCTAGGGATGCTGCCCATCTCATCGTCTACGCGGCTCACATCGTCGGTGGCGGACTCCGCCCGGATGACGATGCCGCGCAAATAGAATTCTTCTCACCCAACGCTCTCCCGGAAGAGATTGCATTTGAGGGGCAGCGCGCAGCAATCCGCGATTGGAAGCAGAATCACCACACGCGCTGAGAAGAGTCATACCAGCTACCCGCCCGTGGTCGAATCGGTAGCCGCGTCCACCTCCTCTGGAGCGGAGCCATCGGGAAACTGCCGGCGCAGCTCATCTTCTAGAGCACGCGGGACCTTGAGGAAGAGCGACTCGGCGCGCGCGTAGACAGTTCCCTGCTCGTCGGTAATGATCGCCCGCAGTTTCTTTGCGTGTCCGCGGTCTTCCACAAGCTCGGCGGTCGCGCGCAGTAGCCGGTGGATGGGCACAGGTCGATGGTATCTCACCTCGAGCTTGCCGGTGACTGCAAAATCATCGTGACCGTAGAGCTCCCAGGCCATGACTTCGTCAAGCACTGTCGCAACAAGCCCACCGTGGACGACTCCACCGAATCCCTGCCAAGACTCGTCTGCTTCAAAGTCGATGAACGTCTTCTCGTCTTGATGCTGGACGCGAAGCTGGAGGCCGCGAGGATTCACTGGCCCGCACGCGAAGCATGCATTGTTGCGAATTGTGCGCGGAGTCCGCCCTACCCACACTCGGTTCGCAGGAGACATGCTCATCCCATCACCATTCCACCATCAACGCGCAGCACCTGTCCTGTGATGTACGAGGCCCGGCTGGAGGCCAAGAATGCGACTGCCTCAGCCACATCTTCTACTGAGCCAAAGCGATTGAGGGGGATGAACTGGCGCAGATGGGCCACTTGCTCCTCCTTCAGTTGGGCAGTCATAGCAGTCGTAATGAAGCCGGGAGCCACGGCATTGACCGTAATGTTTCTACTCGCCAGCTCACGGGCGAGGGCCATCGTCAGACCGATCATGCCTGCCTTTGCTGCACTGTAGTTCGCCTGTCCAGCGTTCCCCATCACGCCACTCACCGAGGAGATGTTGATGATACGGCCACCGGTGCGGAGCATCGGGCGGACAACGGCCTTTGAGCAGAGAAATGCGCTCTTAAGGTTCGTGGTGAGGACCGCATCCCAAGAGGTATCATCCATTCTCATCACCAGGTTGTCTCTCGTGATTCCCGCATTGTTCACAAGCACGTCAATGCGGTTGAACAGGGCTAACAGCTCTCGTACTAGCCTGTCCGCTACTTCAGGTGCACCAACGTCTCCTTGGAGCAGCACAGCCCTTCCACCCGCGGCCTCAATCGCGTGCGCTGTCTCCTCAGCAGCCTTGGTGTTAGACAGATAGCTAACGCCGACCGTCGCACCACCGCTTGCCAGGCGGACAGCGACGGCGCGTCCTATGCCTCGGGACGCGCCAGTGACCAAGGCAACGTAGTTGGCAAACTCGTTGTCGTTACCCATCTCTTCTCCCTGAAGACACGCACTCGTGCTAACGGAGTGTTCCCTTAGTGCTGGGAATCTGTCCAGCTATTCGGGTATCGATCGCACTGGCGGCGTCGAGTGTGCGTCCCAAACCCTTGAACGTGGCCTCAACGATGTGGTGAGCATTGACACCCCGCAGCACGCGCACGTGCAAGTTGCAGTGTGCTTCTACTGCAAAGCTTTCGAGGAAATGCCGCGCGAGATCGGCCTCCATGTCGCCAACCGTCCCTGTGACGTGAGGGCCAAGATCGATGACGGGATAGGGCCGACCAGACAGGTCGATAGCCACGCTGACGAGCGCCTCATCCATCGGCATGTCGCAGTGAGCCGACCGCACGATGCCCCGGCCATCACCAAGGGCTGCGAAGAAGGCCCGACCGAGGGTGATTGCAACATCCTCGACGGTGTGGTGCTTATCCATTGCCACGTCTCCACGGGCGGCAACGTCGAGATCGAACAAGCCATGGCGAGCGATGTGGTGAAGCATATGGTCAAGAAATAAGACGCCCGTGGAGACAGTATGTCGACCGGTGCCATCAAGAGCGATAGTAACGCGCACAGTCGTTTCACCCGTAGTACGCTCGTAGGTTCCGCGACGCACGCCCTCTTGTTGCATGGTTATCGCTCTCACTCCTCCCTCTTGAGATCAACGAGGCGCAGACGCATCGCCTGTGCGTGAGCGTGAAGCCCTTCGGCGTCAGCGAGGGCGATGACGCTTGGAGCGAGGGCTTGGAACTGTACCTCACCGAAGTGCAGAATGCTCACGCGGCGCGTGAAGTCATCCACACCCAAGGCTGAGGCGAAACGAGCCATACGATAGACCGGCAAGATGTGATTCGTGCCTGCCGCATAGTCACCGAGCGGTACGGGTGTGTAGTGGCCCGCGAAGACGGCGCCCGCGTTGCGGGCGTGAGGCAGCCACGTGGCAGCGTCGCGGATGCTCAACTGGAGGTGCTCCGGAGCAAACACGCTCGCCGCTTCAAACGCCTCCTCCAGGTTGCTCACAATCACTGCTCCACCGCCAAAGGCAAAGTTCTGACGGATGACGTCACGTCGTGGGAGATGCTCAACCTGTCGCTCCATCTCGGCGTCGATAGCGCGCACCAGCTCTTCAGAGGAGCTTGCGAGCACGGACACGCTATACGGCCCATGTTCAGTTTGGGTGAGCATGTCAGCCGCAACCCACGAGACCGGTGCGGTGTCATCGGCAATGATGAAGGCCTCACTCGGGCCAGGAAGGCCGCCTATTCCTACCTCCCCGTAGACGAGCCGCATCGCGAGCACTACGATAGCATTGCCAGGGCCGACAATCTTATCGACTGGGGCTATTGTCTCCGTACCGTAAGCCAGCGCAGCAATTGCCTGAGCCCCACCCACCTGGTAGACCTCGGTGATGCCCGCCAGGTAAGCGGCGGCGAGCATCAGAGCGCGCTCCTCGGGCTGTGGCCGCAATGGTGAAGCGAGGACGATACGACGGCAGCCCGCCACGTGGGCCGGTATCGCTGCCATCAGAAGCGACGACGGATACGCGCTAAGCCCGCCAGGAGCATAGACAGCAACATTGTCGATAGGCTGCACCATCTGTGAGAGCAATACGCCCGATTCGACGTCGACGTACCCGCTCTTCTTCTGTTTCTCGTGATACGAGCGGATGCGCTCCGCGGCAATGCGAAGTGCACGCTGCAATTCGGGATCAAGTGTCTGATAGGCGCGCTCCATCTCAACTTCAGGGACCCGCCAGTGAGACGGGACTTCGTCTTCGAACGCCGCGCTAATTCTCCGGACGGCCTCATCCCCGCCTTCGCGAACGGCACGCACGATATGACCGGCGGCTTCGCCGAGTGTGAGATCGCGACCAAAGAGGCTGCGGTAGACCTGCTGAATGCGTGGTGGAACAGGCGCATCTTCAAGAGGGGTTCGCCGCAAAATGGTCGCCTTGCCTTCGGCAAGGGAATGGCATATGGTGAGCATCGCGACTTCCTTCCGGAGACGGCCTTTCAGATAGTACGCCATGCCGACTCCTGATGGCGGCCGGCGAGCCCCACCCCCCTTGATTCATCATCAGAGTTGTCCTATGTTAGGATACGGACAAGACGCTGGAGGATACAAAACGAGCACCAGGAACACCGTTCTCTCCCGACTCTTACTGCTAGTCGTCGGCGCTTTTGTCGGCTTTTCTGCGGGCCTTCTCACGGCGCCGCGAAGCGGAGCAGAAACGCTGTCGATCGCCGAGAAACATCTTCGCGCGGCCCTGGATCGGTTGCATCAGAGTCGATCGCTGGGTGAGCCGCTCGCTGAAGACCTTACACGCTAGTCACAAGGTCATCGTCTCACTTGTCCGCTGCGCCCTGCTGCAGATCGTCAGTATAGAACAGTATCTCTCGGCCCTGGAACACGGTCAGCTGGAGGTCCTCACGGGGGGTATCTGCAGAGAGAACAAGGTCATCATCGAGTTGGGAGATAAGCTGTAAAAGCTCCTGTTCGCGAGGCGTTTCAAGAAGAATAAGGGTGCCGCAGACCTCTGTGCCACCAAAATGGAGGTCAAGCCGGCCGAACGGCTTGCCATCACGCACGATGATGTACGCCTCACTCAAAGCAGTTCGAAACTGTCGTTGATATGTTATTCCTGTCATAGTGCTGAAGTGTAGCAGAGCTACAATCGCTCGCACAGACGTAACCTAGGTTTGGACGGAGGGATGGGAACATTGTGAGCACTATCTTCTACTCACAGACCGTTACTCTGTCTGAGCCAGAGACAAGGTAGACCATTTCTGCGTTGTTGGCGCAGGATGGGATGGCCCTGTGGCTCAATTCGGATCGCACTGTATCCTGTTTATTCTCCTCACTGGGAGGGTTCCTGTGGCAAAGACATTGATTATCGTCGAATCGCCGACCAAAGCGAAGACGATTGGGGCTTATCTCGGACCTGGATACGCGGTCAAAGCCAGCTTAGGCCACGTCCGCGACCTTCCGAAGAGTCAACTGGGCATTGACACTGAGACCTTCGAGCCACACTACGTGACCAGCGGACGCCCGCAAGCCCTGAAAGATCTGCGCGCTGCGGCTAGCTCCGCGGAGAGCATTCTCCTTGCAACCGACCCCGACCGCGAGGGTGAAGCAATCGCCTGGCACATCTCACAGGTACTCCACATTCCGGATCCGAAGCGGCTTGAGTTTCACGAGGTCACCAAGTCCGCTATTCAAGAGGCACTGAACCACCCCCAACCACTCAATGCCCACCTCATCGAGGCCCAACAAGCTCGCCGAGTGCTCGATCGTCTTGTTGGTTACACCCTGTCTCCGTTGCTCTGGCGCAAGGTGCAGAGAGGAATCTCTGCTGGACGGGTTCAATCTGTGGCTCTCCGACTTGTCTGTGAGCGGGAGCGGGAGATTCGCAGCTTCCAGCCGGAGGAGTTCTGGACGCTCGACGTTCTTCTGCAGCGAATAGAGAGCGATGAGACGTTTTCTGCCCGGCTTGTACAGATAGACGGCGCCAAGCCCGAGATCCACGCCTTGGAGCAAGCGCAGGCGCTCGTCGAGCGACTGCAGAGATCCACGTTTGCCGTTAGCTCAATCAAGAAAAATGTCATTCGCCGCCGGCCAGCTCCACCATTTACCACCTCGACGCTCCAGCAGGCGGCCTCCAACCGTCTCGGCATGTCTACAAAGCGCACGATGTCCACAGCGCAGGAGCTCTACGAAGGCGTTGCACTGGGCGATGAAGGACAGCAGGGACTCATCACCTACATGCGCACAGACTCCGTTAATCTTGCAGAGTCAGCGATCCAGGAGGCGCGGAGCTATCTAAAGCGGCATTTCGACGGTAAGTACGTTCCTGATAAGCCGCAGCGGTACGTCACGAAGACGCGCGGAGCCCAGGAAGCGCACGAGGCAATCCGGCCCACTTCAGTGCATCGAACCCCGGATACCGTTCGTCGCCATCTGTCAGACGACCAGTTTCGACTCTACGAGCTCATCTGGCAGCGCTTTGCGGCCTCGCAGATGACACCAGCTGAATATGCGCGGACAACGGTCGAAGTGGATGCCACCGAGGGCCAGCAGCGCCACGCGACACTCCGCGCCAGCGCGACCCAGCTCACGTTTCCTGGGTATCTCGCTGTGTATGGTGTCAATGCAGAAGAGCAGGCAGCCGATCACAATGCAGAGGCAGAAGAGAGATCGAATTCCAAGCTTCCAGATCTTCGTGAGGGAGAAACACTCAACCTCGTCGAGTGTGTTCCAGAACAGCACTTCACCGAACCACCAC
The DNA here is from genome assembly GCA_023381895.1 of Chloroflexota bacterium. The sequence goes on from JAMCTA010000131.1 coordinate 28,687, forward strand.
CACGCTACAACGAAGCATCACTGGTACGAAGGCTCGAGGAAGAGGGCATAGGTCGACCTTCCACCTATGCCCAAATACTCAGCACCATTCAGGAGCGTGGTTACACGGAGCGTCAGGGACGCGCACTTGTCCCCACACCTCTCGGATTTGCCACCAACGACTTCCTCGTTGACCACTTTGACTCTATCGTAGACACGCATTTCACCGCGCAGATGGAAGAACAGCTCGACGACATCGCGTCTGGCGAGCGGAACTGGAAGGAGCTCCTTCGTGAGTTCTATTCACCGTTCTCCTCGAGGGTTGCAGACAAGCAGAACGTCCCGCACGTGCGTGTCGAGAAGCCACCGGCTGTGGAGATCGGTGAACAGTGTCCGCAGTGCGGGCGACCGCTCGTCGAACGAAAGAGTCGTTTTGGAACTTTCGTCGGCTGCTCAGGATACCCGGAGTGCCGCTACATCAAGAAGCCCGAGCGGCCTACCGCCCCAGTAGAGCAAACGGACGTCACGTGTCCGCAGTGTGGCAAAGGGAAGCTGGTGCAACGGACAGCGACGCGAGGTCGCAACCAGGGAAACACTTTCTACGGCTGTTCTACCTATCCCAGGTGTCGGTACACTACCGCTTCTTTGGACTCTGTTCAGGATCGAGAAGTGTCACACGAAGAGCCGAAAGGTGCAGCGCAACCCGAGCAATCGCCGGAGACACCGGCAAAGAAGACCCGGCCGAAGCGCAGCACCCGCCGCGTCACCGCACTGGCCACAGCACCGACCACGCCTGGCAAGGTCACTGAGGAGCGTCAGAGCCTACGGCCACGGACCGGCGCCCGGGCGCGCTAAGCTCCAGCGGGAAGATCAGTACCGGAGGGCGGCCGGCAAGCGATGACTCGTTGGTGGTGGCACTGCTCAATGCGAGAGTGGCTCCGGAAACGGCACTCCTAGCTCAACGGCTAGGTCCTCAAACTCTCGGATCACGGGCGCCGGTAATGGAATACCTGCCCGAGCGCGTCGCTCGGTCTCAGTACGCTCGATGTCGCCGGGAATCAATACGCCGTGAGAGCCCTCCGCCGGCGGACAATCACGAAGCTCTCGTAGTGCCTGATCCATGCGACGCTTGAATTCATCCAGGGGTACAAAACAGCCGGGGTTCAATACAGCGAAAACGTGACCCACATCCATTGGGTTGGTGAAGTCCTCGGCAAGCGGACCGTGAAAGTGCGTCCCGAATAATGACCCCGTCATGACGCCGGCAAGGATATCGACCATCAGGGAGAGTCCATATCCTTTGTAGCCCCCCATCGGCAGCAGAGTGCCACGGAGCGCGGCATGGGCATCTGTTGTAGGACGGCCTCGTTCGTCAAGAGCCCACCCTTCTGGAATCGGCAGGCCCTGTTTTGCGTATAGCATGATCCGGCCCCGCGCCACTACAGTCGTCGCCATGTCAACGACGACCGGCGGCTGGTTTCCAGCCGGCACGGCGAAGGCAAGGGGGTTGGTGCTGAGCATCGGCGCGAGACCGCCTGAAGGGGCCACTGAAGCAATGCCATTCGTCATGACGACGCCGATGTAGTCATGCTCCAAGGCCATCATGGCGTAGTAGGCAGCGGTGCCGAAGTGGTTGGAATGCTGCGCTCCAACCCAGGCGCAGCCTGTCTGTCGCGCTTTTTCGATTGCGAGCTTCATCGCCTGCGCCGCAACTACCTGACCTATGCTGTTACCGCCATCGATCAGCGCTGTGCTCATCGTCTCTCGCACAGTGTGAATGTTCGTGTGCGGGCTCGTTACACCAGCCTGTAAGCGCCGCACATAGGGCACCAGCACCCGCGTCACGCCGTGCGTATCGACGCCTCTCAAATTGGCCACGATGAGAGAGTTCGCGGTCAGCTTCGCGTCGTTCTCTGTGACGCCGCAACGGATGAAGAGCTCATAAGCAAAGCGCTCCAGATCTTCCGCTTTGTACGGGATACCATCTTCAACTCCTGGCATCGGGCTGTTCCTCTCCAGCGTGCTCTCCGCCACCATCGCGTCGCCAGGCATTCTTGAGGAGTGCACCGAATCTCACCGTCCCGATCCGCTTCCTCATCGCAGTGAGCTCAGTATCAAGCAGCTTGGTGATGTATTGGAGAGAGGCCTCGTCGACGCGCTGCCCAGTAGTGAGCAGAATATGTAACGCTACAATCTCCCTATCGCTGAGAGACTGTTGTCCTTCGGTCACGAATCGGCTCTCCGTTGACCTTCGCTCATCACAGGGGTGCGAAGGCCGTAGACATCTAGCTTCTGTTGAAGATACGCCTCTGAGATGTTTAACAAGCGTGCTGCCTCCATCGTGCTCCCATTACTAAGAGACAGCGCTTCAGAGATCATCTTCCGCTCGAGAAGGGCCAGCGATTCCGGGAGCACACGCGGGTGAGAGACGCGAGGTTGGGCTGATGCTGGGCTGAGTCGAAGATGCTCTGGCTGAATGACTCTCCCAGCAGATAATGTTACTGCCCTTTGGATGACATTCTCGAGCTCACGGACATTCCCCGGCCACTGATGCTCCAGCAACAGCGCGATCGCATCCTGGCTCATCTGCGAAGGCAGGCCATCCGGCGTGAAGCGATGCCGATCAAGGAAATGCTCGACGAGGAGCGGGATGTCTTCTCGACGGTCACGCAGTGGCGGCATATGGATGGCAATGACGTTGAGTCGATAGTACAGGTCCTCGCGAAAGCGGCTGGCTTCGATATCTTCTTCGAGCCGTCGGTTTGTCGCGGCGATGACGCGTACGTCGATAGTTCGCTCAACGCCCGAGCCCAGACGTTCGATGGTCTTGTCTTGGAGCACACGGAGCAGCTTCTTCTGTGTCGACAGGGTCATCTCTCCGATCTCGTCAAGAAAGATCGTGCCCTTGTCGGCCATTTCAAAGCGTCCTTTACGCATGGTGAGCGCGCTCGTGAAAGCGCCCTTCTCATGTCCAAAGAGCTCGCTCTCGAGGAGGGTCTCGGGTAGCGCGGCACAGGCCACCTGCACATAGGGTCCCGAGTGGCGAGGTGAGTAGCTGTGAATTGCCCCCGCCACCAGGCCTTTGCCAGTGCCGGTCTCACCCGTGATGAGTACCGTGACATCGTGCGAGGCTACTCTGCCGATCATCTTGAAGACTTCCACCATGCGTGGACTCGATCCAATGATCCTATTTCTCGGATCACGCTCGATCTTCCCTATGCCTTCTCCTACAGTACTGGTCACCCCTTGTACTGGGAGATGGCGACGGACTGTGTCAAGCAGCTTATCAAGGCTGTCGAATGGCTTCGCCACATAGTCCACAGCTCCGAGCTCGGTTCCGCGGATGACGAGGTGACTCGTGCCATAGGCCGTCATAAGCACAATCGTCGAGGTGATCTGGCGAAGCTTGAGCTGCTGTAACACATCGATACCGCTCAGCTCAGGAAGACGCACGTCCATGAGCACAATGTCAGGCTGTTCCTGAGTGATGGCCGTGAGCGCTTGGCGTCCAGTCTCGGCTTCGAGAACGGTGAATCCCTCATCCTCAAAAAGATCTCGGAGCACTACGCGCATCTGGGATTGATCATCTACAACGAGGATGCGCGGCCCTCGCTCTGTCACAGTGGTTCTCCGTAGCTCGTTTGCATCCAATGATTCTACTAGGGATCGACAAACCGCGCCTGAAAGGAACGTTCAGAGATAGCCTCACGCACGTGCCGCAATGCCTGCGGAAGCGCCATAGCGATGTCATTGGGCGTGCCGCCCGCCATTCCTATGTCGTGCTCGATGATCTTGCCAGCCATGCCATGTAACCACACCCCCGCCACTGCTGCATTCCACGGTGTGATATCCTGAGCCACAAGTCCACCGATGGTCCCCGCCAGCACGTCACCAGATCCAGCTACCGCCAGTGCCGGAGTTGCAATCGTTGAGATAAACCATCGCCGATCTGGGAGAGCGACCACGGTGTGGGCACCTTTGAGCACAACGATCTGCTGCCAGCGAGCCGCCATTTCGCGCGTCACGCGAACGCGATCGTTCTGGATTGCAGCGACGCCAACGCCAGCGAGGCGGGCCATCTCTCCAGGATGCGGTGTGAGCACGCACCACTGGGGCAGTTTTTTCCACCAATAGTCACTCTGGGAAAGCGCATTGAGCGCGTCCGCATCGACCACGATGGAGAGTTTGCTCTGCAAAGCGCTGAGACGCTCCAGGATATCGAGCACCACCTTGGGGGCCTCACCACGCTGGCTCAGCCCGGGTCCGATGACAAAAGCACGTGCTCGCGTCAGTGTGCGCTCGATGCTCTCCACCGCATCCTGGCAGATCGCGCCGTCTCCGTCACTGAGCGGCTCGAACACAGCCTCATCGAGCTTGGTAGCGACGATGGAATAGATCGAGCGGGGCACCGCCAGCCTGACCAGGCCTGCGCCCACACGCATCGCCGCTTTCGCAGTGAGGACTGGAGCACCAACGAACTGCTCAGAACCGCCGAGTATGACGATAGTGCCGAAGCTACCCTTGTTACTATCCACGGACCGCTCCGGTAGCAGGCGAGTGACAAGGGCATTATCGATCAGCCGCCCAGCTGGGCGCGCATCTTCGACAAGTCCAATACGGGCCACGGTAGTCTGCCCGGCGTGTTCTGCCGCCGGAAAGCATAGAGTACCTGCCTTGATGGCTCCAAATGCCACGGTACGGTCAGCTCGAATCGCAACAGTCTCTACCTTTCCACTGTCTGCATCTATGCCAGTGGGAAGGTCTGCAGCGATCACATACGAGTGATGGCTCCCGGTGCGGCACTGTTCCACAGTACGAATGAGTTCGGCGAGTACCCCGGCTGGCGGTCGAGATGCGCCAGTGCCAAGCAGCCCATCGACGATCGTCTTTGACTGGAGGCACCAGCGAAGAATCTCGTCTAGCGAGTCTTCCGACGCGACAATGTGTGCCACTCCTGGAGGAAGTCCGGGGAAGGATGTCTCATCCCGCCGCCACAGGACGATCCTGACGCTCTCTCCGGATTCAGCCAATCGATGCGCGCAGATGAGAGCATCGCCACCGTTGTTGCCAGGTCCTGCGAGTATGACCACGGGTGACTGGGCACGTGGATCGGTCAGCATCACGTCCGCTAAGGCCATGCCAGCACGCAGCATCAGCTGGCTGACCTCTGTTCCTCGCTCAATGGTGATGCGCTCCCACTCGCGCATCTCTTCCACGGTGCACACGCTGGTCACAGCAGTCACCTCCTCAAGTTATGGGGTCAGCTACGGCGTCTCCCCTTCTGCGGGCTCACTGCGCGACGAGCCTGACCTCACGCACGTCGGTGCTAAAGTCCCAGCCCGAGGCAGAGAACTCTACCGAGTACACAAACACCGGGGGATCCGGGAGATCGCTCAAGACGAGATCCGTCTGAGGGGATGAAGCGGTGTACCACTTGCCGGCTACGACTCGTTGCGACTGGGGATCGGCGATGTAGGAACCTTCAGGCGGCAAGATATAATAGCCGTGGAACCAGCGATGTTCCGCCCCATTGCTGTCTCGGTAGTCAACGGAGACACGGAACGGATACTCCGACCCCGCGAGCCCACCCCCTGGTAGCGACTGGGCATTGATACGAAATGCGAGCTCGAGCTTTACGTTGAGGAAGTCCTGTACGTCACGGTTGATCTGCTGGGTGAACGACACGGCTCGATGTTGTGAGTTCGACCCAACTGAAAAGAGGTGAAGATACGGATTCGTTCCACTCGCATAACTGAGATGATTTCCATACTGACCCAGCGGTTGTGGAGGATCGAACCCAACGTGCCACCCCTCAGGCAAGCCATCCGTACCTGGCTGCAATGACCAATTCACCAGCAGGTCCCAGCTGGCATGATCGGCGGTGATTGGCGCCCCGCCCATCGGGACAGTAGCACGCTGGTTACCATTGAGAACCGTCTCCCCTCCGGGCGCCGACACAACTGCCTGACCATCCAGCGTAAGGACCTGAGTGCTGCAGCAACTTATCGTGAAGGGCGCCGATCGAGAGTTACCACCGGAGTCGTTGACTGCGTGCGGCTGAGTGAGCCATACGTCTGTCGTTCCATCGACCACCTGAACGGTGGTACCGAGCGATACGACACTGAATCTTGACTGCTGGGAGTCGAACTTCACTACTGAAGCCTCAACCCGACCAGAATCAAGAGCAATTACCACGAGGCGACGCTCAGTGGAGAGAAGCTGATACCGGTTAGAACGGAGCCGGACGACGGTGATCTCGGTATGCGGCCCTACGTGCAGCTCGCTGCCTTCCCAGAACTGCACCGTCGCAAAGGACTGATTGTCCTTGCCTGTCCATAGCCGATCCCCGTCGCCAAGATGCTGATCACGGCTCGCAGGAGCAGGGCGCGCCCACGTCGGCTTCTGCACCAGAACTGATCCAGAGATCGCACTGATGGTTGCTTGCCGGGGCTCCCAGGCGGTGGACAGGTAATGGATGACTGCGTACACACTCCCACTCACGATGAGCAGAAATACGCAGCAGCCCAGCCAGATCGCTATCCAAGCAACGCGTAGGATGTTTGTAGGGCGCGACCGCCGCGAAGACGGGAGTGAGGCCGGTTGGATAGGAGTGATCACGCGGTGAGTATACCCACTACGGTACGGCTCTTTGAGTCGGTCATCTCCGCCCTCCTAGGCCAAGAGTCTTGCGAGCATACTGCACACTTGCCTGGAAATGGGCGAGTTGCTGCTCGCGGAAGCGCTGCCGCGTCGTACCATCGCTCTGGTTACTCCAGTCAAGTGTGACTTGCTCGATCGGACCAGGCTTGCCGGTCTCAGCGAGATGGATGAAGTGCGCAAAGTCCTTTGCGAGCATCGTCGTATAGATATTCCAGAACACGCTTGCATCGTCAAAGTACGCGAGAAGCTTCGGGGGGCGGCCAGTGATGATCTCCAAGTCGATCGGTATGTCTCGATGCTGCATCTCGAGCGTGCCGAGAATCTTCTCGAGATCGACGTTACCCCAGCCGAGCGGAGACCACTGCGCCATAGCACCCTGAGGAACACACCACACACGGGTGTCGCGAAAGTGACTCGTCACGACGTAGGGAGCGAGGAGCGAAGCCGATACCATGGGGTCCTCTCCTCCGTAGGCAGGGTTTCCCGTATCGAGGCAGACTCCCACAGCGTCGAAGCCAACGGTCTCGACAATCTCTCTGAGCTCGCGCGCCAGTAGGTCAACACCGCCGTGATTTTCCACGGCGACTTTGACGCCGCAGTCCTTCGCCTTCGATGCGACGGCTCGCAAGGTCCGCACCGCCTCATCGATATGCTGAGACAATGGGACACTCCCGTACCGGTCGACCTCCATCCCGAGAAAGCACCGGACGACGGGAGAGCCCACCACCACGGCCGCATCAAGCATGTCGCTCAGCTGCTGCTCCCCACTGCCGAGCTCTGGCTTGAACGACTGAGCAAAGCGCTCGAAGCTTCCCATACCCACCTCAATGGTGAGTCCCCGCTCTGCGGCGTAATCACGAAGCTTCGTCAGATAGGATCGATCGAGAGAAGCAAAGTTGCCACGCTCAGAAAAGTGAACGTTATCCAGGTTGAGGGTAGCCGCATAATCGATGATCTGGAAAGCATCCCAGTCCTGCTCTCGGACGCTGTAGCTATCGATGCCTAAGCGCACTTGATCCTCCTTGTTCTGCAACTCTGTAGCCATCAGTGATTATCCCAATTTGGCAGTCGCTCCTCCAACGTTGCTCGTAAGTACGGGTCGGGCGAGTTCCACTCCCGTGTCCTCAGTCCTATGCTACGCTATCCTCATTGGCCAGCGAGGTTGGGAGAAGGGCCGTGCTGTTCCACGGCGAGCCGCAAGACACGCCGACCGTCGATTGTGACGTTCACAACAGCTTTCGGGGGGCGAGGGATCTCCTTCCGTATCTCAAAGAGCCCTGGCGGACCGGTTATGCAGACGGCGACTTAGGCTACCCAGGTACGGGTTACTACAACGAAGTCGGCTTGATGCACCGCGACTCGGTCGCCCCTGATGGCACCGCAGTGAGTACGTCTTCGAACACGTGCGTGTGACGGCGCAACCCATTGAAGAGCCACCTCAAGACCGCTGGCTCCTCGGTATGTTTGAGATGATCCGCGCCCGTGACATCCTGGTGTTTTCCTTAGACTATCCGTACTGGGACTTCGATTCGCCTGTCACGGCTTTCCGGCCGCTGCCTCAAGACCTACGCGAGCACATTATGTATTGTAATGCGCTCACTCTCTACGGTAACAAGATGAAACTCGCCGAGTCCTCGATACCGTCAACGGAGCGTGCTTAGCGGCGGCGCACTTCAATCGTGCCATCTCGATGGGCGATGATTGCCTTAGCAACGAGATCGAGAAATAAGCCATGCTCCACCACACCGGTCGTAAGCTTGAGAGCGCTAGCAACTTCGCTTGGACGTTCGAGGACTCCGAAAGCACAGTCGAGAATGAAATGTCCCTCATCCGTGGTGAAGGGCTCGTCGCCGACCATTCGCAGCGTGACCTGGCATCCGAGTCGCTCGACGCGACTTCGTGTCGATTCCCAGCCATAGCGCACGACTTCAACGGGAACCGGCATCTTCTCGCCGAGCCGGCTGACGACCTTGCTCTCATCGACGACGACAACGAAGGCGCGTGCCGCCAACGCCACTAGTTTCTCACGCAGAAGAGCTCCACCGTGACCTTTGACCGCGTTCAGCGAGGGGTCGAGCTCATCCGCTCCATCGATGTCGATGTCGAGCGCAGGAGCATCACCTAGCGTCGCCATAGCGAGGTGGAGAGATTCGGCGAGCTGCTGAGTCGCAACTGAGGTGGCAACGCCCACGAAGTGCAACCCGCTAGCCGCCCGGTCTCCGAGGGCCCGAACAGCCCACGTGGCGGTGGATCCGGTACCAAGCCCGACACGCATACCGTCCTGCACGAGCGCTGCTGCGCGCTCACCAGCGATACGCTTCAGAGCGTCCGCGTCCACGCTGCCTCCCTGTCTCTTGATCGTGAGGAGTGTAGTCTACACGGCGGTATGCTCAGAGCCCGCCGGATATTCACAGGGCCGTGAGCGCGGGAGCATAACGGACACAGAGAGTGGAGGTCTTAGTGACAGAGCTGGAGAGCGTAATAAGG
>JAMCTA010000065.1 GCA_023381895.1 Chloroflexota bacterium
GCCCTCTGCTATCGGCGGGCCTTCCGGCGGCTCCTACGCATCCGGTATCCGGACTTCAGACCGCGACTCACGGGCCCATTCGGCGCTTTCGGCCTCATCGATTTTGCAGCCAGGAATCGATTCTCTGAGAGGCGGAAAAGCGTGTACTCTTCCCGGTCATCGTCATGAGCTCTTTGGTTATTCTGGGAGTGTACCCCAAGTCCGCACCGCTATGTCAAGGTGCGCTCCGGGAGTGCTCCTACCCGATGTCTGCTCGGCGGCGTGACGCGACTCCCGAACAGGTCTGTGCGTGCTCCACCCCGCAAGGGCTCCCACCTCTTTCTGTCTGGAGAAGGTCCACGACCGTCCCGGCGTCACGTTGCTGCTCCAGGGTGGCCGCGTCCCGAGACCCGCCGCCGTCCAGAGCGCCCACACCCTACGCCTGGCTGGCGCTGCTGCCATTTCCCCACCCCTCTTACGGGGACGGGTACATACTCCTCTTGGGTCGCCAGCCCGCAAACAGGCGAGCCGCGTCCGCTGAAGACGTGGCCAGCGTCGCTGTCGTTGTTCCATCCCGAGCGTACCTCCACTGACCTCATCTTCGTCGCTGGGTCCCCTCACTCCGGCGTGAAGGCATTGGTGAGGTCGGTGTTGGGGAGTAGGTGGGGATCGCGCACCCAGTGCGGCTGGCTGCGGTCGTACTGACTCAACAGCGGGCTGCCGGCCGCTTCCTGCGCGAGGTCCGCCGGCAGGTGCTGACCGGTCAAGACCGCCTTCAGGTAGTCGCCAAGCAGCACATCCTGGGTGCAGCCACACAACGCGTCGTAGAGCATGATCCCCCGCTGCCAGCGCAAGGCAATGAAGTCGTGGTTCTTGGGATCGACCAGCGGCTGGCTGGTGGGAATACCCCAGAGCTCGAGGTCGAAGCCAGGAAGAAGAAAGAGCTCGCCACCGGTTGGGAAGGCGGAATGCGGGGAGACGGTGTCCTCAAACCTGTACAAGAAGTCGACGGGAATACCATTGACGTCGTCCGGAGCGTGTTGTTGGACCCACGCGAGGACTGCTGGTTGGTCAGTTGGCGCAGGCGCGGTAGACAGCAGGGAGCTATCGACGCTGGGGAAGGTGCTGCCGTTGAAGCTGGTGTAGGGCAAGAAGGGGGGATCGAGCAGATTGAGGAGGTGCGGGCTGCCGCGGTGATCCAGCTGGACGACACGGCGCTGGAAGAACTGAACGGTGAAACCCTGGAAGAGAAAGGTGCGGCTGGTGGGAAAGCCGAAGGAGGCCACGCCGCCACGACGCTGGAAGTAGGTCCAGATGGTGTCATTATCGATGCGAAAGCCGGTTTGAGGGAAGTAACGGCAATCGTGGGAGACGGAGGAGGGCTGGGTAAGGCCTCGGAGAATCGACACGGTGTCGCTACCTTGGTTTGTGACGTAGACGAGGTGGGTTGACGGATCGACGGCGACGGCCCAAGGGGTAGTGCCCACCGGTACTGTGGCGAGAGCTCGATTGGTGTTTTCGTCAAGCACAGACAGAGAATTGCTGTTGCCACCCGAGATCGTGTTCGTCCCCGAGTTGGCGACGTAGACGGTCCGTGTCGTCGAATCTACTGCCACGCCCAAGGGGTTATCCCCCACACGTACGAAGGTCGGCTGCTGCGAAAACGCCCGCGGGGTGGTGCCATCAAACACCATTAGGTCACCGATTGGGTCAGTGGCGTACACCCGATGCGTCGCGCTGTCCACCGCAACGCCGAACGAGACGCCGTGGAGCAAGCCGACGCTTCCAACCTCTCCGAGGCTTCCACCATCCAGCATCGCGATCGAATTGTTGTCGGGCCTGCTAGTTGTGGCATAAACCCGATGCGCGATGGGATCGACAGCAAGTCCGCGCACCACGGTGAGCATGCTCGCCAGCGGGCCGCTACCGAGCGTCTGCGTCGCGCGCACCAGCCCCGTCTGGTCGTCGAAGGCGCGGATCGTCCCGGTGGGATTGCCGGTCTGCCGCAGCGCTGCCGCATCGCCGTCGTCACCAACATAGAGGGTGTGGTTGGAGGGATCAACCGCGATGGTACCAGGATGGGCGCCGGTCGGGATGGTCCCGACCACCGCGTCAGTGGCCTCATCCAGGATAGTGACCATATTGCTCTCGGTATTGGCGACGTACACCCGGTGGATAGCGGAATCCACGGCGATGGCGCTGGGGGCTATACCAACGGACACCGTTGCTATCACCCGCTGGGTGTGACCGTCAATGACGGAAACTGTGTTGGCATCACGATTGGTGACGTACACCCGGTTGGTGGATGGGTCAACCGCGATCCCGTTCGGCCTGGCGCCTACGCTCAGCGTAGCGGCGACGCTCACTGACGCGCTCGCGCCGCCCGGCATCTGGATGAGATCACCAGACGCCGGGGTAGGAGGCGCCCATGGCTGCAAAGGTGTTGTCAGAACCGCCGTCAGCACGGTAGCGAACACGAGCACCCACCCCATAGCAACACCCCCAAAAGGCGATAATGTCTCACATTCTGTGTGTAAAGATAGCGGACCCTCAGAGGAGACTGCATGATCTCCTGCTACGACCAGGGCGCAATGCCGATAGACCTCCATCACAGGAACGAGGTTTCCCGGCACACCGAAGACAAGGAAAAACCCTTGCTCATATGCGGGTGACAAGAATGCAGGTGGTCCTGCTCGCCTACCTTCCCTAAGCGGTGTCGTGGTGTCACGGACGATACCTCCAGGTTATGGCGTCTGGTAGTAGGAGTACAGCACATCCCACCAGAGTAGCTTGTCCGCCGGGACATACTGACCGCCCTGGACGTTCCAGTCTCTAGCCCCGTAGTCGGTACTGCGATGGTCAGAGAAAAAGTTGGGGTGCTGAAAGAAGTACATCGCCTTGGGGAAGGCCATCCGGAGCGCATTGTAGGTTGGTCGCGCCCTTGTCGGGTCGAGCTCGCTGTTCCGCACCCCCCATTCCCCGATCAGCAGCGGCTTTGACGTACCTGTCGATGTCCCATCATTCGTATCGCCATACTGCTGCTGCTTGCCCTGGATCGCCGTGATCACTGACGCGATGAACCCACTATCGGGATAGCCCTCCATGTTGAGGCTGAGGGCATCCCAGGGATAGGGTCCCCTCACCAGGCTTTGATTGAGGTATTGGTACATAGCCTCGAGGTATCCGGCGACGTAGGGCCCGTTTGGGTCCGTCCCCGGCAATACACTCAAGCCGCCCGCATAGGTGATCGCTTGGGGGACAGTGCTCTTGATCCGCGTGCAATCTTGATACAGCATCGCCGCGAAGTTCTGCGGCGAGAGTGAGGTGGGGTGGTAAAACTGCGGCGGGTTTGTCCCCGGGATCTGGCTCCCGGCAGGACAGTTCGCTCCGATCGCGATGGAGCCATCGGTGTTCGGTTCGTTCCACACCCAGTAGGTGGTCAGGCTGTGAGACGCCAATTGGCCGGCGAAGTCCGCCGCGCGAAACGACCAATCGTCGATGTAGTCGTTGAGCAGGGGATTGTTGTTCTTGCCGGGCCCTGCGTTCGGGCAGAAGGTCGAGCCAGCAGTGCCCGGCCGGTCGAACTCCGGGGGCAAGACGGCCGCCACCGTGAAGCCATTACGCACCCAGGCGTCAATGGCCGCTTTGTACTCCGGGTAGCCCGGACTGCCCAGCGTGTTGTCGCTCGATCTCGCGCTGATCACCGTGCGCACCAACAGACGATCGCCATTTGGCTTTCGGAGACCGTCGCGCCAGCCCCGCCATTGTAGCTCGGGTCGTAGGAGAAGGAGACGATGCCCTGACGCGACAGTTCCGCCGGGCCGAACTGCTGGCCCACTGCGGCCGAGAGCTGGTCCGTCCAGTTCCGCAGGTCATTGATGTCGCGGGCGCTGATCTGCCGGCTGGGTGCGGGCGGGCTCCCCACGCTCCAGCCGGGGAGCGTGGGCGCATTCGGCACCTGCTGGATGGCGGTGCGGACCTCGGTGAAGTGAATCGCCCGGATGTGGGTGCTGGTAGTGAGCGGGGCATCGGTCCAGCCGTAGGGGCTGAGACCCGCCGCGCGCCGGTCATTGTCCACCGTTGCTCGGAGCTCGTTGATGTGGATCGTCCGAATGTGAGTGCTGCTCGTCGCAGGATCGTCGGTCCAACTCGCCACGATGACTCCCCTCCGGTCGCTCAGCTCGCGTAGAAGCAGCCGCCGGCATCGACGCGGGTGTACTGCCCGGTCGAGTCCTTGATGGCGCCACTGAGCAGCTCATCACCGCCCAGGAGGATGCCGGCCTTGCCAGCCCCCACCAGTCTCCGGAAGTACCGGCCGTCCGGATCGAACCGGGGACGCCACGGGTGTGGCTGATGGCGGGAGGGGCGGAGTGTACACCGCTCCATCTCCCAACGGGATGAACCGTGTGCCGCTCTCGCCACAGCGGCCGCAACCGCCCCAGACGATCATGCTGCTCCCGGTCCAGACGGCGGTCTGCCACGCGCGCGCACTCGGCGCCCCCGCCGCCGGAAGCGGAGTCCACGTGTTCGTCCGCGGGTCATAGGCCGCCCCGTCTCCGAGCGTGCCATGAGCATTCTCGCCACCCCAGACGAGCATCGCTGTCCCCGTCCACACCGCCGTCTGGCGCGCCCGCGGGCTGGGTGCGCCGGCCATTGGCAGGGGGCGCCAGGTGTTGGTCCGCGGGTCGTAGGCGGCGCCGTCACCCAGGTAGCCCTTCGCGTCTTTCCCACCCCAGATGAGCATCTCGCTGCCCGTCCACACCGCCGTGTGGCCATAGCGGGGACCCGGCGCACCGGTGCTGGCGATGGGCTGCCAGGTATTCGTGGCCGGATTGTAGCGACCACCAGTATCTTGCGGGATCCACGCCGGAATCTGGCTCACAGTCTGGCCGCCCCAGATGAGCATCTCCCTCCCCGTCCACACCGCCGTGTGCCACCACCGCCGTGAAAGAAAGCTAGCGTTTGGAAGCAGTCTCCAGGATCTCGTGCTAGGGTCATATGCAGCTCCTTGGTACTGATAAGGAGGCCCGCCATTGCCGCCCCAGATGAGCATCTCCCTCCCCGTCCACACCGCCGTGTGGCCATAGCGGCCGCTCAGATCAGGCCACGGCGCGATCGCTGTCCAGCGATCCGTCGACGGGTCGTAGCTGCCACCGTTGTCTCGGATAAAGGCGGAGATGATACCGCCCCAGATGAGCATCTCCCTCCCCGTCCACACCGCCGTGTGGAAGGAGCGAACACTGGGAGCGCCATAGCGCGTTATCGACTGCCAGGTGTGGCGTCCTGGCGTGTACGTGGCGCCAGCACCGAGACTCCCCCGATTCCCGGGGGCGTCGGCGGGGCCGCCGCCCCAGATGAGCATCTCCCTCCCCGTCCACACCGCCGTGTGAAAGGCGTTGGCACCGGGTGCACCAGTCTCGGCAAGCGGTGTCCAAGTCCCCACGCCGTTGGGCGCTCCAGCGGCCACCAGAAGGCTGGGCGCGGCAACTACTACGGCCAGCAGCAGGGCACAGAGCGTAGAGCGAACTCGCACGGGCCGAGCCTCCTCTCCGACTATGCCGTGCTAGAGTGGCACTAACTGTTGCGCTGCTCCAGCAGTGTGCTCAGTTGCGCCCACTCGGGGCAGTGGGCCGTGACGGCGCAGTCCTGGTAGCTCGTTCCCTGGACGTAGGTCCAGGCGGTCGTCCCGTAATCGCCGGGGGTTGATGTGCAGTCGCCTGTCGTCGTCCGGTTCGGATGCTGGAAATACCACATGGCGTCGAAGACCTCGCGCAAGTATGTGTAGGCGTTACCCATACAAGCTTGGTTCAGCGCACCGCTATGGGTGGGTCCCCACTCCCCGATAAAGACGGGGCGGCGGTCGCTGAGTGAGAAGACGTTATCGATGGCACTGCGCAAGTTGGTCATGTCCTGCTGGCTGAATCCGGCCGGATAGCCATTGGGATCCCCGCAGTTATGCGGATGGAGGTTGACCGCATCCCAGGGCACACCGAGCCCGTTGTTCCGCAGCCAGGTGTATATCTGTGAAAGATACTGCACCACCGCCTGCGTCGCCTGGTCGTGATTGATCGTGTCCTGCCAGAGGATTCCTCCCATGATGACGCCGGCACCGGGAGCGGCGTCGTTAATCTGGGTGAAGCAGTGATAGAGTAGCGAGGCAAATACCCGCGCATCAAGACTAGTAGTCGACCCTTGATTGCTAGGCTCATTCCAGATGATGTAGGAAGACGCATTATAGCCGACCATGTTCGTGGCAAAGTCTGCCGCTCTAGCGGAAAAGTAGTCGATGAAGGGGTTCGTGAAGAACGGGTCGCTGACGTTATCGTTGTAATGTCCTTCATACGAGCGCGCAAAGTCGCTGGTCAAGAGCGCCTGCACCGGCATGTTGGCATTCTGATAGTACTGAAAGGCCACCTGGTAGGGGAAGTAGTACGGAACGATGTTGTCGCTCGAGTCCGCAATGATCCTGATTCTGATCCAGAGGGGAGTTGTGGTCGGCGTGAGACCGGCGATATCTGCGACCCAGGAAGCGTCGATGCTGGCCTGCGGCGTCGTCGTGGGATCGAAGGAAAACGAAGTGATCCCTTCCTCCGCCGGGTCCGGTCCCGTGGGAAGGCTCAGGTCGGTTGAGAACTGATCGCACCAGGCGCGCAAGTCATTGATGTCGCGGGCGCTCACCTGGCGGCTAGGTGCGGGCGGGCTCCCCACACTCCAAATGAGCGCACCGAGGTAGGGCGTCATGGCATCGTGCACCTCGGTGAAGTGGATCGCCCGGATGTGCGTCCGACTGGTCACCCAAGGCCCGTCGGACCACGTCACGCCGCCTAGGCCGACCTTGTAGCGGTTGCGCAGCACCGTCCGGCGCAGCTCGTTGACGTGCACCGCGCGAATATGCGTACTGGTAGTAACCGGATCATCAGTCCAGCTGGCCATTACAGCCTCCCTTCCGGTCGCTCAGCTCGCGTAGAAGCAGCCGCCGGCATCGACGCGGGTGTACTGCCCGGTCGAGTCCTTGATGGCGCCACTGAGCAGCTCATCACCGCCCAGCAGGATGCCGGTGCAGCGCACGGTGCCCGCCACGTCCAGAGGCTGCTGGGGAGTCGCCGTGCCGATGCCCACACTCCCCGTCTCGACCACGAGAGCTGGACCCGTGCTGTTGCGCAGCCCCAACGCTGAGCCGGCGCGGTTGACGGCGATACCCACCCCCGCACTGGGACCAGCAGCGAGAGCCGCCCCGTCAGCGACGACGTTCAGCCCCCGAGCGTTGAGGACGACGCCGGTCGCCGTCCCCAGCGTCGGCGGCAGGTTGGTGTAGCCCGCCGTGTCCACGAGGATGCCGGAGCCACTGGCATCAGCGCCGTGGACGTGCAGGGTGTGGCTGGGCGTGAGGGTGCCGATGCCAAGGGAGCCGTCGCTCGTGAGCACGGCGGCGTTGGTGTTGTCCCCCTCCCCTTGAGGGCGCAGGTAGAGGCTGCCGGCATTGGCCTCCAGGTAGAGATTGGTGCCGTCGCTGTGCATCCCCGGCACCCCACCCTGGCTGTCCGGACCGAAGACGATACCGCCAGCCAGCTTGACTGCTCCCCCGGCCACCTCCAAGGGCTTGCTCGGGGTGACAGTCCCAATGCCCAGCTGCCCAGCCGTCGTCGCCACGAGCACCGGCGTGCTCGTGCTGCCGGTGACGAAGAGCAACGCGAAGCCATCAGGAGCGGGGTCGGTCGAGCGCAGCTTCGTGAGCTCCCAGTAGGTGCCGCTGGTGCCCCCACGGAGGACGAGGGTGCCGTAGTGGTCGTCTGCCGGACCGATGGAGCAGGCGACATCCACCCCACTGCCGGCGGGCTGCGGGAGGTGACAGCGCAGGAGGGGGAGGAGGTCGGCGACCCTGACGACGAGCCCCCAGACGCGGAGGACTGGCTCAGCAGCACCGGCTCCCGCATCGACCGGTACGCCAGCGGGCGGTGGCCCAGCATCCGCCATCAATCCCCAGGACTTCCTGGCGCCTATCTTGGCTATGCACTCGAACAAGCTCCCATCTCCTCGCTACACGCCCCGGAACTCGCCCGCTCGCCTCTCGCGAAATGCTTGCAGCCCTTCCTCAGCGTCGGCACTCCGGAGCAGTATCGCGGCGAGCTCTGCCTCGAGGCGTAACCCCTCGGTGAGCCTGCCTTCCAAGCCTTCATAGAGCGCTCGTTTCAGAGTACGCAGCGCCAGCGGCGAGTAGCTGGCAAGCTTGGTTGCGAGAGCAGACACTTCCCCGGCGAGCGACGGTGCGGACACCACCTGCGAGATGAGCCCCCACGCGAGCGCTTCCTCTGCCGCGATGAGGTCACCCGTGAGGAGGAGCCGTGTTGCCCGGCTCATACCAATGGTGCGCGGCAAACGCTGTGTGCCGCCCGCACCGGGTAAGATACTCCACTTGATCTCGGGAAAGCCAAAACGGGCGTGCGGAACGGCGATGCGGACGTCGCAGCACAGGGCAATCTCCAAGCCTCCGCCAACACAATCGCCGTTGATAGCCGCAATGAGCGGCTTGTCGATGCGCGGCGCCCGCGTGATTCCTCCGAGCGAAGGGCCGAGATCCCCCCCGGCTCGCACTCTCAACTGCCTAGCAGGCAGCATCCGCTTCAAGTCTCCTCCCGCGCAAAAGGCGAGCGGACCCACCCCCGTCAGAATGGCCACACGCGCGTGGTCATCAGTACGAAAGCGCTCGAATGCCCGTCCGAGTGCAGCACTGTCGTCTTCGTCAAGAGCGTTGTGCGCTTCCGGCCGATTGATGCGAATCGTGACGATGGCGCCGTCTTCAGAGTAGTCGATCGGCACTCCTGGACTCTCCCTTACCCTAATCCTAACAACGTCTACCGTGTCACTCTGCCATGGAGAGCACAGCCCTGTCTCCGTACCATTGGTACAATCGCGACAGGTAGAGAGGAGTGTGCCACGATGCGGGGAGCGGACGCACTGCGCATTCTGTCATCCTTGCGCGGAGACGCGCTCGTCGTCAGTACGATGACGACTTCGCGCCTATGGCCCTTCGTATCCAGCAGGAAGGAAGACGATCTCCCGATCTCCAACTGCAT